>JAGIBE010000290.1 GCA_017744495.1 Caulobacter sp. | reverse complement strand
GGCCAACGGCTCCCTGGTCAAGGACGCCAAGGGCGCGGTCGTCGGCTCGGCCCTGATCGGTCAGACTTTCGCCCAGGCGAAATACCTGCATCCGCGTCCCTCGGCGGCCGGCGTGGGCTATGACGCTTCGGCCTCCAGCGGTTCCAACATGGGGCCGCTGAACGACAAGCTCATTGAGCGCGAGAAGACCGACGCCGCGACCCTGCGGGCCGAGAACCCGGGCGTCGCAATCCCCGCCGATGCGGTGACGACCTCGGGCTCGGGCCTGGACCCGGAAATCTCGCCGGCCTACGCCCGCTTCCAGGCTCCGCGCATCGCGAAGGCGCGGGGCATGACCACCGACGCCGTCGAGGCGGTGATCGCCCGCCACCAGGCGGGACGCTTGCTGGGCTTCATCGGCCAGCCGCGCGTCAACGTCCTGCTGGTCAATCTCGACCTTGACCGTCAGGAGGGCGCCATCCGTTAACCCTGCTTGGCTAGGGTCGCCGCCATGCGATCCGAAGCCGACCACAGATCAGGTATCGAACAGCGGGCCCATCCCCGTACGCCGACCAAGCGGAAGGCGTACGTGGTTGACGGCCGCAAGGCCTGGAAGGTTTCGCTGATCGACATCGCCGACGGCGGCGCCCGGATCGCGATCGCCGATCTGGACCTGCCGGCCGAGGGCGCCTTCCTCGTCGACTCCATCGCCAAACGGGTCCACTTGACCCGCGTGGTCTGGCGCTCCCAGAAAGAGGCCGGGCTGCAGTTCATCGAGAGCGATACGCTGGACGGGCCCGCCGGTGGCAAGGACGGCGCGGTGTCGATCGCCACGCGCTTCGCCTGGCGGCTGAACGCGGCCTGACCTAGTCCAAAGTCAATCAAGTCAGGCGAAGATGCGGCGACGCAAGTTTCGCGACTGAAATGTTCAGGCAAACGTGGCCGGGCAAGTAAGGCTCGGGACGATCAAACGCCGTCACCAGCATCCGTTTCGCCATTGTGGCGTTTGGTGCTTCGGACACGGCGGCGTTTGGCCGTTGCTTTCGCCACACGCGCCTGAGATTTCGATGACCGAACCCCGTCCGCCGATCCGTCATGTCAGCCGCAGGGCGCAAATCATCGGCGGGGCGATCGCCCTGGCGGTTCTGGTTGGGATCGTCTGGCTGGCCTGGAGCCTGATGCACGCGCCCAAGGGCGAGGGCGGCGGACCGGGCGGTCCCGGAGGTCCGGGCGGCCCCGGCGGCGGTTTTGGCGGCGGGCGGCGCGGCGGTCCGGCCAGCACCGTGGCCGTGGCCACGGCGACCCAGGCCGACCTGCCGGTGATCATCGAGGCCCTGGGCACGGTGAAGCCCGCCGCGACGGTCACCGTCCGGCCGCAGGTCTCGGGCGTGATCACCCAGGTGCTGTTCAAGGAAGGCCAGATGGTCCGCGCCGGCCAGCCGCTGGTGCAGATCGACCCGCGTCAGTTCCAGATGGACCTCTTGCAGGCGCAGGGCAATCTGACCCGCGACCAGGCGCAGCTGGCCAGCGCCCAGGTCACCTTGAGCCGCTACCAGACCCTGCTGGCCCAGGACTCCATCGCCCGCCAGGAGGTCGACACCCAGGCCGCGACCGTCAAGCAGCTGCAGGGCTCGGTGATGGCCGACAGGGCCGCCGTCGGCACCGCGAGGCTGAATGTCGGCTACGCCCGCATCGTCGCTCCGGTCAGCGGCCGGGTCGGCCTGCGGGTCGTGGACGCCGGCAACTACATCGGGGCTGGGGATGCGAGCGGCGTGGCGGTGATCACCACGGTCTCGCCGATCGACGTCGAATTCACCGTCCCGCAGGACGATGTGCCGCGCATCGCAGCCCGGGCCAACGGCGGCGGTGTCCTGCCGGTGATTGCCCTGGATCGCACGCGGACCACCACCCTGGACAAGGGGACCTTCTCGACCTTGGACAACCTGGTCGACACGGGCACAGGCACGGTCAAGGCCAAGGCCCGGTTTCCCAACACCGGCGGGACCCTGTTCCCCAGCCAGTTCGTCAATGTCCGGCTGGAGCTGAACACCATCAAGGACGCGGTCGTCGTGCCCGCCACCGCTCTGCGCCAGAGCAGCGACGGGGCCTTCGTCTGGGTGCTGGGCGAGGGCCAGACGGTCCACAAGCGCAAGGTCACGTCCGGTCCCTCGACGACGACCCAGGTGTCGATCGTCAGTGGGCTGAAGGTCGGCGAAAAGGTCATCACCGAGGGCGGCGATCGTCTGCGCGAGGGCGGCAAGGTCCAGCTTCCCGGCCAGGCCGCCGGCCGCATGGGTCAAGGCAAGGGCAAAGGGAAGGGGCAGTGGGCCGGCAAGGGTGAAGGTCAGGGGCAAGGGCAGGGCGGCGAGCATCGCCGTCGCCGCCAGCAGGCCGAGTAGGCCCGCGCCATGAACCCCTCGCGTCCCTTCATCCAGCGACCGGTCGCCACGGCGCTGTTCATGGCGGCCATCGTCCTGGCCGGCCTGGTCGGCTTCCGGCTGCTGCCGCTGTCGGCCCTGCCGCAGGTCGACTACCCCACCATCCAGATCCAGACCCTCTATCCGGGCGCCAGCCCCGAGGTGATGAGTCAGACGGTCACTGCTCCTCTGGAACGCCAGTTGGGCGAGATGGCCGGCCTGGCGCGGATGAGCTCCACCAGCACGGCCGGCGCCTCGATCATCACCCTGCAGTTCAACCTGGGTGAAAGCCTGGACGTCGCCGAGCAGGAGGTGCAGGCGGCGATCAACGGGGCCAACAGTCTGCTGCCGGCCGACCTGCCGGCCCCTCCGGTCTACGCCAAGGTCAATCCGGCCGACGCGCCAGTCCTGACCCTGGCGGTGACCTCCGACACCCTGCCGTTGACCGAGGTGCAGAACCTGGTCAACACGCGCCTGGCCCAGAAGATCAGCCAGGTCTCGGGCGTGGGCCTGGTCACCCTCAGCGGCGGCCAGCGTCCGGCCATCCGCATCCAGGCTGACACCCAGGCCATGGCCAGCTACGGCATCACCCTGGCCAATGTGCAGAGCGCGATCAGCAACGCCAACGCCAATAGCGCCAAGGGCAGCTTCGACGGCCCGACCCGCGCCTACACGATCAACGCCAACGACCAGCTGCTGACCGTCGACGACTATTCGAACCTGATCGTCAGCTACAAGGACAACGCCCCAATCCGCCTGCGCGACATCGCCCAGGTCGTGCAGAGCGCCGAGAACACCCGGCTGGGCGCCTGGGCCAACGAGACGCCGGCGATCATCGTCAATGTCCAGCGCCAGCCCGGCGCCAACGTCATCAAGACCGTCGACGCGATCAAGGCCAAGCTGCCGGAGCTGGAGGAGGGGCTGCCCGCCACCCTCGAGGTCAAGGTGCTGGCCGACCGCACGACCGGCATCCGCGGCTCGGTCCACCACGTGGAGATGGAGCTGCTGTTGGCCGTGGTCATGGTCGTGGTGGTGATCTTCTTCTTCCTGCACAGCCTGCGCGCCACCCTGATCGCCGGCCTGGCCGTGCCGATCTCGCTGATCGGCTCCTGCGGCGTGATGTACCTGCTGGGCTTCTCGCTGAACAATCTGAGCCTGATGGCCCTGACCATCGCGACCGGCTTCGTGGTCGACGACGCCATCGTCATGATCGAGAACATCTCCCGGCACCTGGAGAAGGGCGTGCGGCCGATGGAGGCGGCCTTGAAGGGCGCCAAGGAGATCGGCTTCACGATCATCTCGCTGACCGTGTCGCTGATCGCGGTGCTGATCCCGCTGCTGTTCATGGGCGATGTGGTGGGTCGGCTGTTCCGCGAGTTCGCCATCACCCTGGCCATCACCATCCTGATCTCGGCCGTGGTCTCCCTGACCCTAACGCCGATGCTGTCGGCCCGCTGGCTCAAGCCCGCCGGCGAGGAGCATCAGGGCCGCATCGCCAGAAAGTCCCAGGCGGTGTTCGAGCGGGTCGAGGGCAAGTACGAGAAGGGGCTCGCCTGGGTGCTGGAGCACCAGGCGGCGACTCTGCTGGTGGGGCTGGGGACCCTGGTCCTGACCGCCTTGCTCTATCTAGTCATTCCCAAGGGGCTGTTCCCGACCCAGGATACCGGCCAGTTGCAGGCCCGCACCGAGGTCGAGCAGTCGGTGTCCTACGACCGCATGGCCGGCCTGCAGCAGGACGCCGCCAAGGCCATCCTCGACGACCCGGCGGTGGAGAGTCTCAGCTCGTTCATCGGCGTGGATGGCGCCAACAACTCGATGCTCCACACCGGCCAGATGTTGATCAACCTGAAGGCCGACCGCCACGGCTCGCAGGAGAAGATCATGCAGCGGCTGCGCGATCGCGTCGCCGCGGTGCCGGGCGTGCATCTCTATCTCCAGCCCACCCAGGACCTGACCATCGACGCCGAGACCGGTCCGACGCTCTACCGCCTGTCGCTGGAGAGCGCCGACACCGCCACGGTCAGGCAGTGGGCCGCCAAGCTGACCGAGCGCTTGGCCAGCGTGAAGTCGGTGCGCAATGTCTATAGCGACGCCAGCGCGACCGGCGCGGCGGCCTATGTCGACATCGACCGCGACACCGCCGCCCGGCTCTCGATCACCGCCTCGGACATCGACGACGCCCTCTACAGCGCGTTCGGCCAGCGGATCGTCTCGACCATCTTCACCGAGACCAACCAATACCGCGTGATCCTGGAGGCCAAGCCGGGCCTGCTGACCGCACCGGAATCCCTGGGCCTGCTGAACCTGAAGACCGGCGGCGGCTCGCCCACGCCGCTTTCGGCGATCTCGACGATCAAGGAGCAGACCGCTCCGCTGCAGGTGACCCACGTCGCCCAGTTCCCGGCCACGACGATCGGCTTCGACACCGCGCCGGGCGTGTCGCTGGGCAAGGCGGTCGACGACATCCGCGCGGCGATGAAGGACATCGGCATGCCGGTCTCGGTCACCCATACTTTCCTCGGCGCGGCGGGGGCTTACGAGAACTCCCTCAGCAATCAGCTATGGCTGATCCTGGCCGCCGTGGTCTGCGTCTACATCGTGCTGGGCGTGCTCTATGAAAGCTACATCCACCCGCTGACCATCCTGTCGACCCTGCCGTCGGCCGGCGTCGGGGCGCTGCTGGCCCTGTGGATCACCGGCAACGACCTGGGCGTGATCGGCATCATCGGCATCATCCTCTTGATCGGCATCGTCAAGAAGAACGCGATCATGATGATCGACTTCGCGATCGACGCGCAGCGCAACGAGGGCAAGAGCCCGCGCGACGCCATCTTCCAGGCCGCCATCCTGCGCTTCCGCCCGATCCTGATGACCACCCTGGCGGCGCTGTTCGCGGCGATCCCGCTGATGTTGAGCTTCGGCGAGGGCGGCGAGCTGCGCCGGCCGCTGGGCATCGCCATCTTCGGCGGCCTGCTGGTCAGCCAGCTGCTGACCATGTTCACCACCCCGGTGATCTACCTGGCCTTCGATCGCTTCGCCCCGGCCGACAAGGGCGTCCACCGCGAGCACGATGACCACGTCGCGCCGGATCGGGCGGACCCTGACCCGATACCGGGGGCGCCGTCGTGAACCTGTCGGCGCCCTTCATCAAGCGGCCGGTGGCCACGGTCCTGCTGACCATCGGCCTGGCCCTGGCCGGGATCGCCGCCTTCTTCGTGCTGCCGGTCTCGCCCCTGCCGCAGGTGGATTATCCCACCATATCGGTCTCGGCCAACCTGTCGGGCGCCAGTCCCGAGACCATGGCCTCCAGCGTCGCCACGCCGTTGGAGCGGCGGCTGGGCGTGATCCCCGGCGTCACCGAGATGACGTCGCAGAGCAACACCGGTTCGGCCCGGGTCACTCTGCAGTTCGACCTCAACCGCAATATCGACGGCGCCGCGCGCGAGGTGCAGGCCGCCATCAACGCCGCCCGCTCGGACCTGCCGGCCACGCTGAAGAGCAATCCCAGCTACCGCAAGCAGAACCCCTCCGACGCCCCGGTGATCATCCTGGCCCTGACCAGCGACACCAAGACGCCGGGCCAGATCTACGACGCGGTCTCCAACATCGTGGCCCAGCGCCTGTCGCAGGTGAGCGGCGTCGGCGACGTCGAGATCGGCGGCGGCTCGCTGCCCGCCGTGCGGGTGTCGGTCAATCCGTTCCTGCTGAACAAGTATGGCATCGCCCTGGAGGACGTGCGCGCCGCCGTGCAGTCGGCCAACGCCAACCGACCCAAGGGCCAGGTCGAAGGGGCGGGACGTCGGTTCCAGGTCTATACCAGCCCCGGCGGACGCAAGGCGGCCGACTATGCGCCCTTGGTCGTGGCCTGGCGCGGCGACGCGCCCGTGCGGTTGCAGGACGTCGCCGAGGTCACCGACAGCGTCGCCGACACCCGGACGCTCGGTCTGTTCAACGGCAAGCCGGCCATCATCATCCTGGTCACCCGTCAGCCGGGCGCCAACATCATCCAGACCGTCGACAGCGTCCGCGCCGTCCTGCCCGAGCTGCGGGCCCAACTGCCGGGCGACATCAATGTCGCCGTGGCGTCCGACAGCACCAACTCCATCCGCGCCTCGCTGCACGAGATCGAGGTGACAGTGCTGATCTCGGTGGTGCTGGTGGTGTTGGTGGTCAGCGCCTTTCTGCGCAGCGCCCGAGCCACCTTTATCCCCGCCGCTGCGACCATCGTCTCGCTGCTGGGCACCTTCGGGGTGATGTACCTGCTGGGCTTTTCGCTCAACAACCTCAGCCTGATGGCCATCACCGTGGCGACCGGCTTCGTGGTCGACGACGCCATCGTGGTGCTGGAGAACACCCAGCGCCACATCGAGAAGGGCGTGGACCGCTTCAAGGCAGCCTTGCTGGGCGCGCGCGAGGTGGGCTTCACGGTGCTGTCGATCAGCATCTCGCTGGTCGCGGTCTTCATTCCGTTGCTGTTCATGGGCGGCCAGGTGGGGCGGCTGTTCCGCGAATTCGCTGTCACCCTGTCGGCCGCGGTGATGATCTCGCTGGTCATCTCGCTGACCACCACGCCGATGATGTGCGCCTACCTGCTGCGGCCGCCCAAGGAGGGCAAGCGGGAGGGCCGGATCGCCCGCTTCTTCGAGGCCGGCTTCGAACGCATCCACCGCACCTACGAATACAGCCTGGACTGGGCCCTGGCGGCCAAGCCGCTGGTGGTGCTGATCCTGGTCGTCGTGATCGGCCTGACCGGGTGGCTGTACGTGGCCGTGCCCAAGGGCTTCTTCCCGCAGCAGGACAGCGGCCAGATCCAGGCCGGCCTGCGCGCCGACCAGAGCGTGTCGTTCCACGTCATGCAGGACAAGCTCAAGCAGGTGGTCGATATCATCCGCAAGGACCCCGGCGTCGACACCGTAGTCGGCTTCACCGGCGGCGCCCGGGCCGGCGGCGGCTTCCTGTTCGTCAATCTCAAGCCCTTGGGCGACGGACCGGATGATCGCAAGGACAAGGGCTCGGTGGTGATCAACCGCCTGCGGCCGCAGTTGCAGAAGGTCACCGGCATCAGCGTCTTCCTCAACCCGGTGCAGGACGTACGGATGGGCGGGCGGCAGAGCAACTCGACCTACCAGTACACCCTGACCAGCGACTCCAGCGCAGCACTGAAGGAATGGGCGCCCAAGCTGGCCGAGGCGATGAAGGCCCGGTCCGACGTGATGACCGACGTCGACAGCGACCAGTCCGAGAACGGCGTCGAGACCTTCGTGACCATCGACCGCGACAGCGCCTCGCGCATGGGCGTCACGCCTCGGGCGGTCGACAACGCGCTCTACAACGCCTTCGGCCAGCGCCAGGTCGCCACGATCTACGAGGACATCAACCAGTACGCCGTGATCCTGGAATGGGACCGCCGGTTCTCGAAGGGGCCCGAAGCGCTGAGCGACCTCTATGTCCCCACCCGCGCCAGCGGCGCGACAGCGGCGACTTCAACAAGCGGAGCGGCGGTTAATCCGGCGCTGCGCGACGCCTCCACCGGTTCGGCCCTGAACACGGCGGTGACGCCGATGACGCCACTCAGCGCGATCTCCAGCGTCGCCCAGGCCGCCACCCCGACCTCGATCAACCACCAGAACGGCGAGCTGGCCGCGACCGTGTCGTTCAACCTGGCCGATGGGGTCTCGCTCAGCGACGCCCAGGCCGCCATCAAGCAGGCCGAGGCCGACATCGCCCTGCCGACCAATGTGCGCGGCAGCTTCCAGGGCAGCGCCCGCAGCGCCCAGGACCAGAACAAGCAGCAGCCGTTCCTGGTGGCCGCCGCCATCGTGGCGATCTACATCGTGCTGGGCATCCTCTACGAGAGCTATGTTCACCCGCTGACCGTGCTGTCGACCCTGCCGGCGGCCGGGGTAGGGGCGATGCTGGCCCTGCTGATCTTCAAGATGGAGTTTTCGGTGATCGCCCTGATCGGGGTGTTCCTGCTGCTGGGCATCGTCAAGAAGAACGCCATCCTGATTATCGACTTCGCCCTGGAGGCCCAGCGCTCCAGGGGGCTGACCGCCGTCGAGGCGGTGCGGGAGGCCAGCCTCCTGCGCTTCCGACCGATCCTGATGACCACCCTGGCGGCCGCCCTGGGCGCCTTGCCTCTGGCCATCGGCTTCGGCGAGGGGGCCGAGCTGCGCCGCCCGCTGGGGATCACCATCATCGGCGGCCTGATCGCCAGCCAACTGCTAACCCTGATCACCACCCCGGTGGTTTATGTCTATCTCGACCGTCTGCGGGGCAAGAAGCGCGACGAGCGCTACCTGGCCCACATGCCCTCCGCCTCGGAACCCGCCTGATGTCCGCTCTCAAGTCCCTCGCGCTCGCGGGAACCTCGCTGATCCTGCTCTCGGCCTGCACCGTCGGTCCCGCCTATGAGAAGCCTCAGGTGGCGACCACGGCCTTGCCGGCGACCTATAAGGCCACGGACGGGTGGAAGGTCGCCACGCCCGGCGACCTGGCCGACCGCGGCGACTGGTGGACCCTGCTGGGCGATCCGGCGCTGGACGCCCTGGTCGCCAAGGTCAACGTCTCCAACCAGACCATCGCCGCCGCTGAGGCCAACTACCGCCAGGCCCGCGCCCTGGTGCGCGAGCAGCGGGCCGGCCTGTTCCCGGTGGTCGACCTGACGGGCTCGGTGACCAAGGCCGGCGGTTCGGCCTCGGTCAATTCGGCGGGCGGGTCGGGCAACGCCGCGCGCTACCAAGCCAGCCTCGGCGCCAGCTGGGAGCCGGATGTGTGGGGCCGCATCCGTCAGGGGATCAACGGCGCCAAGGCCGGCGAGCAGGCCAGCGCGGCCGACCTGGCCGGCGCCAAGCTATCGATACAGGGTGAGCTGGCGGTGAACTATCTGGGCCTGCGCCAGACCGACGTCGAACTGGCCCTGGTCAGCAAGACGGTCGAGGGATACCAGCGCAGCCTGCAGATCACCCAGAACCGGTACGCGGCGGCCATCGCGCCCAAGTCCGACGTGCTGCAGGCCACCACCCAGTTGGCCGGGGCCCAGGCCGATCTGGAAAGCCTGCGCCAGGCTCGCGCGGCGTACGAAAACGCCATCGCCACCCTTGTGGGCGAGCCGGCCAGCGGCTTCCGCCTGGCGGCCGATCCGACCTGGAGCGCGCGCGTCCCTGAGATCCCAGCCGGCGTGCCCTCGACCCTGCTGGAGCGACGTCCCGACATCGCGGCCGCCGAGCGCCGCGTGGCCGCCGCCAACGCCGATATCGGCGTGGCCCAGGCCGCCTTCTTCCCGACCTTCGGCCTCAGCGCCGCGGGCAACACCAGCGGCACGGATTTTGGCAAGCTGTTCAGCGCCTCGGCAAACACCTGGTCGCTGGGCCTGACCGCCGCCCAGACCCTGTTCGACGCCGGCGCGCGCAAGGCGAGGGCGGAGCAGGCGAGGGCGTCTTACGACGCCGCGGTGGCCGATTACCGTCAAACCGCCTTGGCCGCTTTCCAGGACGTGGAAAACCAATTGACCGCCGCTCAGGTGCTGGAACGCCGCCAAGCCCTACTGAAGACCAGTTCGGACGCCGCTGACCAGACCGAGCAGATGCTTCTCAACCAGTACAAGGCCGGGCAAGTGGCTTACACGGATGTGGTCGCGGCTCAGGCCTCGGCCCTGTCGGCGCGGCGGGCCCTGGTGACCGCGACCGTGGCGCGGCAGACCACGGCAGTGGCGCTGATCCAGGCCCTCGGCGGCGGCTGGAAGGTCCTGGCCTAGCGCCGCAATCGGCCATTTATCGCACTAATTGATAGAAAAAGCGCCTGGTTTCGCCGGCCGCGCGGCGTCGGCGATTCGTGGATCTCGCTTGAGGGACTTCGCCCTGACGCCGCGTCGATGCGTCTGACCGGTCGCTGAGTATCGACCAGCTCGCGCCAAATTTCTCAATTGCAACAAGGCCGTGACTGCTTCGGTCTTGCCTCCTTGGGTTTTGGCCTGACCAGAAAGTTTGGTAACTTTGAAAAGTGGCATTACCAATCATTGACACATTTCTCGATTGGTCGGATAAGTCGCCGCATAAGGGCGCCCAATCAGATGCGCCAGGGGAGGGACCATGACCACCGTTCAAACTACTTTTGTCCTGCGCACCGTGCTGCTGGCTTCCTGCGCCGCCCTGGCGCTGGGCTCGGTCGCCCAAGCGCAACAAGTCGCGCCCGCCCCGGCCGCGCCCGCCCAGGCTGACCAGGCGCCGGCCGATGACGCCGTTGTCGATACTGTTGTGGTAACCGGTTTCCGCGCCGCCTACGCCAACGCCATCGCCACGAAGCGTGACACCCTGCAGATCTCGGACGGCATCTCGTCGGACGGCCTGGGCCGCTTCCCGGACCTGAACGTCGGCGAGGCGATCCAGCGCGTCCCCGGCATCCAGATCAACCGTGAAGCCGACAGCCGCAACGCCACGATCAGCCTGCGCGGCCTGCCCGGCACCTTCGCCCGCACCACCCTGAACGGCGGCGCCTTCGCCGATCCGATCCTGAACGGCTCTACCCCGCTGGGCGCCTTCAACTCGGACATCTTCACCTCGATCAACGTGATCAAGTCGCCGATGGCCACCGACCTGGCCGGCGGCCTGTCGGGCAATATCGACCTGCGCATCGCGCCGGCGCTGCAGCGCAAGGACGGCGGCTTCGCCAAGGTCTCGTACGAGTACAACGACCTGGGCAACCTGGGCAGCCCGCTGGCCTCGCTGGGCTACAACGCCCACCTCAGCGACGACTTCGCCGTGTTCGGCGTGGTGGGCTGGAAGGACGAGAAGTTCCGCCGCGACTCGATCACCGTGAACTCGTGGGGCAACAAGCTGGGCGCGATTCAGGTGGGCAACCAGGCCGCCGCCGGATCGAACCCCGTCTATGACGCCCTGATCGCCGCCAATCCGGGCGGCGTCTACTACCCCAGCCAGACCCGCCAGCTGGTCAAGTACAACCGCGGCACCACCCTGTCGGCCGCGACCGGCTTTGAATGGAAGATCAACGAAGAGTGGAAGCTGGGCGCCAACGCGTTCATCACCAAGCGCAACCTCAAGGATGCGACCAACAACATCCTCTATATCGACGCGGGCCCGGGCAACGGCACGAACACCGGCCTGACCGCGACCTCGGCGGTCGCCAAGATCACCGACATCGGCACGCCCTACATCGTGCACACGCCGAACGGCGACCGCGCCTACATCAACAGCTTCTCGGCCTCGAACATCAACACGTTCGACTCGATCCGTTCCGAGCCGGCCAAGAACCAGACCTGGGCCATCAACCCGACTCTGGAATTCAACAACGACGTCTGGAAGGCCACAGCCAACCTGACGGTGTCGCGCGCCAAGGCGGTGGCCAACCAGATCGAGCTGGACATCGTCCAGAACCCTTACCGCAACCTGGGTTCGGCGGGCCTGAACGGCATCACGACCTCGGTCAATCTGGGCGGTTCGGACCTGGCCAACTATACGGCGCTGCTGACCACGCCGCATGCAACCCACCTGCCGACCGGCGGCTTCACCATCCCCGCCACGGCTACGGCCACCACCCAGGCCGGCGCCGTGATGCCCGGCCAGGCGGCCACCGTCGCCGGCGACAAGTTCGGCGTCACGGGCACCAGCGGCCAGGCCGAGAACGTGCTGGACTCGTTCCAGATGGATTTCGATCGCACGATCGAGAACTCGTTCTTCACCAACCTGGTCTTCGGCGGCCGCGCCGAGCACAACAAGTTCACCTCGAGCGGTTCGCGTAACAGCGCCCTGGGCGCCCAGACGCAGAACATCACGCCGGACATGGCCTCGCAGCTGTCCTACGCCAGCGACTTCTTCGGCGGCAAGGCGGGCGGTCCCACGTCCAACTGGATGAACCTGGACATCAACCGAGTGCTGGCGGCGATCACGCCGGTCAACACCAACCTGCGTACGACGTCCAACCCGAACGGTCTGCCCGACCAGTTCCTGCTCGGCGCGCCCGGTGTGTTCCTGACGCCGTACGGCTTCGTGAACAACTACACGGACGGCAACTACTGGAATAACAACTTCAGCAACCAGAACGACGTCTACTCGCTGTACGCGACGGCGAAGTTCAAGACCGATCTGGGCAGCATCCCGATGCGCGGCGCGATCGGCGCTCGCTACGAATATACCGACAACAAGATCGAAGCGCTCAACTGCAAGAACTGCACGACCGCGCTCTCGAACCAGGCCGGGGCGATCAACCACTCGTTGTCGACCAGCACGACGAAGCAGAACTATGACTACTGGCTGCCGTCGGCGATCGTGATGTTCGATCTGCGCGAGAACCTGATCTTCCGCGCCGCCGCCTACCGCACCTATGTCCGTCCGCAGCCGCGCGACAACGTGCCGACCACCTATGTGCAGGTGCCCGTCGACGTGAACCCTCCGACCGATCCGGTCTACACTGTCACCTTGGGCGCCACGAACCTCAAGCCCTACACCTCCGACTCCTACGACGTGTCGCTGGAGTGGTATAACCGTCCGGGCGGCCTGATCTCGGTTGCGGCTTACCGCAAGGAGATCAAGGGCTATATCGGCCCGATCACCGATCAGTCGGTGCTGTGCCCGGCCAGCGGCAAGATCGACGGCGTAGATGTCGATCTGGGTACGCTGACTATCGACACCTCGGGCGGCTCGCCCAAGTGCATCAGCTCCAACAAGTTCGTCGGGGCCGGAGGCACGCAGAAGAACGCTCAGGTCAACATCAGCGGCAAGACCAATCAGAACCCGATGACCGTCACGGGCTTCGAGTTCAACATCCAGCAGAACTTCGACTTCCTGCCGGGCTTCTGGCGCAACTTCGGCGGCGCGTTCAACTACTCGTATACGAAGATCGACGGCAAGGACACGGCGGGCAACGCCATCACCCTGCCCAGCGTGTCGAAGAACAACCTGAACGTCATCGGCTACTACGAGTCCGACAAGTTCGGCGTCCGCTTGGTCTACAACTGGCGTGACAAGTACGACCTGGCCGCCGGCAATTCGTTCGTCGGCGACGCCCGGACCGTCAAGGCGCGCAGCCAGCTGGACGCCTCGGCCTCCTACAACATCACCGAGGATCTCACGATTTCGGTCGATGCGTTCAACCTGACCGACGCGACGCGCGCCGAATACGAGAACGACCCGATGCTGCCGCGCCGGATCGACTACGACGGCCGCACCTATCAGGTGACCATGCGCGCCAAGTTCTGATCCCCTCCTGCGGGGCCGGGCGCGAAGCCCGGCCCTTTTTCTTTGACCTCAGTACAAAGAGACGCATGACATGAAGACCCTGCTGATGGGCGCGGGCTGCGCCCTGGCTCTCCTGGCTTCGCCCGCCCTGGCCGCCGACTACGCGATCCTGGGTCCTGACTACGCGAAAGGCGCGGTCTCGGCGCCCGCGGCCGAGGAAGTCCTGTCCAAGGCCAAGGCCGCGCTGGACCGGCCGCCGGGCGCCATCCCCAAGCTGCACACCGAGGGCACCCTGCCGGGGAAGGGCATCCGCGAGATCAGCCTGAAGGCCAAGGAGGATCAGCCGATCGTGCTGAACCTGGCCCTGGCCTGGCGCTTGACCGGCGACCGCGCCTATCTCGGCCAGACCGGCCGCTATCTTGAAGCCTGGGCCGACATCTACGAACCGTCGTTCAACCCGATCGACGAGACCGGCTTCGACACCCTCCTGATGGCCTACGATCTGACCGAGGCCGATTTACCGGCGGCGACCCGCGCCAAGGTTGACAAGATGTGGCGCGGCATGGCCGCCGGCTATCTGGACGCGATGGACGCCAAGCCCAAGAACTTCAACACCAACTGGCAGAGCCACCGGGTCAAGCTGGCGACCATGGCCGCCTTCCAGACCGGCGACGCCAAGCTGATCGCGCGGGCGAGGGCGGCCTACCGGGCCCAGGTCTCGACCAACGTCCAGCCGGACGGCTCGGTGTTCGATTTCCACGAGCGCGACGCGCTGCATTACGTAACCTACGACCTAGACCCGCTGATGATGGCGGCCCTGTCGGCCAAGGCGCACGGCGAGGATTGGCTGAACTGGAAGGCCGACAACGGCGTCAGCCTGGCCGCCGCCCTGGACTGGCTGGTCCCGTACGCGCTGGGCCAGAAGACCCACATCGAGTTCGCCAATTCCAAGATCCAGTTCGACCGCGACCGCGCCGCCGCCGGCCAGGCGGAATACGCGCCGCATCCGTGGGACGTATCGAACGCCGTGGGCACCTACGGCCTGGCCGCGCTGCTGGACCCGCGCTTCGTCGCCGTGCGTGACGCGGTGTCGGCCAAGACCGGCAAGAAGCCCGCGCCCTGGATCCGGCTGCGCGGCGCCCGCTGACGCTGGAAGTCCGTCGCGGCCTTCCGGCGCCGCTATTTCAGGCTATGGTGTGCAAATACCAGGCTGATTGAGCGACTCCGACCGCGATGGACCCCGACCCCTCCCAGCCGCCGCCGGACGGCCTTAGGGCGGAGGGCATGCGCGTCCTCGTCATCGATCCGGATTCCGCGCGCGCCGCCCTCGTGGCCGAGGGGCTGGCGGGCGTGCAGCCGCTGGAGGTGCGTCGCGCGGCGACCTTCGACGAGCGCGAGGTCGCGGCTTTCGCGCCGGATGTGGTGGTGATCGCCGCCGACAGCCCCGACCGCGACACCTTGGAAAGCCTGCGTGAAGCCGGCCAGCACAATCCGCGCGCCGTCGTCATGTTCGTCGACCGGTCCGAACCAGGCCTGGCTGAACAGGCCGTGCGGGCCGGCGTGGCGGCCTATGTCGTCGACGGCCTGGCGCCGGCCCGTGTCCGCTCGATCCTCGACGTGGCCATGAGCCGTTTCGCCCTGACCCAGCAACTGCGCGGCGATCTGGCCAAGGCCAAGGCCGACCTGGAGTCGCGCAAGACCGTCGAGCGGGCCAAGGGTCTTTTGATGAAGGAGCGAGGCCTTGACGAGGACGGCGCCTATCGCCTGCTGCGCAAGTTGGCCATGGACCGGGGCAAGCCCATCGGCCAGGTCGCCGCCGACCTGCTGGCCTTCGCCGGCGTGCTGAAGGGTGACGCTTCGTGAGCGGGCTGGCCGATCTGACCCTGGGATTCATCCCGCTGACCGACTGCGCGCCGCTGGTGGTGGCCAAGGCGCAGGGGTTCTTCGCCGGGGAAGGGCTGGAGGTGACCCTCAGCCGCGAAGCCTCGTGGGCCACGATCCGCGACAAGGTCTCGGTGGGCTCGCTGGACGGCGCCCACATGCTGGGGCCGATGGCCTTGGCGGCGGGGCTGAACGGCGGAGCGGCGATGCTGGCCCCGCTGGCCCTGAACCAGAATGGCAGCGCGATCACTGTGTCCAGCCGCCTGGCGACCCAGCTTCGGGAGATCGACCCGAAGGGCATGGCCGCGCCCCTGATCACCGCCGCGCCCTTGGCCCGGCTGGTCGAGCAGCGGCGCGGGCAGGACGCGCCGCCGCTGACCTTCGCCATGGTCTTCCCGCAGTCGATGCACAATTACGCCCTGCGCTACTGGCTGGCCCAGGCGGGGATCGATCCCGACCGCGACGTCCGCCTGGTGGTCACGCCGCCGCCGCGCATGGTCGAGCACCTGCGCTCGGGCGAGATCGACGGCTTCTGCGTCGGCGCGCCCTGGAACGCCGTAGCGGTCGACGAAGGCCTGGGCGAGGTGCTGATCAAGGCCTCGCAGCTGTGGCCGGGCGGTCCGGACAAGGTGTTCGGCCTCACCGCGACTTGGGCCGAGCGCCATCCGGGCGAGATGCGGGCGGCCCTGCGGGCGCTGATCCGCGCCTCGGCGTGGGCCGACGAGCCGGGCAACCACGCCGAGCTGGTGGCGCTGCTGTCGCGTCCGGATCATGTCGGGGTGGAGCCCGAGGCCGTGGCGCGGGCCCTGCGATCCGAGATCGTCTTCCACCGCAACGCCGCCGGCCTGCCGCGTCGCGAGCACGCCCTATGGTTCCTGTCGCAGATGGCGCGGTGGGGGCAGGTGCGGCCCGAGCTCGATCTAGAGGCCGTCGCCGACGCCGTCTATCGCCCCGATCTCTTCCGTGAGGCCGCGGCCTCGCTCGGCCCGGTGCTGGAGCCGGCCATGCTGTTCGCCGACGCGGCGCCGCCCGCTTCGGGCTTGTTCGACGGGACGCCCTTCGACCCCGTCAAGGCCTTGGATTACGCGGCCGCTTTCCCGATCAGCCGGGTGCGCGCCGAGGTCTGAACCTCAAGGGACGCATGCGTTTTGCTCATCGATTGAGCAATCCTGATGCTCGTCTATTGAGCAATCGCATGCCGATCGCGCTTAGCGACCCTTGTTCGCACCGCGCCGCGACATAGCGCGTGACACCGTCGGCCGACTGACGCTCCCCTCACATCAAGCCTTCGGACAACGGCGTTCGTGGCTGCCAGAGACGACCGCTCGGATGCGGTCACCCGCCCGGGGCGATGACGCCCCGCTCTCGCAGACACGCACATCCGAGGCGCATCATGATCTCTCGTGATTTTCTGAAGGCCGGCCACACGCCGACCCTGTTCGCCGCGTTCCTGTACTTCGACCTCAGCTTCATGGTCTGGGTGATCCTGGGCCCGCTGGGCGTCGCGATCTCCAAGGAATTCCACCTCGACCCCGCCCAGAAGGGCCTGATGGTCGCGGTGCCTGTCCTGGCCGGCGCGGTCCTGCGCCTGGTCAACGGCGTGCTGGTGGACCGCATCGGTCCCAAGAAGACCGGCATCATCGGCCAGCTGATCGTCCTGGCGGGCCTGATCGGGGCCTGGGGCTTGGGCATCCACGACTATCACCAGGTCCTGGCCCTGGGCGTGATCCTGGGCGTCGCCGGCGCCTCGTTCGCCGTCGCTCTGCCGCTGGCTTCGCGCTGGTATCCGCAGGAGCACCAGGGCCTGGCCCTGGGCATCGCCGGCGCCGGCAACAGCGGCACGGCCCTGGCGGCCCTGTTCGCCCCGATCCTGGCCAAGACCTTCGGCTGGCAGAACGTGATCGGCCTGGCCGCCATCCCCCTGGCCGTCGCCTTCGTGGTCTACTTGGCTCTGGCGAAGGACGCCCCCGAGCAGCCCGCGCCCAAGAAGCTGACCGAGTATCTCGACGTCCTTAAGGTTCCGGACGCCTGGTGGCTGATGCTGCTGTACGCGGTCACGTTCGGCGGCTTCGTCGGCCTGGCCTCGTCCCTGACCATCTACTTCAACTCGGAATACGGTCTGGACCCGGTGATCGCCGGTTTCTTCACTGCCGCCTGCGTGTTCGCCGGCTCATTCATCCGTCCGGTCGGCGGGGCGTTGGCCGATCGCTTCGGCGGGGTGCGGACCCTGAGCTTCGTCTTCGCTCTGGCGGCCCTGGGCCTGACCGTCGCCAGCTTCCACGCGCCCTCGGCCTATGTGGCCCTGGCCGTGCTGATGTTCTCGATGCTGGCCCTGGGCGCCGGCAACGGCGCGGTCTTCCAGTTGGCCCCGCAGCGCTTCCGCAAGGAGATCGGCGTCATGACCGGCCTGATCGGCATGACCGGCGGCATCGGCGGCTTCTACCTGGCCTCCAGCCTGGGCATGGCCAAGAAGATGACCGGTTCCTACCAGGTCGGCTTTCTGGGCTTCGCCGCCCTGGCGGTGTTCGCCTTCTTCGCCCTGCACGGCCTGAAAGCGCGCTGGCGGGCGGTCTGGCCAACCCTGCACGGCGCCGACGCGCGACCTGTCCGCGTCTGATCCTCCTCTTCAGCGAGTACAAGCCATGACCAAGGAAAAGCTGGTCGTCATCGGCAACGGCATGGCCGGTTGCCGGGCGGTCGAGGAAGTCCTCAAGCGCGATCCCGACCGCTACGAGATCGCCATCTTCGGGACCGAACCGCGGGTCAATTACAACCGCATCATGCTCTCACCGGTGCTGGCGGGCGAGAAGAGCTTCGCCGATATCGTGATCAACGACGAGGCCTGGTACGCCGACAACGCCATCACCCTGCACGCCGGCCGCGCCGTCACCTCCGTTGATCTGGAGCGCAGGACGGTCGCCGCCGAAGGGGGATTGGAAATCGCCTACGACAAGCTGATCCTGGCCACGGGTTCCGATCCCTTCCGTCTGCCGCTGCCGGGCATCGACCTGAAGGGCGTGGTCACCTTCCGCGACCTGGACGATGTCGAGGCCATGGTCGCCGCGTCGAACAAGCCCGGCGCCAAGGCCGTGGTCATCGGCGGCGGCCTGCTGGGTCTGGAAGCCGCCTACGGCTTGGCCCGGCGCGGCATGGCCGCCACGGTCGTCCACCTGATGGACGTGCTGATGGAGCGCCAACTGGACGAGAGCGCCGGTTTCCTGCTGCGCGAGGCCCTGGCCGAACGCGGCGTCGAGACGGTGCTGGGCGCCCACTCCGAGGAGATCGTCGGCGAGAACGGCCAGGTCACTGGCTTGAAGCTGAAGGACGGCCGGACCCTGCTGTGCGACCTGCTGGTTATGGCCGTGGGCATCCGCCCGAACGCCGGCCTGGCCAAAGCCGCCGGCCTGACGGTCAATCGCGGCGTGGTCGTCGACGACGCCATGCGCACCTCGGATCCGGCCGTGTTCGCGGTGGGCGAGTGCGCAGAGCACCGGGGCAATTGCTACGGCTTGGTCGCGCCCATCTGGGACATGTGCCGTTCGCTGGCCGAGTCTTTGACTGACGGGGAGGGCGCTTACGAGGGCTCCGTCCTGTCGACTCGCCTGAAGGTCTCGGGCGTCGACGTGTTCTCGGCCGGCAAGTTCTCGGGCGGCGAAGGGTGCGAGGACATCGTGTTCCGCGACGCCGGTCGCGGCGTCTACAAGCGCGTGGTCATCGAGGACGGCAAGGTGGCCGGCGCGGTGCTGTTCGGCGACGCCGCCGACGGCGCATGGTACTTCGACCTGATGCGGTCGGGCGCCAGCGTCACCGATATCCGCGAGACCCTGATCTTCGGACAGGCCATCACGGAGGGCCTGTCCGGCCTGGACCCTAACGCCGCCGTTGCGGCCATGCCCGACACGCAGGAAATCTGCGGCTGCAACGGCGTCTGCAAGGGTGCGATCGTCACGGCCATCACCGGCCAGGGCTTGACGACGCTGGACGACGTCAAGGCGGTCACCAAGGCCTCGGCCTCGTGCGGCTCGTGCACGCCGCTGGTCGAGCAGGTGCTGAAGCTGACCCTGGGCGACGGCTTCAAAGAACAGACCGGCCCCAAGCCGATGTGCAAATGCACTTCCAGGCCGCACTCCGACGTCCGCAAGGCGATCGTGGAGTGGGAGCTGAAATCCATGCCGGCGGTGATGCAAGCCCTGGAATGGACCACGCCCGACGGCTGCGCCTCGTGCCGACCCGCCCTGAACTACTATCTGCTGTGCGCCTGGCCGTCGGAATATCGCGACGACAAGCAGTCGCGCTTCATCAACGAGCGCGTCCACGCCAACATCCAGAAGGACGGCACCTATTCGGTCGTGCCGCGCATGTGGGGCGGAGTGACCACGCCCAACGAGCTGCGCGCCATCGCCGACGTGGCCGACAAGTTCGCCATCCCGACAGTCAAGGTCACCGGCGGTCAGCGGATCGACCTGCTGGGTGTCAAGAAGGACGACCTGCCGGCGGTCTGGGCCGACCTGAACGCCGCGGGCATGGTGAGCGGTCACGCCTACGCCAAGGGCCTGCGCACGGTGAAGACCTGCGTCGGCAGCGACTGGTGCCGGTTCGGCACCCAGGACTCCACGGGCCTGGGCATCCGCCTGGAGAAGTTCCTCTGGGGTTCGTGGGCGCCGGCCAAGGTCAAGCTGGCCGTGTCGGGCTGCCCCCGCAACTGCGCCGAGGCCACCTGCAAGGACTTCGGCGTGGTCTGCGTCGACAGCGGCTACGAGATCCATATCGGCGGCGCCGCCGGCCTGCACATCCAGGGGACCCAGGTGCTGACCCGGGTGGTGACCGAGGACGAGGCCGTCTGGGTCATCGCCGCGGCCATGCAGCTGTACCGCGAGGAGGGCTGGTACCTGGAGCGGGTCTACAAGTGGATGGCGCGCGTGGGCCTGGAGAGCATCCAGGAGAAGGTCACCGACCCCGAGCAGCGCAAGGCTCTCTACGATCGCTTCGTGTTCTCGCAGCGCTTCGCCCGCCTCGACCCCTGGGCCGAGCGCGTGGCCGGCCGCCACACCGAGGAATTCACCCCCATGAGCCGCCGGATGGAGTTCGTCCCCGCATGAACGCGCCCATTGCTTCCAAGGATTGGAAAGTTCCTGTCTGGGTCGATGTCGGCGCGGTCACGGACGTGCCCCGCCGGGGCGCGCGCCGGGTGCCCAGCCCGCGCGGCGACATCGCCATCTTCCGCACGGGCGATGGCGAGGTGTTCGCCCTGATGGACGCCTGTCCGCACAAGGGCGGGCCGCTGAGCCAGGGCATCGTCCACGGCCGGGCGGTGACGTGCCCGCTGCACGCGTGGAACATCGACCTGGCCTCGGGCGAGGCCATGGGCGCCGACAAGGGCAAGGGCTGTACGCCGGTGGTGCCGCTCGAGGTCCGGGACGGCCGCTTGCTGCTGAGCTTGCCCGGCATTGGGGACGTCCATGGCTGACGGATCGGCCGTCCCGCCCCCTCTTTCAATTATGGGCGTCAAGACGACCTGCCCCTATTGCGGGGTGGGTTGCGGCGTCTCGGGCGCGGTCGCTGATGCGCGTACGCTTTCGGTCTCGGGCGACAAGGTCCACCCCGCGAACCTCGGCCGCCTGTGCTCCAAGGGCACGGCGCTGGGGGCGACGGTGGGGCTGCAGGGGCGACTGCTGGAGCCGACGAGCAACGGCAAGGCGGCGTCGTGGAACGACGCCACGGCCCTGGTGGCCAAGCGCTTCAAGGACACCATCGCCAAGCACGGCCCCGACAGCGTGGCCTTCTACGTCTCGGGGCAACTGCTGACCGAGGACTACTACGTCGCCAACAAGCTGATGAAGGGCTTCATCGGCTCGGGCAACATCGACACCAACAGCCGCCTATGCATGGCCTCGGCCGTGGCGGCTCACAAGCAGGCCTTCGGCGCCGACCTGGTGCCCGGCTGCTACGAGGACCTGGAGCTGGCCGACCTGGTGGTGTTCAGCGGCCACAACGCCGCCTGGACCCATCCGGTGCTGTTCCGGCGCATGGAGGCGGCGAGGGCGCGCGGCCAGAAGCACGTGGTCATCGACCCGCGCCGCACCGACACCGCCGAGGGCGCGGACCTGCACCTGGCCATCGCCCCGCAGAGCGACGTGCGCCTGTGGAACGGCCTGCTGGCCCACCTGATCCGCATCGACGCCATCGACCGCGACTACATCGCCGCTCACGTGAACGGTTTCACGGAAGTCACGGCCGCGCTTGAGGAATTCGACCAATCGCCCGCCGCCGTCGCGGCCGACTGCGGCGTGCCGGTCGAAAGTCTGCTACGGTTCTACGACCTGTTCGCGGCCCATGAGCGCACGGTCAGTTTGTTTTCGATGGGCGCCAACCAGTCGGCCCAGGGCGTCGCCAAGGGGCTTTCGATCCTCAACGTCCACCTGGCCACTGGACGGATCGGCAAGCCCGGCGGCTGCCCGTTCTCGATCACCGGCCAGCCCAACGCCATGGGCGGGCGCGAGACCGGCGGCATGGCCAACACCCTGGCCGGCCACATGGACTTCGCCCCCGCCGACCGCGACCGCGTGGCCCGGTTCTGGGGCGCGCCGGACACCGCCCGCGCGCCGGGCCTGAAGGCCGTCGACATGTTCGAGGCCATTCACGCCGGCAAGATCAAGGCGGTCTGGGTGATGGCCACCAACCCGGCCGTCAGTCTGCCCAACGCGGGCCGGGTGCGCGAGGCGCTGGAGCGCTGCCCGTTCGTGGTGGTGTCCGACTGTGTCGAGACCGACACCACCGCCTTCGCCGACGTCAAGCTGCCGGCCCTGGCCTGGGGCGAGAAGGACGGCACGGTCACCAATTCCGAGCGCCGGATCTCGCGCCAGCGGGCCTTGTTCCCCGCGCCGGGCCAGGCCCGGGCCGACTGGCGGATCATGGCCGATGTGGCCCAGGCCATGGGTTTCGATGGCTTCGGCTGGGCCAGCAACGCCAGCGTCTTCCGCGAATGGGCCCGCCTGACGGCTTATGAGAACACAGATCGTGTCCTGAACTTGTCAGGACTTTCGGCTTTGACGCCAGAGGCTTATGCCGAACTCCTGCCGATCCAGTGGCCGGTGGCAGCGGACGGACAGGGGACGGCGCGCCTCTTCACGAATGGCCGATTCCAGACCCCGGACGGCCGCGCCCGCATGGTCCCGACCCGACCCAAGGGCCCGGCCGATGCGGTCGACGCGGTCTATCCGATGTCGCTGAACACCGGCCGTATCCGCGACCAGTGGCACACCATGACCCGCACGGGCCTGGCGCCCGACCTTTGTCGCCACGCGCCCGAGCCGTTCGTCGAGGTCCACCCCGCCGACGCCGAGGCCTTTGGGGTCAAGGACGGCGCCCTGGCGCGGGTGATCACAGCGCATGGCGAGGCCGTGGCCCTGGCCAAGGTCACTGACCGCCAGCGGCCCGGCGGCCTCTTCATGCCTATGCACTGGACCGACGCCTTCGCGTCGTCGGGCCGGGTCAATCCGCTGGTCGCCCCGAACCTGGACCCCACGTCCGGCCAGCCGGAGTTCAAGCACACCCCCGCTCGGATCCGCGCCTACCGCGAGACCTGGAAGGGCTTCTTTCTCACGCGGGACAGTCTGCCTCTACCCTCCGGGCTGAACCTCGTCTGGCGGCGTATCCCCCAAGACACCTGCCAGCAACACGAGTTCGCCGGCCGAGGCGACGAGGTTGAGCGCGCCGCCTTGCGCAAGGCCTTGTCGAAGGGCCTCGCCGGCGAGCTCGTGACCTATGAGGACGCGGCCACGGGCGCGCGTCGCGACGCCTGGGTGCGGGACGGCCGCCTGGAGGCGGTGCTGTACGTCACCCTGAGCGGCCGCCTGCCGCCGCGCGACTGGCTCGCCGAGCTGTTCGCCGAGCCGTTGCTGAGCGCCGAGGCCCGCTCGGCACTGCTGTTCGGCCGACCGCCCGGCCCGCCGGTCGACAAGGGGGCGCTGGTCTGCGCCTGCCTAAAGGTGGGCGCCAAAGTCGTGCAGGCCGCCATCGCCGCCGGGGCCGCCAGCTCCGACGCGGTCGGCGCGGCCACGGGGGCGGGGACCAATTGCGGGTCCTGCCGCCCCGAGATCGCCCGGATGATCGCCGCCACTGCTTCTGTTCCCGCCAAGGAGCCCGCCCATGCCCATTGAAAGCCAGGCCGCTCAAGTCCTGCTCGTCGGCGCCGGTCCCGGTCCGGTGGACCTGATGACCTTGCGGGCCGTGCGAGCCGTCGAGAGCGCTCAGGCGCTGCTCTACGACGCCCTGATCAGCGAGGAGGCCATCGCCCTGGCGCCGCCCGGCTGCGTGCGCATCCAGACCGGCAAGCGGGCGGGCAAGCCCAGCATGCACCAGGACGAGATCAACCGCCTGATGCTGCGCCTGGCCCGCAAGGGCCTGCGGGTGGTGCGGCTGAAGGGCGGCGACCCCTCGGTGTTCGGTCGGGTGGGCGAGGAGGCGGGCTTCCTGCGCGAGCACGGGGTGTCAGTCGAGGTCGTGCCCGGCGTCACCGCCGCCTGCGCCGCCGCCGCCCAGTTCGGCTTCCCCCTGACCCATCGCGGCGAGGCCCGGCGGGTGGTGTTCACCACGGCCAGGCTGGAGGCTGGCGCCCTGAGCGGCGACTGGAGCGCGGCGGGCGACCCCGAGGCGACCATGGCGGTCTATATGGGCGGCGAGGTGGCCGACGCCCTCTGCGCCCGGATGATCGCCGCTGGTCGGTCGCCGAGCACCCCCGCCGTGGCGGTCGAGCAGGCCGGGGCCGCGGACGCCCGTGTCTACCACGGCACGCTGGAGACCTTGCCCGCGCGCCTGGCCAGCCAGGGCGGCCCGGTGGTCATCGTGGTCGGCGAGGTGGCGGCCCAGGCCCGGACGGCGGAGATCGACGAGACGGCGCCGGTCGCGCGGACGGCCTAGCGAGGCCGGGACATGCCCTTGCGGCGTGTCCCCAAGACTAGGCGCTGGGCGTGCGGATGGGGACAGGCCGCAAAGGGCATGTCCCCGGCCGGGCTTGACGGATCGCCCCAAACGACCCGCCCATGAGGGCATGGGGACCACGACATCGACTCAAAGCCCGATCACCCGCGCTCTGGCCAAGGCGCCGCCATGGGTGTTCGCCCTGTACGGCGGGCTGGCGGCCTTCGCGGCCTATTTCTCGATGTTCGCCTATCGCAAGCCGTTCACGGCCGCGCATTACGAGGACATGGCCGGCTGGCCGCTGGCGATCGACTTCAAGGTCGCCCTGGTGATCGCCCAGGTGGCCGGCTATGCGGTCTCGAAGATCATCGGCATCAAGGTGATCTCAGAGATGCGGCCCGAGCGGCGATGGATCGCGATCCTGTTCCTGATCGGCGTGGCCGAGCTGTCGCTCCTGGGCCTGGGCGGCGGGCCAACTGTGCTGGGTCCCCTGGTCCTTTTCGTCAACGGCCTCTGCCTGGGCATGATCTGGGGCCTGGTGTTCGGCTTCGTCGAAGGCCGGCGGCTGTCCGAGGTGCTGGGCGCCATGCTGTGCGCCAGTTTCATCCTGGCCTCGGGCGTGGTGAAGTCGGTGGGCAAGAGCCTGCTGCTGCAGGGCGTCGACGAGCGCTGGATGCCCGCGCTGGCGGGCCTGCTGTTCACCCCCCTGCTGCTGCTGGCCGTCGCCGCCCTGACCCAGCTGCCGCCGCCGTCGCCCGCCGACGAGGCCGCCCGGGTGCGCCGCGCGCCCATGGACGCCAAGGCCCGGGCGGCCATGTTCGCTGCCCACGCTCCGGCCCTGGTGCTGCTGGTGGCGGTCTATGTGATGCTGACGGCCCTGCGCGACTTTCGCGACAACTTCGCCGCCGAGATCTGGGCCGAGCTGGGCTTCAAGAACGCCGCGGCGATCTTCTCGCTGTCGGAGATCCCCGTGGCCGCCATCGTCCTGGTCGGCCTGGGCGTGCTCAGCCTGGTGCGCGACAACCGTCGGGCCGTCGGCTTCAACTTCGCCTTCGTCGCCCTGGGTTTCGCCCTGCTGGGCTTGGCCACCCTGGGCTGGCGCCTGGGTCTGATCGGCCCGGTGACCTGGATGGTGGCGACGGGGGCGGGGATCTACATGGCCTACACGCCCTTCAACGGCATGCTGTTCGACCGGCTGATCGCGGCGACGGGACAGGTGGGGACCGCCGGGTTCCTGATCTACGTGGCCGACTCCTGCGGCTATGTCGGCAGCGTCTCGCTGCTGTTGACCCGCTATTTCGCCCATCTGGACCTGGTGTGGAGCGGGTTCCTGGCCAACGCCGCCTACGGGACCTGCGTGTTCGGCCTCGCCGGCACGGCGATCGCCTGGCGGCTGCTGAGGCTGCCCAAGTCCGCCTGACCGCTACCGGGCGCGCTTGTGCCGCCTAGGCTTCGAGCAACGTCTCCAGCGCGAGGATCGTGGTCCAAGGCCGGCCCGTCACCCGCGCCCCGAGGGTCTTCTCGACCAGGGCGCTGGTCAGGGTCGAGCCGCGCGGCCCGTCGGGCTGGATGGCGTAGACCTGCCGGCTCTCGGCCCGCAGCTGGTCGCGGCCGCGCAAGGCCGCGCGCAGGGCGCCGACGGCCTTCTTGTCGGGCGTGTCCTTGAGGAAGAACACCGTGGTCCAGCCCGGATCGTTCGCCGCGAACTCGGCATAGGGATTGGCCGCGACCATCGCCCGCCAGGCCGAAGCGGTGCGCGCGTGGACGTCGGTGCGCAGCGAGAAGCGCTCCATCAGCGCCGTCTCGATGCGGGCCTGCAGATCGGGGCCAGTCAGCTCCGGGCTGCCCAGCACCAGTTCGCCGGCCTTGGGGCCGGGGCGTACGTCGGCGAAACCCAGTTCGACGAGAAGGGCGGAGATGTCTTCGGCGGCCACCTGACGGCCGCCGGCGGCGCTGACGCCGCGCAAGAGGACGACGTGCTGGCTCATGAGGCGTTCAGGGCGGCGAAGCCCCGCTCCAGGTCGGCGATCAGGTCCGCCGTCGACTCCAGGCCCACATGCAGGCGCAGCAGCGGGCCTTCCAGACTGACCGGGATGGTGCGGTTCTTCAGCTGCGGATCGCAGTGGATGGCCAGGCTCTCATAGCCGCCCCACGAGAAGCCGAGGCCGAACAGGTCCAGGGCGTCGAGGAAGGCGTGGACCGCCTTCTGCGAGCAGGGCTTCAGCACCACGCCAAACAGGCCGCAGGCGCCGGTGAAGTCGCGCTTCCACAAAGCGTGGCCCGGATCGGTCTCCAGGGCCGGGTGCAGCACGCGGGCCACCTCCGGCCGGTCTTGCAGCCAGCGGGCGATCTTGAGGCCGGCTTCCTGGTGGGCAGGCAGGCGCGTGGCCAGAGTGCGCAGGCCGCGCAGCACGGTGTAGGCGTCGTCGGGCGAGACCGACCAGCCGATGTCCCACATGGCGTCGCCCAGCTGGTTGCCGATCACGTTGTCGGCGGTGGCGGCGCTGCCCATGAACACGTCCGAATGGCCGCCGACATACTTGGTCAGGGCTTGGACGCTGATGGTCACGCCGTGGGCCAAAGGCTTGAAATAGAAGCTGGCCGCCCAGGTGTTGTCGATCAGGGTCAGGACGCCGCGGGCGTTGGCGGCGGCGGCGATGGCCGGGATGTCCTGCATCTCGAAGGTCAGGGAGCCAGGGGCTTCCAGCAGGATCATCCGGGTGGCCGAGGTGCATAGGGCCATCAGGGCGTCGGGCGGCAGGGCCGGGTCGTAGTAGGTGGTCTTGACGCCGAAGCGGGTCAGTACGCGGTCGCAGAACCGGCGGGTGGGCTTGTAGGCGCTGTCGACCACCAGGATTTCGTCGCCGGCCTTCAGCAAGGCCAGCATGACGCCGGTGATCGCCGCCAGGCCCGAGGGGTACAGCGTCACGTCCGGCGAGCCTTCCAACTCGGCCAGGGCCAGTTGCAGGTTGGCCGGCGAAGACAGGCCCGTGATGCCGTAGGTCAGCTGGTTGTCGTCGTAGAGGGACGCGGCGTTGGGCATCAGCACCGTCGAGCCGCGCTGGACCGGCGGGTTGACCGTGCGGGCCAGCACCGTGCCGTCCCTGGGCGGCGCGCCCCGGCGGATCAGGCGGGTTTCTTCATCCAAGGGCATGGGCGGACTCGGTACGGCGGGAGGAACGTTCCGTTTACGGGCTGACCATACGCCGGTTCAAGGGGCCTAGGCCGCCCCCGTGGCCACCGGCACGTCGTCGCGGCCGCCCCATTCCGTCCACGAGCCGTCGTAGACCGCCGAGCGGGGCCGACCCAGCCGGGCCAAGGCCAGGGAGACCACGGCGGCGGTGATGCCCGAGCCGCAGGTGGTGGCGATCGGCTTGTCGATGTCGACGCTGGCCGCCTTGAAGACGTCCGCCAGCTTGTCGGCCGGCAGCATGGTCCCATCCGAGGCCAGCAGGGCCGACAGCGGGATGTTGCGCGATCCCGGGATGTGGCCGCTCTTCAGGCCGGCGCGGGGCTCGGGATCGCGGCCCTCGAAGCGGCCGGCGGCGCGGGCGTCGATGACCTGCTCGCGGCGGGTTTCCAGATTGGCCTTCATCTGGTCGACCGAGCGGACGATGTCGGCCTGGAAGCGCGGGGTGAAGTGGCGCTCTTGCGGGCTGACGGCCAGGTCGTCGACCGGACGGCCCTCGGCGATCCACTTGGGCAGGCCGCCGTCCAGCACCACGACGTCTTCGTGGCCCATGGCGCGGAACTCCCACCAGACGCGGGCGGCGGGCAGGATGCCGCTGGTGTCGTAGACGACGATCCTGGACCCGTCGCCCAGGCCCAGCTTCTTGACCCGCGAGGCGAACTTGATGGGCGAGGGCAGCATGTGCGGCAGGGGCGAGGTCTCGTCCGAGATCTCGTCGATGTCGAAGAACACCGCGCCCGCGATGTGGGCCGCGTCGTACTCGGCCTTGGGATCGCGCTGGGCGGCCGGCATGTGCCACGACCCATCGACGACGCGGACGTCCGGCGCGTCGAGATGCTCGGCCAGCCAGGCGGTGGAGACCAGAGGATCGGTGTGGGTCATGACGATAAGCCTTTCGAGGTCCGACTCGCCCCTTCGAGAAGGCGGGCAAGATCACGCGATCGGCGGGGAGGGGCAAGCTAAGGATGGGCCTCGCTGAGGCTGTGCTCCTTGGCCTCTTCCTCGATCTTGTCCTGGACTCGCTGGATGACCTCCAGCTTCTTGACGTTCTTGCCCGGGCAGGCGTGCGTCGTCTTCGGATCCTCGCGGTGCAGCTTCATGGTGTTGGGGTCCAGCCCGAGCACGGCCGACAGGGTGGCCATGGCCGCCACGACGTTGTCGCGCACCTTGGCGCCGCGGCCGGTGTCGAAGGCGTCCTTGTCGAAATCACCCAGCATCTCGATGCCTAGGGCGATGCTGTTCCAGCTGGGCGAATGGACGCCCGAGGTGGTCAGGGGCGTGAAGACCCAGATCTGCTTGTCGTCGACGAACAGGTGCGGCCCCGCGCTCCATTTCTGGTTATCGCGGTAGTAGATCTCGAGGTTGGCGATGTGCTGCTGGGTCAGGCCCTGCGGCCGCTGGTCCAGCGACGGTACGCCGGTGTTGTGCAGGACGATGAAATTGGGCCGCCATGTCGACCACTTCAGGCCTTCGCAATAGGTCTCGAACGCTTCCGGCGAGAAGCTCTTGCCGACAATACCCTTCCAAGCCATCAGGCCCTCCCGGTGCGACTTGGGACGATCCTGCACCGAGGGGTTGAATTCCGCAACTTTTCAGTCAGCGACGAGCGCGATGCTCGTATACCGAGCTCGACTTTACATCCAGGGCGGCGTCGGCAAGCCCTTCTCGGCCAGGAAGGCGGGGTTGAAGAGCTTGCTCTGGTAGCGCGAGCCGTGGTCGCAGAGGATGGTCACGATGGTGTGGCCCGGACCCATGGCCTTGGCCATGCGCACCGCGCCGGCCACGTTGATGCCCGTCGAGCCGCCTAGGCACAGACCCTCGTGCTGCACGAGATCGAAGACCTGCTCCAGCATCTCCTCGTCGCTGACGCGGAACGGATAGTCGATCGCCAGGCCTTCCAGATTGGCGGTGATCCGGCCTTGGCCGATGCCCTCGCTGATCGAAGTCCCTTCGGCCTTCAGCTCGCCGTCGGCGTACCAGCTGTAGAGCGAGGCGCCGTGCGGGTCGGCCAGGCCGATCTTCACCGACGGCTTGCGGGCCCGCAGAGCGCCGGCGACGCCGGCCAGGGTGCCGCCCGAGCCGATCGCGCAGATGAAGCCGTCGATCTTGCCGTCGGTCTGCTCGAAGATCTCCGGACCGGTGGTGTCGAAATGCGCCTGGCGGTTGGCGACGTTGTCGAACTGGTTGGCCCAGATCGCGCCATTCGGCTCGGTCTTGGCCAGTTCCTCGGCCAGGCGGCCCGAATAGCGGACATAGTTGTCGGGGTTGGAGTAGGGGACCGCGTCCACCTCGACCAGCTCCGCGCCCAGCAGGCGGATGGCGTCCTTCTTCTCCTGGCTCTGGGTGCGCGGGATGACGATGGTGGTCTTGTAGCCCAGCGCCGAGGCGACCATGGCCAGGCCGATGCCGGTGTTGCCGGCCGTGCCCTCGACGATCCGGCCGCCGGGGCGCAGCAGGCCCTTGGCCTCGGCGTCGCGGATGATGCCCAGGGCCGCGCGGTCCTTGACCGACTGGCCGGGGTTCATGAACTCGGCCTTGCCGAGAATCTCGCAGCCGGTGGCCTCGCTGGCGCGGTTGAGGCGGATCAGCGGCGTTTCGCCGATAGCGTCCAGGACGCTGGTCTTTACGGTCATCTCTTCAGTCCGGCCGGTCGGGAGGTCGCATGGTAGATCGTGATGCGCGGCTTTCAGGCAAGACCAGTTTTCCTGAAGGCGCGGGGCTGGGGTTGAGGATTCGAAGACACCTACGGCCCAACCCTTGGTCCCCAAGCGGCCTGCCGGTTGCCTGCCTGCTGCGTGAGCGGCATCATAATACAAATCAAATATCCAAAAGGGGCGGGAATGATGAGGGCGGCTTTGGCGCTCGCGATGAGCTTGGTCTGCGGCGTATCGATCGCATCGGCGACGGAATGGCCGGGAAGGGCCAAGGCGGCGGTGGTGCTGACCTATGACGATGCGTTGGGCTCCCAGCTCGATCACGCCGAGCCCGTGCTGGACTCAGCGGGCTTCAAGGCGACCTTCTTCCTCTCGAACCTGAAGCCGGCGGATGTTCCGCGTTGGCGCGCCGTGGGCGCGAAGGGCTATGAACTGGCCAACCACACCGTGTTCCATCCGTGCCCCGCCGCCGTGTTTCCCACAGATCCCCGCTACACGTCCGAGGCCTATACACCGGCGGGCATGCTCAGGGAGATCGAGCAGCAGAACACCCTCCTCACCGCGCTGGACGGCAAGCCGACCCACGGCTTCGCGTCGCCGTGCGGTCAGACCCTGGCTGGCGGCGTCGACTATCTCGAAGCCCTCAGGGCCGCGAACCTGGTGACCTATGTGCGCGGCGTATTCGCCTCGTCCGACGACCTTCGAGCCGACGTCGGCAAGATGGATCCGATGCGCATTCCCGCCCGGGGGTTCGACGAGAAGGTCACGGGCGCGCAACTCATCGATTTCGTCGAGGAAGCGGAAGCCGGCGGCGGCATGGCGGTCTACCTGTTTCACGGCGTCGGCGGCGACTACCTGCAGGTGTCCGATCCGGCGCACCGCGAGCTGATCGCCTGGCTCGCCGCGCACCGCGGCGAGGTCTGGGTGACCACCCTGCAGGGCGCGCTGGACTGGGCCAAGGCGCATCCGGATCCATAACACTAGGCGGCCGTTGCGTGACGCGGCGCCCATCCGCGCAAGCGGTGGTGGATTGAGGACCCTCAGCCCAGCCGTTGCGTGACGATCACGTTCAGCAGGGCCAGGGCGCCGTTGACCGTGGCCGCCGCGCACCAAGCGCCGTGCAGGCCCTCGACCTCGACCAGGTGGTTCTCGATGGCGTCGACCATGATCCCTTCGGCCACCGGGAACGAGGCGTCGCCCAGCAGCTCCTCGTCTTCCAGTTCCTTGCACCAGGCGGCCACGGCGTCGGTCGGCGTGTCGGCTTCGAACTGGGTGATGTAAGTGCCGCCGTGGAAATCCAGGACCAGGGTGTAGAGGTTCATCGGGCCGACCTCGGACGCGCGTTCGCGCGGTTGCTTCACGTCAGAGGTCGGGATGAAGGCCGGCCTTCGCTAGGTCCGCGCGAGCCCCAGCTGGATCACGTTGGTGCGTTCGGTGCGGAAACCGGCCTCGCAATAGCTGAGATAGAACCGCCACAGCCGGCGGAACCGCTCGTCGAAGCCCTGGCCCTTGATGTCCTCCCAGGCCGCCTCGAAGCGCGTGGCCCATTCGGCCAGGGTGTCGGCGTAATGCTGGCCGAAGCGGTTGATCCCGGTCCAGGACAGCCCCGCCGCCTCCGTCTCCTGCTTCAGCCGCGCCTCGCTGGGCAACATGCCGCCCGGGAAGACGTAACGCTGGATGAAGTCGGTGTGGGTGCGATAGCGGGCGAACAGCTCATCGCGGATGGTGATGATCTGCAGGCCGGCCCGGCCGCCGGGCGCCAGCACGTCGCGGATCTTGCCGAAATAGGTGGGCCAGTACTCTTCGCCCACGGCCTCGAACATCTCGATGGAGGCGACGCTGTCGAACTGGCCCTGGATGTCGCGGTAGTCGATCAGCCGGATGTCGGCCTTCTCGGCCAGGCCCTGGTCGAACAGGCGTTTCCTGGCGAAGTCGTGCTGGGCCTGCGAGATGGTGACGCCGGTCACCTTGGCGCCGACCTCCTTGGCTGCGAACTCGGCGAAGCCGCCCCAGCCGCAGCCGATCTCCAGCACGTGCTGGCCGGGCTTGAGCGCGATCGAGCGGGCCAGGGCCGCGTACTTGGCGGTCTGGGCCTGGTCCAGCGGCTGGCTGGGGGTTTCGTACAGGGCCGACGAATAGGTCATCGTCGGGTCCAGCCAGCGCGAATAGAAGCTGTTGCCCAGGTCATAGTGGGCATGGATGTTCTTCTTAGAGCCCTGCCGGTCGTTGCGATGCAGCAGGTGGTAGAGCTTGTTGACCACGTGCATGACCGGATTGCCCTTCACCAGGGCGGTCAGCCGGTCGAAGTTCAGCGAGAAGGCCCAGAGCACCGCCGACAGATCGGGCGTGTCCCACTCGCCGGCCATGTAGCCTTCCGCGAAGCCGATCGTGCCCGACGCCAGGACCCGGCGCATGAAGCGGTAGTCATGGATGCGGACCACGGCGTCCGGCCCCGGCGCCTTGCCGACGATGCGCAGCGGCTTGCCGGATGGCAGGATGAAGGTCAGGTCGCCCGCCGCCCAATTCTCCACGGCGACGCGGAGGGCGGTGCGGAAGGCGGCCGGGGCGCGACGGACTTCAGGATCGCGCGCCGTGGCCGGCCAGGTCGAAGGCAGGATATCGGTCAATCGACGCTCCCATCTCAAACTTGATGACGAAAGTAAGAACCCTCGGGACCGACCTGTAAATGGGGAGGACTACCCAGCCTCGCGAGGACCCTCGTGTCCTTTGAGGCCGCGATAGGCCTCGAGCGCGCGTTCGCGCGCCGCCGAATGCCCCACGATCGGTTCCCCATAGATACGCTTGGCGGCGGCGTTCAGTTGCGCTGAAGCTTTCCACGGCTCGTGGATCACGCTGTCGGGCAGGTCGGCCAGTTCGGGGACCCAGCGGCGGACATAGGTCCCGGCGGGGTCGAACTTCTGGCCCTGGGCGATCGGGTTGAAAATGCGGAAATAGGGCGCGGCGTCGGCCCCGCCGCCGGCCACCCACTGCCAGTTGCCGACATTGTTGGCGAGGTCGGCGTCGACCAGCGTGTCCCAGAACCAGGCCTCGCCCTGGCGCCAGTCGATCAGCAGGTGTTTGACCAGGAACGAAGCGGCGATCATCCGCACGCGGTTGTGCATGAAGCCGGTGGCCCACAGCTCGCGCATGCCCGCGTCGACGATCGGATAGCCGGTCTCGCCCCGCGTCCAGGCCTCGAAGGCGGCATGGTTCGTCTCCCACGGAAAGGCGTCGAACTCGGGCCGGAAGCTGGTTTGCGGCAGGTCCGGATGGTTGAAGAGAATTGTATGGTTGAACTCTCGCCAGCCGACCTCGGACAGGAACTTCTCGATCTGGCCGGCGGGCGCGTCGCCGGCCTCGACGGCGTTGCGGGCCGCGACCCAGACCTGGCGTGGGCCGATTTCGCCGAAGTGCAGGTGCGGCGACAGGCGCGAGGTCGCCTCGACGCCCGGCAGGTCGCGCTTGCGCTCATAGTCCTCGACCGGACCCGACAGGAAGGCGTCCAGCTGCTCGCGCGCCCCGGCTTCGCCGGGTGTCCAGAGCTCGAAGCCCTTGGACCAGTCGGGGCTGGTCGGGTGCAGTTTCCAGCTCGCCAGCGCCTCGGTGCGGGGCCAGTGCTGGGGCGCGGCCAGGGCCTTGGGCGCGGGTTCGACATGGACCTGGCGCAGGTGCTCGCGCGCCGCGCGCCAGTAGGGTGTGAAGACCTTGTAGGCCTGGTCCGCGCCGTTCTTCACGGTCCACGGCTCGTTCAGCAGGCCCGCGTTGAAGCTCTCGCAGGCGATCGCCTCGTCCTTGAGCCAGGTCTTGATCTCGGTGTCGCGCTCGATAGCCGCCGCGTCGTAGAGGCGGGTCCAGACCATGGCGGCGGGCTTGGCGTGGGCGATGACCTCCTCCAGCACCGCGCGCGCCGGGCCTCTTCGCAGGATCAGTTTTGAGCCGATTTTCTCCAAGCTTTCCGCGAGTTTGGCCAGGGACTTGTCGAGCCACCAGAGCGAGGCGTCGCCCATTCGCCGCACGCCCGGCGTCTCGTCCAGCACGTAGAGCGGAATTACCGGACGCCCCGTCGCGGCCGCGGTGGCGAGGGCGGGGTTGTCGGTCAGGCGCAGGTCGTTGCGCAGCCAGACGATGACAGGGCCCTCCCGATCGATCCGCACGTTCACTCCGACGCCCCGCTCAACACCTTGTCCAATACCTTGATACCCCAGCCCCCTGTGCCATAACGCGGATCATGTCCAGACGCGTCATCCTCGTCACCGGCGGCGCCGGCTTCATCGGTTCCAACATCGTCGCCAAGCTGTGCGAGGACGACAGCCTCGACGTCGTGGTCTGCGACTGGCTGGGCGAGGCCGCCGAGAACAAGTGGAAGAACCTGGCCAAGTCGCCGATCGCTGACTTCGTGCCGCCCGAGGATCTGTTCGAATGGTTGGCCGAGCGCGGCGACGAGGTCGAGCTGGTCATCCACATGGGCGCCATCTCCTCGACCACCGAACCGGACGCCGACTTGATCGTGGAGTCCAACTTCGTGCTGTCGCGCGACTTGTGGCGCTGGTGCGCCCAGCACAAGCGCCGGCTGATCTACGCCTCGTCGGCGGCCACCTATGGCGATGGTCAGCAGGGCTTCGACGGTAAGGACGACCTGGAGAGCCTCAAGGCCCTGCGGCCGCTGAACGCCTACGGTTGGTCCAAGGCGCTGTTCGACATCTACGCGGTCCGCGAGGCCGCCCGAGGCCATGCGCCGACCCAGTGGGTGGGGCTGAAGTTCTTCAACGTCTACGGCCCCAACGAGCAGCACAAGGGCGGCATGAAGTCAGTCGTCTGCCAGATCTGGCCCCAGATCGCCGAAGGGCAGGGCGTGAAGCTCTTCAAGTCGCATCACCCGGACTACGAGGACGGCGGCCAACTGCGCGACTTCGTCTATGTGCGCGACGTGGCCGACGTGGTGGCCTGGCTGGCCAAGAGCCCGCACGTCAACGGCGTCTACAACCTGGGCTCGGGCAAGGCCCGCTCGTTCAAGGCTCTGGCCGAGGCCACCTTCCGCGCCGTGGGCCGCGAGCCCGATATCGATTATTTCGACATGCCCGAGGTGCTGCGCGGCAAGTACCAGTACTTCACGGAGGCCGATATGAGCCGCCTTCGAGCCGCCGGCTACAACGCGCCGATGACCTCGCTGGAGGACGGCGTCGAGGACTATGTCTGCGGCTTCCTGAACACCGACGATCCGCACCGCTGACCGCCGACGCCTGACGTCAGGGCACGCTTGCCGACCCTTTCCGCGAGCGTAAGCTGATCACCGATAAGCCGCCGGAACAGGCGCGGATCGGGAGTGGAACATGGTCGGCATCGCCGCCTGGGGCGCCTATGCGCCGCGTCTTCGGCTCAGCCGCAAGGCCGTCACCGAGGCCAACGCCTGGGTCGCGCCGAACCTGCGAGCCAAGGCCAAGGGCGAGCGCTCCATGGCCAACTGGGACGAGGACGCCCTGACCATGGCGGTCGAGGCGGCCCGCGACGCGCTCGGCCCCGACGACGACCGCTCGCACATCGACGCCCTCTATTTCGCCTCGACCACGGCGCCGTTCGTCGATCGCCAGAACGCCGGGATCGTCGCCGCCGCCCTGACCTTGGAGAAGTCCATTGCCTCGGCTGACATCACCGGTTCGCAGCGTTGCGGCCTCTCGGCGTTGGGCCAGGCCCTGGCGGCCGTGCGAGGCGGGGCCGCCAAGCGCGCCCTGGTGACGACCGGCGAGCACCGCCGGGCCCGCGCGGCCTCGGCCCAGGAGCTGGACAACGGCGACGGCGCAGCGGCCTTCGTGATCGACGCCGATGGTGGAGCCGCCGAGTTCCTGGGCCGGGGCAGCGTCACCGACGACTTCGTAGATCATTTCCGGGGCGCCGACGGCGACTTCGACTACGCCTGGGAGGAGCGCTGGATCCGCGACGAGGGCGTCGTCAAGCTAGTGCCGCCGGCCATCCGCCGGGCGCTGGAGGATGCGGGCCTAAAGCCTTCCGATGTCTCGCATTTCTGCTTTCCGTCCACGTTCTCGGGCATGGCCGCGAGTCTCGCCAAGACGGTGGGGATCGCCCCCGAGGCGGTGCGCGACAACCTGGCCCTGATCCTGGGCGAAGCCGGTTGCGCCCACGGTCCGCTGATGCTGGCCCACGCCCTGGAACAGGCCGCGTCCGGCAACGTAATCTTGGTCGCCCAGTTCGGCCAGGGCGCGGAAGCCCTGGTGTTCCGCGTCGGCCAAGGCGTGGCGGCAGCTCGCCCGGCGCGTGGCGTCACGGGTTCGCTGGCTGATCGAAAAGACGAGGACAACTATCTGAAGTTCCTGACCTTCAACGGCCTGGTCGACTGGGACAAGGGCATGCGGGCCGAAAAGGACAACAAGACGGCCCTGACCACCCTCTACCGGAACCAGGACATGATCCTGGGTCTGGTGGGCGGTCGCTGCCGCGAGACCGGCGTCGTCCAGTTCCCGCGCACCCGGATCTCGGTGGCGCCCAACAGCCCGGCCGTCGACACCCAGGAGCCGTACCGCTTCGCCGAGCGCAAGGCGTCGGTGCTGAGCTACTCGGCCGACTACCTGACCTTCTCGATGAGTCCGCCCAACCACTACGGCATGATCGTCTTCGAGGGCGGCGGGCGGATCATGATGGACATCACCGACGTCGAGCCGGGCGAGGTCGACAGCGGCCTGCCGGTCAAGATGGTGTTCCGCATCAAGGACATCGACGAGAAGCGGGGTTTCGTCCGCTACTTCTGGAAGGCCGCCCCCGACCGCGCGGCGATGGCCAAGAACACCGCCCTGGCGGCGGAATAGGGAGCATCACCATGGCCAAGGGCATCCGCGACAAGGTCGCCATCCTGGGGATGGGCTGCAGCAAGTTCGGCGAGCGCTGGGACGCCGGGCCCGACGACCTGATGGTCGAGGCCTATGTCGAGGCCATGGCCGACGCCGGCATCGAGCCCAGCCAGCTGGACGCGGCCTGGTTCTCGACCCACGTCGACGAACTGGGCACGGGCAAGGGCGGCACGCCGCTGTCGATCGCGCTGCGCCTGCCCAACATCGCCGTCACCCGCGTGGAGAACTTCTGCGCTTCGGGCTCGGAAGCGTTCCGGGGCGCGGTCTACGCCGTGGCGGCGGGGGCGGCCGACATCGCCATCGCCGTGGGCGTGGAGAAGCTGAAGGACACCGGCTACGGCGGCCTGCCGGTCGGCAATCCCGGCACGCTGGCGCCGCAGGTCATCCCCAACGGCTCGGCGCCCGGCAACTTCGCCCAGCTGGCCAGCGCCTATCGCGCCAAGCACGGCGTCTCGCGCGAGGACCTCAAGCGCGCCATCGCCCACGTCTCGGTCAAGAGCCACGCCAACGGCGCCAAGAACCGCAAGGCTCATCTGCAGAAGGCCGTGAGCCTCGACCAGGTGCTGAACGCCCCGATGATCGCCGAGCCCCTAGGTCTGTTCGACTGCTGCGGCGTGTCCGACGGCGCCGCCGCGGCCATCGTGACCACGCCCGAGATCGCTCGCGCGCTCGGCAAGCGCGATCTGGTGACGGTCAAGGCCCTGCAGCTGTCGGTCTCCAACGGCTACGAGAGCCAGTACAACGGCTGGGACGGCAGCCACTTCCACACCGCCCGCATCGCCGCCGGCAAGGCCTATCGCGAGGCCGGCATCGAGCGGCCGCGCGAGCAGATCTCGATGATGGAGGTGCACGACTGCTTCTCGGTCACCGAGCTGGTGACGATGGAAGATCTGTTCATCTCCCAGGAGGGCCAAGGCTGGCGGGACGTGCTGGACGGCTTCTACGACGCCGACGGCGGCCTGCCGTGCCAGATCGACGGCGGCCTGAAGTGCTTCGGCCACCCGATCGGCGCGTCGGGCCTGCGCATGCTCTACGAGATGTACCTCCAGCTCCAGGGCCGGGCCGGCGAGCGCCAGCTGAAGGACCCGGTGTTCGGCATGACGCACAATCTGGGCGGCGCGCCGGCCAGCAACGTCTGCTCCGTCGCGATCATCGGACAGGAAGGCGCGTAAGGCACTTCGCGCCGTCTCGCGCCTTGGGCCGGGTTCGTGTAACCAGGGTCCATGGCCGAGCGGTTCAAGGGTTTCAAGCGTTGGATCTTCGCCGGAACGGTGCTGTTCCTGGTGATGGTCGTGTCGGCGGCGTTCTACTGGCGCTACGACATCCTGCGCACCACGCTCGACCCCAAGATCCCGTTCCAGACCTACGATCCGCCGCCGGCTCCCAACTACGCCAAGCCCGAGGCTTGGGCCCTGCGGCCACAGAGTGGGGCGACGGGACCGAGGACGGTCGACGTCTTCTTCGTGCATCCCACCAGCTATGACGGCGGCCGCGACTGGAACGCGCCGTTCGACCAGCCCAAGGCCGAGCGCGACCTGGCCCGGGTGATGCTGCCCAACTACGCCGCGCCGTTCGCTCGTGTCGGACGCATCTTCGCGCCGCACTATCGCCAGGCCAGCCTCTACACCTTCCTGACCCTGCGCGACGACGCCCGCGACGCCCGGCGGTTCGCCTATGAGGATGTCCGCGACGCCTTCCGCTACTACCTCGAGCACGACAACGGCGGCCGGCCGCTGGTCTTGGTCGGGGTGGAGCAGGGCGGGGTGCTGGCCGATCGCCTGCTGACGGACGAGATCGTCCCCGACGCGGCGCTGCGCCAGCGTCTGGCCGGTGTTTATCTGATCGAGACCGTGGTTCCGGCCGACGCCTTCGGGTCGGACGCGCCCGTGCCGGCCTGCGCCGCGCGCAACGAGGCGGGCTGCGTGGTCGCCTGGGCGTCCCTGACCGATGGCGACTTCCAGCGGGCCCAGGAGCTTGTCAACCGCTCGCTGGTCTGGAACCGGGAAGGCGAGCTGACCACCATCGACGGCCGCACGCCGCTGTGCGTCAATCCGCTGCTGGGCGCCCGCAACGAGATCCGCGCCCCGGCCAAACTGAACCTGGGGGCGGTCAACGCCACGGGGCTGGAATGGGGCTCGCGGCCGGCCCTGCTGAAGCGCCAGGTCTGGGCCCAGTGCGAGAACGGCCTACTGCACACGGGACGGCCGAAGTCGACCTCGCTGCGCGACAGCGGCTCGTGGACCGACCGCCGCAAGGTGGACGGGTTCAACCTGTTCTGGGCCGACATCGAGGCCGACGCCCTGGCGCGGGTGGCGGCGCTGAAGGCGCGAACTGATCAAGGTCCTATTCCCGGCGGGCCGGAAGGCTCAGCGAAGGGCCTGTAGCGCCGCCACGCCCCAGTAGCTCGGCTGGTCGATCGCGAGCTGGTCCAGGGCGCTCGCCTTCAGATGCGCCAGCACGGCCGGGTCCAGCGGCGTCAGGCGGCCGTCGCGGAGGCGGGCGCAGAGCTCAGCGTTCAGGGTCTCGAAGTCGCCTTCGCGGGCCAGCAGGATGCGTAGCCGGCCCACCGCCGCCGCCTCGGCCGCGGGGCCGAGCGCCGCTTCGCGTTCCAGAGTGGCGCGGGCGTTGTCAGCGACGCGGGCGATGAAGGCGGCGCGGGCGTCGCCGGGCGGACCGGCTTCGACCCCGGCCAGGGCCTCGGTCAGTTCGACGGCGGTCGGGTGGGTGATCATGCCGCTTGCTCCATCAGCAGCACCAGGTCGATCTCGGTCTCGCTGGCCCGGCGGCCGATCATCGCTCGCTCGATCGAGCTGTCCACGCCGGTGGCGAAGCTGGCGTACATCATCAGGCACATGACGCCCCATTTCAGCGAGCCCAGGGCCTGCCAGAACAGCAGCCGGCCCAGCGACACGGGCTCGCCACCGGCGATCGCGTATCCGTCGAGCAGGTCTTGATAGTCGCCGAACCCGCCGACCGGCCGTCGCCACTCGCCGAACCGCCAGGAATTGACGCAGATCCAGCCCAGATCCTCGGCCGGGTCGCCCAGATGGGCCAGCTCCCAGTCCAACACGCCGACCAGGCCCGCCTGCGGCGAGACCATCAGATTGCCGTTCCGGAAGTCGCCGTGCACCAGCATCGGCCGCTCCAGCGGCGGCGGGGCGCGCTCCTCCAACCAGCGGAAGGCGGCCTCGAAGACCGGCCGCCGGGCGCCGGACTGGCGATAGACGGTCTCGTAACGGGCCAGCTCGCCGGCGGCGTCGGAGACATTCAGGGGCGGCAGGCCCTCCAGCGGCGTCGTGTGGATCGCCGCCAGCACCTCGCCGCAGCGCCGGGCCAGGCCGGGGCGGATGGCGGCGAAGGCCTCGTCGCGGACGATGCGCTTGCCCAGGGTCTCGCCCGACAGGCGGCGCATGACATAGGCCTCGCCCAGACCGTCGCCCGGCTCGCAAACATGGATCACTTCCGGCGCCGGCACGCCGCGCGGGGCGACGGCGGCCAGCAGGGCGGCTTCGGTCGACAGGGGTAGGGCGGCGGCGCTCATCGACCCGCCTGACGGACGTCGGCGAAGGATCAGCGGCGTTCCGTCATCGAGGTCGAAGGCCCAGGTCTCCTGGCTGGCCCCGCCCGACAGCCGGCGCACGCCGGTCGCTGTCGTCGCGGCGTGGGAGAGGCGAGGCGCCAGGGCGGAGAGGGCGGCTGGAACGTCCATGGCGGCCAGCCTCCTTCGCCTCACCCAGCGTCATTCAAGGGAGAAGCGGCCTTCCAGTCGAACAGCTCCTGCAGCACGCGCACCGCCTGGCCGCGCGGGCTGGTCAGGTCGGGGTCGCGGGCCAGGATCAGGCGGGCGTCGTCGGCCGCGGCGGCGATCAGGTCGCGATGCGCCACCGGGTCGGCCAGGCGATAGGCGGGGAAGCCGCTCTGCTTGAGGCCCAGCGGGTCGCCGCCGCCGCGCAGCTCCAGATCCTTCTCGGCGATCTCGAAGCCGTCGTCGCTGCGGCGCAGGATGTCCAGCCGCTGCTGGGCGGTCTCCGACAGCGGCGGATCGTAGAGCAGGACGCAGGCGCTCTCGCGCGCCCCGCGCCCCACGCGGCCGCGCAGCTGATGCAGCTGGGCCAGGCCGAAGCGGTCGGCGTGCTCGATGACCATGATGCTGGCGTTGGGCACATTGACCCCGACCTCGACCACGGTGGTGGCGACCAACACGCTGACCTCGCCGTCGACGAAGGCCTGCATGACCGCGTCCTTCTCGGCCACCGGCATCTGCCCGTGGACCAGGCCGACGCTGGGGCCGATGGCCTGGCGCAGGGAGGCGGCGCGCATCTCGGCGTCCCGCAGGTCGATCTTCTCGGACTCCGAGACCAGCGGGCATATCCAGAAGGCCTGGGCGCCGGACTCCGAGGCGGCCTTAAGGCGGGCGATGATCTCGGGGATGCGCGGAGTCGGGACGGCGCGGGTGGCGACCGGCGTGCGGCCCGGCGGCTTCTCGTCGATCCGCGAGACGTCCAGGTCGCCGAAGACGGTCAGCTCCAGGGTGCGCGGAATCGGCGTGGCCGACATGGCGACCAGGTGCGCGCCGGCTCCCTTATCTTGTAGGCGCTTGCGCTCGTTCACCCCGAAGCGGTGCTGCTCGTCGATGATGGTCAGGCCCAACGCCTTGAACGCCACATCGTCCTGGAACAGGGCGTGGGTGCCCACCGCGACGGCGGCCGAGCCGTCGGCCAGCTTGGCCAGCTTCGAGGCTCGGACCGAGCCCTTGTCGCGGCCGGTCAGCAGGATCACGGCCAGACCTTGCGCCTCCAGCGGCGGAGCCAGGGTCTCATAATGCTGGCGGGCCAGGATCTCGGTCGGGGCCATCAGGGCCGATTGCAGGCCGCTGGAGGCGGCGTCGGCCATGGCCAGCATGGCCACCACCGTCTTGCCCGAACCGACGTCGCCCTGCAGCAGCCGGGCCATGCGCTCGCCGCTGGCCATGTCGCCGCGCACTTCGGACAGCGCCCTGATCTGGGCGCCGGTCAGCCTGAAGGGCAGGGCCTTCTCGACGGCGTCGGACAGGTCGCCGGCCCGGATGCGCGGCGCGGGGTGCGAACGCTTTCCGGCCTTGCGCTGCGCCAGGGCCAATTGGTGAGCCAGCAGTTCGTCGAAGGCCAGGCGGCGGCGGGCCGCCGACATCGGCGACAGGTCAATCTCGGCCTGCGGGCCGTGGACCAGGACCAGGGCCTCGCGCCAGGCCGGGAAGCCGCTCTTGGTCAGCCAGGCCGAGTCCTGCCATTCGGGCAGCACGGCGGCGCGCTCCAGGGCCTCCTGGGCGAACTTGCGGAAGGTGCGCGAGGGCAGGCCCGCCGTGGCCGGATAGACTGGTTCGACCGCCGGGATCTCGCCCGCCTTCTCGGCGTCCAGCAGGTAGTCCGGATGGGCGATCTGAATCTCGTTCCCGTAGCGCTCGACCTTGCCGCTGACGGCCCGCCTGGCGCCGACCGGATGCTGGCGCTCCAGGTGCGGGCCGTGGCCCTTGAACCAGGTCAGGGTGATGAAGCCGTGCTCGTCCCAGGCCCGGACACGCCAGGGCTGGCCGGATCGTTGCGGCGGCAGATGGGCGTCGATGGTGACCAGAAAGGTCTGGACCTGGCCGTCGACGGCGCGGTCGCTGGTGGTCGCCGTGCGGCGGATCAGGCCCTGGGGCGTGGTGAACAGCACGTCGCGCACGATCGGCCCCGCCAGGCGCTCGACCAGCGGCGCGACGCGCGGCCCCACGCCCTTCAGCGTGGAGACCGGCGTGAACAGCGGAAAGAGAATCTCGGGGCGCATGCGGACTCCACCATAGCGAAGCCTGCGCCGGATGTGGACGCCGCCGTGTTCTCTTTTCGTGCTCGATGTCGAAGGGAAGCTCGACCGTACAAGGTCGGACGGATCCCGGGGCGACGCTTCTGTCGGCCGGGGATCCGAAAGAGGGCTTACTCGCCCTTGTTCATGACCGGCCGGACGGCCGCCACGATGTTCTGCAGCTCGTCCGAGCGCGAGGCGCCCGAGACGTTCAGGCGGGTGTAGAGATATTCGGCCTTGTGCTTCAGGGAGGCCTCGGGGAAGCGGTTGGCGGCCCCGTGCAGATTGTTCGCCTCGCCCGCATAGACGACGGTTCCGGTCGCGTCGACGAAGACGAAATTGCCGGCGATGGTCGTCCGGGGATCGCGATCCTCGGCCAGCTTGTAACGGTAGACGGCGCCCGATGCGCCTTGCAGATCGATATAGGGTTTCACAGGACCTCGCCTCACAGCACACGGCGTCGGCGGAGAGGAGGTGAGGGGCGCCGGAGGCCAAATTATGACCTTAGGCCGCTCACCTTGCTGAGGAATCGCCGCGTGCGCTCTTCCTTAGGCGAACCGAGCACTTCGGCGGAAGGGCCTTGTTCGAGAATAACGCCGTCATCCATGAACAGCGTCCGATCGGCCACATCGCGGGCGAAGTCCATCTGGTGCGTCACGATGACCATGGTCCGCTTCTCGGCGGCCAGGTCGCGGATCACGGTGAGCACCTCGCCGACCAGTTCGGGGTCGAGCGCGGAGGTCGGCTCGTCGAACAGGATGACCTCGGGGTCCATGGCCAGGGCGCGGGCGATGGCGCAGCGCTGCTGCTGGCCGCCGGAGAGCTCGCGCGGATAGGCGTCGACTCGGTGGGCCAGGCCGACCTTGGTCAGCAGGGCGCGGGCCTTGTCATGGGCCTCCGCCGGCTTGACGCCGCGCACCACGATCAGACCCTCGGCGACGTTCTGCAGGGCCGTGCGGTGCGGGAAGAGGTTGAAGTTCTGGAACACGAAACCAACCCGGCCCTTCAAGGCGCGGGCCAGGGGCGGCCTGGAGCCCGCTGTCACGCCGGCCACGGTCAGGGTCCCGCCGTCGATGACCTCCAGACCCGCCAGGCAGCGCAGCAGAGTGCTCTTGCCCGAGCCGCTGGGGCCGATGACCGCCACCACTTCGCCAGCGGCGACGGTCAAGTCCACGCCGTTGACGACGGTGGTGGAGCCGAAGCGCTTGATCAGGCCCTTGGCGTCGATGGCGCTCCCCAAGGTGTTGGTCATCGGCGGCCCTCCGCGCGGCGCTCGAGCCGCGTCTGGCCGAGGGCCAGCAGGCTGGACAGAACCCAGTAGACGGCGGCGGCCGCCAGATACATGGCGAAGATTTCGTAGGTGCGAGCGGTGATCAGCTGGGCCTGGCGGAAGAGCTCGGGCACCTGGATCGTGGCGGCCAGGGAGGTATCCTTGACCAGGCTGATGAAGCTGTTGGACAGGGGCGCGACGGCGGTGCGGGCGGCTTGAGGCAGGATGATCCGGCGCAAGGTCTGGCCGCGGCTCATGCCCAGCACGCTGGCGGCTTCCCACTGGCCCTTGTCGACGGCGGCGATGGCGCTGCGCAGGATCTCGCCGGCATAGGCGCCGATATTGATAGAGAAGCCGATCCCGGCCGCCAGCAGCGGTGGCAGCTCGATCCCCAGCTGGGGCAGGCCGTAATAGATCAGGAACAGCTGGACCAGCAGCGGCGTGCCCCGGATCGCCGAGACATAGACGGCCGCCGGCCAGCGCAGCAGCGGACTGCGAGACAGCCGCATCAGGGCCAGGCCGAAGCCGATCACCAAGCCCACACCCATGCCGATCACGCTGAGCAGCACGGTGTAGACCGCGCCTTTCAGCAGCAGGGGGGCGGATTGGGCGACGAGGTCGAGGGCGGGGTTCATCGGACCCCGATCCTAACGCGTGACCTCACTTCGTCACGTCCTGACCGAACCACTTGGTCGAGATCGCCGCCAGCTGGCCGTTGGCGCGCAGCGCGTCGATGGCCTGGTCGATCGTCACCTTCATGGCCGGATCGCGCAGCATGGCCACGCCCATGCCTTGGCTGGCGAAGGGCGGGCCGGACGCTTCGAAGTCGGGCGTGGTCTTGACGAAGTCGGCGGCCACCAGGCGATCGTTCAGCACCGCGTCGATGCGGCCGGCCTTGAGGTCCTGGTACTTGGTGGGGTCGTCGTCATAGGTGCGGACGATGGCGCCGGGGACATTCTTGCGCAGCCAGCTCTCGTAGTTGGTGCCTAGACCCACGCCGACCTTCCTGCCCTTCAGGTCGGCGGGCGTGCTGATGCCCGTCTGGCCTTTCCGGACGATGATCTGGATGCCCGAGACGGTGTAGGGCCGCGAGAAGTCGTACTTGGCCGCGCGCTCGGGCGTGATGGTGATCTGGTTGATCACCACGTCGATACGCTTGGACTCCAGGGCGCCCAGCAGACCGGCGAATGGCGAGGGGTGGAACTCGGCCTTGACCTTCATCTGGGCGGCCAGGGCCTTGGCGAAGTCGACCTCGAAGCCGGCCAGCTGGCCGTCCTTGTCCTGGAAGTTGAATGGCGGATAGGTGCCTTCCAGGCCGATGCGCAGGACCTTCGTCGCCTCGACGCGCTTGAGCCCGGTTTCGGCCACGTCGCCGGTCTTGCCGCCGCAGCCGGCCAGGAGCACGGCGCCGCCTGCCAGGGCGATCAGGAGTTCACGACGAGCGGGGAATCGCATGCGGAGCCTCGGTGGACGAAATTCAGGGGCGCATTTCTATACGCCCAGCGCGCGACCGCCAGTGGCAAGCGTCACCGCCGGCCCGGCCAAGCCAACCTGACCGAGATTTAACCTGACGGCCGGCCCACGGTCTGGCTTCCTGCGAGGCCGCGTAACCACCGGGGGATTTCATGGTTCTGTTCGATCCAGCCGCGGCGACCGCCGCCTATCTGGCGCAGCTGCCGCCCGAAGCCCACGCCAAGGCCACGGCCTACACCCAGGGCGGCCACTGGTTGCTGCTGTGGGGTTTCCTGGTCTCGGTGCTGGTCTCGTTCGTGATCGTGCGCTGGGGCGTGCTGGTGGGACTGCGTCGACGGCTGGAGCGGCGCAAGTCGCGGCCGGTGCTGGTCAGCCTGGTGGTCGGGATCGTGTACCTGTTCATCGACGGCGTCCTGAGCCTGCCGTGGTCGGCCTATTCCGCTTGGTGGCGCCAGAAGCAGTACGGCCTGACCAGCCAGGCCTTCGGCGGCTGGCTGGGCGAGGCCGCCATCAGCCTGGCGATCAGCGCCGTGCTGTTCGGTCTGTTCCTGACGGCCCTCTATGCCCTGATCCGCAAGGCGCCGCGCAGCTGGTGGCTGTGGAGCGGCGGGCTGACCGCCGTGTTCATCACCATCATGATGGTGCTGTCGCCGATCTATATCGAGCCGATCTTCAACCACTACACGCCCGCGCCGGCCGGTCCGGTGCGCGATCAGGTTGTCGCCATGGCCAAGGCCAATGGCATCCCGAGCGACAAGATCTTCGTCTACAACGGCTCCAAGCAATCGAACGCCTATACCGCCAACGTCTCGGGCGTGTTCGGCTCGGCTCGCGTGGCGATGAGCGACACCATGTTCAAGCAGGGGGGCGATCTGGCCGAGGTGCGCGGCGTCGTCGGTCACGAGATGGGCCACTACGCCCATCACCATGCGCTCTGGATCGCCGGGGTGATGAGCCTGCTGGCCGTCGTCGTCTTTTTCCTGGTCGATCGCCTGTTCGCACCGGTCTGCGCCCTGCTGGGCGGCGACACGATCAAGGGTCTGGCCGATCCGGCCGGCCTGCCGGTGCTGAGCGTGATCCTGGCGGTGCTGTCGCTTCTGGGCACGCCTCTGACCAACAGCCTGATCCGCATCGCCGAGAGCGACGCCGACCGCTACAGCCTGGAGCATTTCAACGAGCCCGACGGCCTGTCCAAGGCCCTGGTCAAGACCATCGAATACCGCGCGGCCACACCCAGCCGCCTGGAGGAGATGCTGTTCTACGATCACCCGGCCGTGGGCAATCGGATCCGCCGGGCCATGGACTGGAAAGCGGCGCATCCTAAGCCGCAGTAGCCGTGACCTTGATGGGGACGTGCGCATGCGCACGTCCCCGATCGTGGAGCCTACCGCTTCCTGACGAACACCGTGCCCGCCGAATAACCCGCGCCGAAGCTGCAGATCAGGCCGGTCTCGCCCGCCGCGAAGTCGTCATTGGCCGTGTGGAAGGCGATGATCGAACCGGCCGAGCTGGTATTGGCGTAGGTGTCCAGGATGATCACGTTCTCGCCGGGCTCGGGATCGCGGCCCAGCACCTTGCGACCGATCATCTCGTTCATGTTGATGTTGGCCTGGTGAAGCCACAGGCGCTTGAGGCCCGTCGGGTCGACGCCGATGTCGCCGGCGTGCTCGACGATCATCTCGCTGACCATCGGCACCACCTCGCGGAACACCTTGCGGCCTTCCTGCACGAACAGCTTGTCCTTGGCGCCGATCCCTTCCGGGGCCGCGCGGTTCAGAAAGCCGAAATTGTTGCGGATGTTGTTGGAGAACTGGGTCTTCAGGCGCGTGCCTAGGATCTCCCAGCCGTCCTTGGCCTGGCCTTCCTCTTCCAGGATAACGGCCGTGGCCACGTCGCCGAAGATGAAATGGCTGTCGCGGTCGGTGAAGTTCAGGTGGCCCGAGCAGATCTCGGGATTGACCATCAGCACGGCCTTGGCGCTGCCCGTGGCGATGAAGTCGGCGGCGGTCTTGATGCCGAAGGTGGCGGACGAGCAGGCGACGTTCATGTCGAAGGCGAAGCCGTCGACTCCCAGGGCCTGCTGCACCTCGATGGCCATGGCCGGATAGGCGCGCTGCATGTTCGAGGCGGCGCAGATCACCGCGCCGATCTCCGAGGCCGGCTTGCCCCAGCGGGCGATGGCCTGTTTGGCGGCCTCGACGGCCATTTCGGCCAGGATCGAGATCTCCTCGTTCGGACGCTCCGGCAGGATCGGCCGCATGATTTCGGGATCAACGATGCCGTCCTTGTTCATCACGAAGCGCGACTTGATGCCGGACGCCTTTTCGATGAACTCGGGCGAGGAGGGCAGCAGGACCGCGACCTCGCCGGCGGCGATGGCCTCGGCGTTGGCGGCGTTGAAGCGCTCGACATAGGCGTTGAAGGTCTCGACCAGCTCGGTGTTCGAAACGCTGAAGGGCGGGGTGTATAGCCCCGTGGCGACGATGACGGCTTTAGGCAAGGCGGCGGTCCCGGTGACGCTGGCGCGCCTCTCCCCGGAACGGGTGCGGGCGGGCCTTTTCGGTTCTCTTGACCGATCAATAGCACGCTTGTCGGGATCGTCACCTTTCCCCGCACGGCAGGTCAGCTTCCCCAAGCGGCAAGAAGGCCACACCCCGGCGGCTTTCAGCGCCGTGGGCGGAACGATTCCGGGCCGCCACAATCGCCACGGACGTGTCGCGATCGACACGCAACGGCCCCAAACGGTCCAGCCAGGGTCCAAAGGCGGCCCCACGGCAAGGCTAACCCTGTGAACGTCGAGGCGCTCCCCAGCCTCGCCAGTACAGGAGTAAAAACAATGAAAGCTCTTATGTCGGCGGCCGTCCTGGCCGCTCCCGTGGTCGCTGTTTCCATCGCCGCCGCGCCCGCCCTGGCCCAGGCCCAGGACACCGGCGTCTACGGCACCCTCGGCTATGCCGGCTCCCGCGCCGAAGGCGCCGATACCGGCGCGATCCAGGGCCGCCTCGGCGCCAAGCTGACTCCGCATTTCGGCGTCGAGGGCGAGCTGTCCGGCGGCGTCAAGGACGACAATATCGACCAGGCCGGCGTCCGCTCCAATATCGAGCAGACCCACCAGGCCGCGGTCTACGGCGTGGGCTTCCTGCCGGTGACCCCGAACATCGACCTGATCGGCCGCGTCGGCTACGGCAACAGCCAGTTCAAGCAGACCGTGGCCGGTGTCGAGAACAAGTTCGACGCCGACAGCGTCAACTACGGCGTCGGCGCCCAGTACAAGTT
>JAGIBE010000289.1 GCA_017744495.1 Caulobacter sp. | reverse complement strand
CACAGCACCTTGCGGACGTTCAGCGAGGACGTGCGGCCGAGGATCTTGAGCATGGCAAGCGGCGCTATTCGGCGGCTTCGATACGCGCGTCGCCCGCGAAACCGTCCGCGCCCTGCGCAAGGACGTCACCGCCAAGTGCTACGGCGGCGACGCCAGCCGCAAGCGCAAGCTTCTGGACAAGCAGAAGGAAGGCAAGAAGCGGATGCGCCAGTTCGGCAAGGTGGAGATCCCGCAGGAAGCCTTCATCGCGGCGCTCAAGATGGACGAGGATTGATCGCTCCAAGCGTTCAAACACTGAGCCACCATGGATACCCTCACCCCCGCCGAGCGCAGCGCCCGCATGGCCCGGGTCAAGGGCAAGGGCTCTGGCGCGGAGATGCTCGTGCGGCGGCTCGTCCATCGCATGGGCTATCGCTATCGGCTGCACGGAGCGAAGCTTCCCGGGCGGCCTGACCTCGTCTTCCCCGGCCGCAGGAAGGTAATCTTCGTCCACGGGTGTTTCTGGCATCGGCATCCCGATCCGGACTGCAAGCTGGCGCGACTCCCCAAATCACGGCACGACTTCTGGATCCCGAAGCTGGAGGAGAATCGCGCCCGCGATCTTCGCAAGCTGGAGGCCTTGGAAGCCCTGGGCTGGAGCGCTCTGACCCTTTGGGAATGCGAGCTCAAGAACGAGGCTTTTCTTGAGAACGAAATTAGAACATTCTTGGACTCATGAAGTCGATCGAACTCTTCGCGGGGGCCGGGGGCCTGGGGATGGGCTTGTGCCGGGCCGGGTTCAAGCCGGCCAAGGTGGTCGAGTGGGACCGTTATTGCCGCGAGACCATCCGCGAGAACCGCGATCTCCCGCTTTCGCCCATGCATGGCTGGCCCGAGGTCGAAGGCGATGTGCGTGGCGTCGACTTCAGCGCTCTCGAAGGCAAGGTCGAACTGGTGTCGGGCGGTCCGCCCTGCCAGCCCTTCTCGATGGGCGGCAAGCACAAGGCCTACGACGATGCGCGCGACATGTTTCCGCAAGCCATCCGGGCCGTGCGCGAGACCCGGCCCAAGGCCTTCATCTTCGAGAACGTGAAGGGCCTGACCCGGGCCAGCTTCCGCAACTACTTCGAATACATCCGACTCCAGCTTGAGCACCCGTATGTAACCGCTCGGCCAGACGAGGACTGGGCCGATCACCTGGCACGACTGGAACGCCATCACACCCACGGGGACCGCGACGGAGCCTATCGCGTGATCGCTCGCGTCCTGAACGCGGCCGACTACGGCGTGCCCCAGAAGCGCGAGCGGGTGATCTTCGTCGGCTTCCGAGACGACCTCGATATTGAGTGGAGCTTTCCCGTCGAAACGCACTCATCGGACGCTCTGCTGTGGGCGCAACATCGCGACGGTAGCTATTGGGATCGGCACAAGGTCGCCAAAGCTCAGCGGCCCGACGCCACCGACGCGCCGGCCCGCGCCTCGCGACTGGAAGCAAAACCCGAGACCCTAGCTTGGCGCACGGTGCGTGACGCGATCGCGGATCTGCCCGATCCTGAGCTTCACCCGAAGCTTGCCGCGGAACATCGCAACCATCGCTTCCAGCCCGGCGCGCGCAGCTATCCCGGCCATACGGGCAGCCCACTGGACGAACCCGCAAAGACGCTGAAGGCCGGCGTTCACGGCGTACCGGGCGGCGAGAACATGCTGGCTCGTCCTGACGGCACCGTGCGCTATTTCAGTGTCCGGGAGAGCGCACGCTTGCAAACCTTCGCCGACGATTTCGTCTTCCACGGTTCGTGGAGCGAGACCATGCGCCAGCTCGGCAACGCCGTTCCGGTGCGGTTGGCGGAAGTCATTGGCAAGGACGTCGCAAGGAAGCTACGCTACGCGGCGTGAGCAACGCCTATCGTGAATTCGAGTTCGACCTCCCCGCCGCCCTGCTGTCACGGCTGATCGCGGTTCTAGACGCTATGAACAGCGCACCTCTCAACCAAATGGGGTTGGATGGAGTTCCTGAAGCGCAGGGTGTCTATCAACTCTTCTACGACAGCAAGCTGGTCTACATTGGCAAGACGGACAGCGAAGCGGGATTGCGCCGCCGCCTAGAACGTCATGCTCAGAAAATTCAGCATCGGGTGGGATTGCAGCCCGGCCTCGTTACCTACAAGGCGGTGCGCATCTTTGTGTTCACGGCGATCGATCTGGAAACCCAGCTAATCGCGCACTACGCGAAAATCGGCGGTAGCGGTTGGAATAACAGTGGCTTTGGCGCGAATGATCCTGGTCGAAAGCGCGATCATACCAAGATCAAGGCGACCAACTTCGATGCGCTATTTCCAATCGATCTAGATCGCCCATTGGAGTCCACTTTCGCGGATTGCGACACCGCCGGTCAGGCCCTGGCACGCTTAAAGCTTGAGCTTCCCTACAACCTCCGCTTTGAAAATGACGGCCTTTCACCCCGTAGGCCGCACCCTGATCTCGCGAATGCGCCTGTCAATTTGGGCGGGATAGCTGCAACTACGCGCAATATTGTCGTGGCAGTCACCAAGGCTCTTCCTGCCGGGTGGCAGGCGACGGCGCTTCGCAGCCATCTGCTGCTCTATAAGGAAACAGACGAAACCTATCCGGATGCCGAAATACTGGCGCGCACCTGACCGCCACACCCCCAACGCATAGCGCCAGAGGCTGCTTCCCGCTAAACCCCCGCCATGCTCCGCCTCTCCAACCTGTCGCTGCCCCTCGACCACCCGCTGGAAGACATCGGTCCCGCCATCTGCCGCCGTCTCGGCGTCCCCGAGCGCGACCTGGTCAGTTGGACTATCGCCCGCCGCGCCCATGACGCGCGGAAGAAGGCGGCGATTCTGATGGTCTATACGGTGGATGTCGAACTGCGCGACGAGGCCGCCGTGCTGGCGCGGTTCGCCGATGACAGCCAGGTACGGCCGCGGCCCGACACCGATTACAAGCTCGTCGCCAAGGCGCCGGAGGGCTTCGAGGGTCCCCGCCCCGTCGTCATCGGCGCCGGGCCCTGCGGGCTGTTCGCCGGGTTGATCCTGGCCCAGATGGGCTTCAAGCCGATCATCCTGGACCGGGGCAAGGTGGTGCGCGAGCGCACGAAGGACACCTGGGGCCTGTGGCGCAAGAGCGTGCTGAACCCGGAGTCCAACGTCCAGTTCGGCGAGGGCGGCGCGGGCACCTTCTCGGACGGCAAGCTCTACAGCCAGATCAAGGACCCTCGTCATCTGGGCCGCAAGGTGCTGGAGGAGTTCGTCGCGGCCGGGGCGCCGGAAGAGATCCTCACCGAGGCCCACCCGCACATCGGCACCTTCCGCCTGGTGCACATGGTTGAGCAGATGCGAGCCCAGATCGAGAGCCTGGGCGGCGAGTATCGCTGGCGGCACAAGGTCGAGGACTTCGACATCGAGACCACCGCCGACGGCTCGCGACGCCTGAAGGGCCTGCATATCGCCGGCGGCGAGTACCTGGCGGCCGACCACGTGGTGCTGGCGATCGGCCACTCGTCGCGCGACACCTTCCAGACCCTGTACGACCGGGGCGTCCACATCGAGGCCAAGCCGTTCTCGATCGGGGTGCGGATCGAGCATCCGCAGTCGTGGATGGACAGGGCCCGCTTCGGCGCCTGCGCCGGCCATCCGGACCTGGGCGCGGCCGACTACAGCCTGTCGCACCACTGCAGCAACGGCCGCACGGTCTACAGCTTCTGCATGTGCCCGGGCGGCACGGTGGTGGCGGCGACCTCCGAGCCGAACCGCGTCGTCACCAACGGCATGAGCCAGTATTCGCGCAACGAGCGGAACGCCAATTCCGGCTTCGTGGTCGGCATCGACCCGGAGCGCGACTATCCGGGCCACCCGCTGGCCGGCGTCGAATTCCAGCGCAAGTGGGAGAGCCTGGCCTTCACGGCCGGCGGCGGCGACTACAAGGCCCCGGCCCAGAAGGTCGGCGACTTCCTGGCCCGCAGACCGTCCGAAGAGCTCGGCGTGGTCGAGCCTTCGTACAAGCCGGGGATCAAGATGACCGACCTGGCCGAATGCCTGCCGCCGTTCGTGCTGGAAGCCATGCGCGAGGCCCTGCCGGTGTTCGGCCGCCAGATCGCCGGCTACGACCATCCGGACGTGCTGATGACGGGCGTCGAGACCCGCACTTCCTCGCCGGTTCGCATCACCCGCGGCAAGGACTTCCAGAGCCTGAACGTCGCCGGCCTGTTCCCCGCCGGCGAAGGCGCGGGTTATGCGGGCGGCATCCTTTCGGCCGCCGTGGACGGCATCAAGGTCGCCGAGGCGGTGGCGGCGGCCTATGTTGGGGATACGAGTTAGGGGACCGTAGGCGATGCCGCAGAATTGGGATGAGGCTTGGCGTTGGCTTCTGGCCTTGGGCGGCATCATCGGGATCTACCGACTGGCGGTCTTTCTGAACGACCGCGCCCGCGGCGCCAAATCCCTCGCCCGGCATCCCACCACTTGGCGGCACTGGTTTATGCCGCCGCTAACACCGTTCCTGTCCTTCCTGTCTGGAGCCGCATTGGTCCTCTGGGCGCTGGGCCTCCTGTTCTCATGGATCCTTCGCAAGGCTTGGCCGGTGCTCCCCGTGCGCGAACCGCCGGTCGTGGCGGTCGACGACAGGGTCCAGCGCAAGGTGATCGGCCCGACGCGCTATCCTTTCTGGGCCTGCGTGCGGCGCCAGACCGGCTGGGTCCAGGTCACCGTGGAGATCGGGCCCGACGGCGCCTACCACGCCCATCGGGTCGTCGACGCTTCGCCGCCGGCCCTCTTCGACCGCGCCGTTGCCCGCGCCCTGATCGACACCACCTATGAGACGACGGACGGCTCTCCGCTGCCTCCCCATTTCGAGACGCTGTACAGGTTCGTACCCTCGCCGCCCGCCAAGCCCAGCCACTTCGCCACGGCCAAGCCCCTCGCGGCCACCTAAGAGACCCACCATGCTCAAGATCCTCGGCCGCACCTCCTCGCTGAACGTCCGCAAGGTGCTGTGGGCCTGCGACGAGCTGGGCCTGGCCTATGAGCGCGAGGACTGGGGGACCGGCTTCGCCTCGACGCGCAGCCCCGAGTTCCTTGCCCTGAACCCCAACGGCCTGGTGCCGGTGCTGATCGACGAGCAGGGCGCGCTCTATGAGAGCAACGCCATCTGTCGGTATCTGGCCGCCCGCTTCGGCCATGGCCACCTGCTGCCGCTCGACCCGCGCGCCCGGGCCGGGGTCGAGCAGTGGATGGACTGGCAGGCCACGACCCTGAACCCGACCTGGGGCTACGCCTTCCTGGCCCTGGGCCGCCCGACGCCGGGCTATGACGACGCCGACAAGATCGCCGCCAGCGCGGAGGCCTGGAACAAGGCCATGGCTATCCTCGACCAGCGCCTGGACCAGACCGGCGCCCACGCCGCCGGCCACGACTTCACCCTGGCCGACGTCGTGCTGGGCGTCTCGGTGCACCGCTGGGCGAGGACACCCATCGACCACGCTGACCTACCTGCGGTGCGGGCCTATTACGCGCGGCTGAAGGAGCGTCCGGAGTTCGGCCGGTGGGCCCTGGACGAGGTTCCGTAACACCCTCTCCGCTCATCCCGGCGAATGCCGGGACCCAGATGGAATAGCTCCGAGGCTGACGCCATGTGCTCAGCACCCTTCCAGCCCACTACATAGCTCTAGGATCTGGGTCCCGGCATTCGCCGGGATGAGCAGATCAAAAAGGGTCCTAACTCGCCAGCTTCCGCGTCTTGGCGAAGGGGCTGAGGCCCAGCCAGGCCTGCATGTTCGCGGCCAGGTCCGCGTCGCCGGTGAGCAGCAGCCGTCCGCTGTCGACGGCGGCGCGGACGGTGTCCAGGCCCATCCAGATGGCGGTCATGGTCCGCAGGTCGCTGGCGACGTAGAGGTCGACGTCGAAGCCCGGCTCGACCGAGCAGAGGTCGACCGGCGCGCCCGCGCCGCGCGCGTCCGGATCGACGATCAGCCACCAAGAGCGGTCGACGGGCGTCTGTTCGGCGTAGAGGAACTGGATGACGCTGCGCCGCCGAGGCAGGGGCTTCAGGTCGAGCTTGCGGCGCATGTCCCACATCAAGAGGGAGGCGTCGAGTTGCTGCAGGGTCAGTTCGCTGGTCACCCAGCGCTGGCCCCAGTGGCCCATGGCCTCCACCATGGTCTCCAGTTCGCGGCCGGCCGGGGTCAGGTGATACTCCATCACTCCGCTGTCGCGGCCGGCGACGCGACGCACCACCCCGGCGTCCTCCAGGTCGCGCAGGCGCTGGACCAGCAGAGCCGGCGACATCCTGGGCACGCCGCGCCGCAGGTCGTTGAAGCGCGTCGAGCCGGCGACCATCTCACGCAGCAGCACCACGGTCCACCGCGTGCACAGCACCTCGGCGGCCATGGCCACCGGGCAGAACTGTCCATAGCTGCGTTGTGACATCGCCCCACCTCCGAACGGATAACGATGTTAGATTAAACCCCACGGATCGTGGCGGGCCAGTTCAGTTGCTGTACCGGCCAGATTCAATTGCTGAACTAGAGGGCGGGGCGAGATCTTGGGCAAGGTCGAGGAACCGGCGGGCGAAGGCCCCGCCTCCGACAGGAAGGTTCAAGACATGCCGCTCGACACCGCGGATCCTCAAATCACCAACGGCCGGATCGACTGGTCCGCCCGCGCCGACCGCCTGGCCGCGATCATCGCCGACCGCGCCGCCGCACACGACGCCGACGACAGCTTCGTGGCCGACGCCTACGCCCTGCTGAAGGCCGAGAGCTTCTTCAAGGCCCTGGTCCCCGTCGAGTTCGGCGGCGGCGGGGCCGAGGTGGGCGATATCTGCCAGGCGATCCGCCGCCTGGGCGCGGCCTGCGGCTCGACCGCCCTGGCCTTCGCCATGCACAGCCACCTGGTGGCGGTCGCCGCCTGGCGCTGGCGCAAGCAGGGCGCGCCGACCGAAGGCCTGCTCAAGCGGGTGGCGACCGAGGATCTGGTGCTGGTGTCCAGCGGCGGGTCGGACTGGCTGGCCAGCGGCGGGCAGGCGGTCAAGGTCGAAGGCGGCTTCGAGATCACCGCCCGCAAGGCGTTCTCCAGCGGCTGCCTGGCCGGCGACCTGCTGTCGACCAGCGCGGTCTGGGACGATCCGGAGGCCGGCCCGACCGTGCTGCACTTCGCCGTGCCGCTGAAGGGACCCGGCGTCGAGATCGTCGAGACCTGGCGCACCCTGGGCATGCGCGGCACCGGCTCGCACGACGTGGTGCTGACCAAGGTGTTCGTGCCCGAGGCGGCGATCTCGGGCCGGCGGCCCAGCGGTCCCTGGCATCAGCTGTTCCACATCATCAGCATGATCGCCTTCGCCCTGATCTATTCGGCCTATCTGGGCGTGGCGGAGGGCGCACGGGCCCGGGCCGTGGAGATCGTCCGCCGCAAGTCGCCGGACCCGCATCTGGCCGAGCAGATCGGCGCGATGGAGAACGCCTTCGCCGGGGCGGAGATGGCCTGGGAGCGGATGGTCGACGCCGCCGAGACCGGCGCCCCCGGCCCGGAGGCCACCGATCGGGCCATGATCTGCCGCACCCTTGTGGCCCAGGGCGCCATCGCCACGGTGGAGCGGGCCATGGAGGCGGCCGGCGGGGCGTCGTTCTATCGCGACACCGGCCTGGAGCGGGCGTTCCGCGACGTCCAGGGCGCGCGCTTCCATCCCCTGCAGGACGGGCCGCAGCGGCGCTATTCGGGCAGGGTCGCGCTGGGCTGGGATATCAACGCCTGATCCTGAGCGGCCGAAACGTGCGCCCGCACCCGGAACACCCGAGCCTCGCGGGCCACGTCGTACAGGCGGTAGACGATGAAGGCTCCCGGCTGGGCCTCGCGCAGGGCTTCCTCGGCCGGGGTCAGGCGGAAGGGCGTGGCCGGGCCGCCAGTGGTGGTCTTGACGGCAATCAGACGCTGGGCGCCGGTGCGGCTGAAGCTAACCAGGTCGCAGCCCTCGGGATCAGTAGGTAGGACCAGGCGGACCTGCTGGGCCAGGTCCTGGCGGCCGCGCTGCTCCAGCCGACCCTGCTCGTAGACCAGGGCGGCGGCGACGCCGATCCGGGCCAGCATGCGGGCGTCGAGATCGCGGGCGGCGGGATCGAACTTGGCGACCAGTTGTTCGGTCCGCGCGCTGGGCGCGGCGTGATGGGCCCGGGACGGCGCGCCCTCGGCCAGGATCGGGGCGACCGAGCGGCCCAGCAGGGCCGGCGGCTGGGCCAGGTCCTTGAGCGCAGCAGGCTTGGCGGTCAGGCAGCGGTCGACGGAGTCGACCAGGCCGTCGCCGAAGTCCCAACGCGGCGGGTGGTCCTTCAGGATCGGCAGGCCGATCAGGGTCAGGACCGCCGAGATTTCGCCCTGCAGGAAGGTGATCGCCCCGCCCGAGCGGTTGGTGACGAACCGCAGGGCGCGCTGATGGTTGGCCGGATCGTAGGCGCGGCCGGTCATCACCTTGTCGAGCATGACGAGGTAGTCGCCGACCACCATGTCCTGCTCGGCCTCGTTCCAGGTCTTGCCGTTGATCGCCGAGTCGCCCACGCGGGGACGATGCCCCAAGCGCGGGTCCGACGCCAGGATTCCTCCGTCTACGCCGGGACGCGTCGCCGTCGTTCGTGCTAGAAGGCCCGGATGACCGACAAGACCGACGAGATCCCCGGCGAGACCCCGATCCAGCGCGCCCTGCGCCTGAAGAAAGCCGCCATCGCCGCCAAGCCTAAGCCGCCGCGGGGCGGCCGCTTCCAGCGCGAACAGGCCGCCGCGGCCGCTTCGAGCAGCAAGAGCAAGCCCTGGATGACGCGATAAAGGTGCGAAGCGGCGCCTTGAGAACGCCGTCCTTTGACCGCACCTTGAGAACCATGCGCGCCATCCCCTTCGCCCTGCTCCTGTGCCTCGCGGCCGGTCCCGCCCTGGCCCAGGCGACAAAGCCTCCTCCAGCCAAGCCTTCGGCCGAGCCTCCGACGCCCGTTTCGCCCGTCACGGTCATGCCGCCGACCGACAAGCCCAAGGTCGCCTCCACCTGGCCCGAGAACGGCCAAACGGTGGCGCCGGGCGTGCTGGTGCTGAAGGTGGCGTTCGACCAGCAGATGACGCCGCGCGACTTCGCCTACGGCCTGGGCGGCGGCGACAAGCTGGAGTGCCTGAAGACCCCTCGCCTGCTCAACGACGCCAAGACCTTCGTGCTGCTGTGCACGACCCAGCCGGGCAAGACCTACGCCGTGACCCTAAATCCGGCGGCGGCCGCGACCGGCGGTCCGGCCTTCAGCAACCTCGCCGAAAACCGCGCCCAGCCCGACACCCTGACCTTCACCACCGGCTCGGGCGACCCGGTCACCAACCTGCGCGACGCGATGAAGGCCGCGGGGCTGGGCGGGCTGGACATGCCGGTCGACGAGGCGCCGGAGGTCCGCAAGGCCGCGCCTTAGCAGCCTCGCACGCGCGTCGAGACGCTCAGGACGATCCTTCGAGAATGCAAGATGGGGGAGAGCCGGCCGAATTCGTGCGTCGGGACACCCCGGCCGGCTCTCGGCCTGCGGCTGGACTCGCCCCGTCGGAAGTAGGCGGCCCAGCACGTCGAGGGGAATCGGGGGAGGACACCTCGACGTCTGCAAGCCCGCTCAGGTTGCAACATCCGCAACGGGCCTGCCATACAGTAAAACCCTAGAACGCGATCGTTTAGTCCCGATCCGTCCCTTCTCGAACGTGCGCCTCCCGATCGGGCCAGAGCGGGATCACACGGTGCTCATCGTCCGCGCCCAAGGTCAGGCGCACGGTCAGACCCAGGCCGCTGGATTCGTACACCAGGTCCGCCCCCAATTGGCGAGCCAGGCCGCGCACGACGCGGAAGCCCAGGCCGCCCTCGGTGGATGGATCGAATTCCTCGCTCAAGCCCACGCCGTCGTCGGCCACCTCGACCACCAGGCCCTCCCCGGCCGGGCGGCACGACACCAGCACGCGGCCGGCCACGCCCGCGGGGTGGGCGTATTTGAGAGCGTTGGTCACCAGCTCGCTGACGATCAGGGCGACCGGTGTGGCCTGGTCGGGCCGCACGAGGCAGCCGCCGCCGTCCCGGTGCACGATGGAGGTCTCGCCGGCGAAGCTGAGCGTGTCCCTCAGGCTGGCGCACAGCTTGCCGAGGAACCGGCCCAGATCGACGCCGCTCTCGTTCACGCCCGCGCCTTCGCTGGGGGCGGCCGACAGCAGGCGGTGCAGTTCGCCGACCGTCTCGATCCGAGCGGCCACCTCCTCCAGCACGATGCAGGCCTCGCGCGCCGACAGCGGCTTGCCGGCCTTGTGCAAGCGGGTGGCCTGCAGGCGGGTATAGCCCGCGATCAGGGCCAGGTTGTTGGCGATACGGTGCTGGGCTTCGCTCAGCCTGTCGGCGGGCCCGACATGGCGAACGGCCGCGTCACCGATTTCTCGGCGTTCGACGTCCATGACTCGGGGGCTTTCGGTAAGGCGGCAGGATAATCCGTCCCGAACAACTAAACACAATCTGAGGAAAAATGCGACTGTTTTGTTTTAATGAAAATGCAGTTTATTTCCGCAGAGATGACTTATAAATGTGTGTCGACGACTCGACCGACAAATACATGCCTTTAGGGTTTATATCATTGCATGTGTACTTAGATCATTACACCTATAGCCAAAAATGAGTAAGAGGCGTATTTTGTGCCGATTGCGGTCTTTACGTGTCGCTCGGAACCCCCCGTCGCCGACGCGGGTTTAGCTTCACTGAACAGATAAGGAGAACCGCCTCCCTCCCGGAGGCCGAGACGCATGAACGACCTGACCCGCCCCGAACGCCTGCAGATCATGCTCACGCAGGAAGAACTGGCCGCCCTGGACGACTGGCGCTTCGCCCGCCGCATGCCGAGCCGGGCCGCCGCCGTCCGCGAACTGCTCAAACGCGGCCTCGAAGCCGAGGGCGTCCAGCTTGCCGAGGGCAACATGCGCTCGCGCGACTTCGGCGTGGTGGACAGCCCGATGCGGGCCACCGGCGGCGCGACCAAGGACGACAGCGACCGCTGACGCCGCCGACGGCTAGCCGTTTGCGACCAAACTTCGCCTTTCCGTAAGGTCCGCCTATCGCGGACAACGATCCGCGCCCATCATCGCCGCAACGATAAGGGATGGGGCGGAACATGATACGGTGGATCCTGCGCGGCCTGCTGGCCGTCGTCGGCCTGGCCTTGGCGGCCGTGCTGGTGCTGATCGGGCTGGATCTGGCTGACCAGCCGCCCAAACCCGACACTCAGGCGCTGATCGCCCGCGCCGGCGCCTACGACGTCCACATCCGCCGGGACGAATGGGGCGTGCCGCATATCCTGGGCAAGCATGACGTGGACGCCGCTTTCGGCCTGGCCTACGCCCAGTCGGAAGACGACTTCGCCACCCTGCAATCGGTGGTGCTGGCCACGCGCGGGACCTTGGCCCGCCGCGACGGCCCCAAGGCGGCGGTCACCGACTATCTGGTGGGCCTGCTGGACGTCTGGCCCACGGTCGAAGCGGGCTATCCCAAGCTGCCGGCCGACTTGCGCGCCGTGCTCGAGGCCTATGCCGACGGCGCGAACTATTACGCCGCCACCCATCCCAAGGCCGTGTCGCCGGGCCTGCTGCCGATGACCGGCAAGGACGTCCTGGCCGGCTTCGTGTTCAAGCAGCCCTTTTTCTACGGCCTGGACGGCGAGCTGAAGCGGCTGAACGCGCCGGAGGAGCTGCAGAAGGCCCCGCCCAAGGGTTCGAACGGCCTGGCTCTGGCGCCCTCGCGCACGGCCGACCACCTGCCCCGGCTGCTGGTCAATTCGCACCAGCCCTATACCGGCCCCGTCGCCTGGTACGAGGCCGTGGTCGAGAGCGGCGACGGCTGGCATGTCGCCGGCGGCTTCTTCCCCGGGGCGCCGTTCATGCTGCACGGCCACAACGCCAATCTGGGCTGGGCCAACACCGTCTCCAAGCCAGACCTGTTCGACGCCTACCGCCTGGTGATCAATCCCCAGAACAAGAACCAATACCGGCTGGACGGCGCCTGGCGCGAGTTCGAACGTCACGACGTGGAGATGAAGGTCCGGTTGTGGGGCCCGATCGTCATCCCGGTGACCAAGCAAGCCCTGCGCACGGTCCACGGTCCGGTGCTGGAGACCAAGCACGGCCTGTTCGCCTTGCGCTACGCTGGCATGGGCGAATACCGCCAGCCGCTGCAGTACTGGCGGCTGAACAAGGCGCGGAACATGGAGGAATGGCGCGCGGGCATCGCCGTCCACGCCCTGCCCAGCCTGAACTACATCTATGCCGACGCCGCCGGGAACATCGGCTTCGTCCACAACGGCCAGTATCCGAACCGACGCGAGGGCGTGGACTGGAGCGGCGTGCTGCCCGGCGACCGCTCGGACCTGATCTGGCAGGGCTACCGCCCCGTCGAGGCCATCCCCCAGCTGTGGAACCCGAAGTCGGGCTATGTCTACAACTCCAACAACAGCCCGTTCCTGGCCAGTGATCCGGCCGACAACCTGAAGCCCGCCGACTTCCCGGCCAGCCAGGGGCTGCAGACCAACGTCACCAACCGCGCCCTGCGGATCCAGGAACTGATCGGCGCCGATCCGGCCATCACCGACGAGGCGTTCCGCCGCTACAAGTTCGACATTACCTACAGCGAGCACTCGTCCGAGGTGGCGATGATCCGCCAGCTGACCACGATCGATCCCGGGACCGACGCCGACCTGAAGGCCGCCCAGGCGATCCTGCGCGGCTGGGACCGCCGCACCGACGTCCACAACCGCGCCGCCGCCCTGGCCTCGCTGACCATCCAGCCCGTCCTAGTGGCCCAGATGAACGGCGATCCGCCGCTGGCTCCGCTGGACAGCCTGAAGGCGGCGATCAAGACGCTGAAGACAAACTTCGGCCGCCTCGATCCGGAATGGGGCCAGGTCAACCGCATCCGCCGGGGCAAGGTCGACCTGCCCATCGACGGCGGGTCTGACACCTACCGCTCGGTCTGGGGAGTCCCGCAGAAGGACGGCACGCTCACCGCCGACGCCGGCGACACCTTCATCATGTTCGTGCGCTGGGACGCGGCAGGGGCGGTGCACTCCGACAGCATCCACCAGTTCGGCTCGGCCACCCTGGACGCCGCCTCGCCCCACTACGCCGATCAGACCCCGCTGTTCGTGGCCATGCGCACCAAGCCGGTGCTGTTCACCGAGGACGAGCTGAAGGGGCACGTGAAGGAGGACTACCGGCCGGGCGAGCGCTGACGCTCATCGCCTTCAGGCGCCATCACTCCGCCACGGTGAGGCGCTTGAACGTGGCCGTGGGCCAAGGCTAAGGTCCGCCGCCATTCTCCAACTCCAGAGACCTCTCCATGCGCAAGATCGTGATCCTGGCCGTCGTGGCCGCCGCCCTGACGGTTTCGGCCTGCAACACCATCGCCGGCGTCGGCCAGGACGTCTCGGCCGCCGGCCGGGCCGTGACCAACACCGCCAAGGACGCCAAATAGTCGCAGGATCAAGGGTTGCGGACCTTGGTCGATCAAGGTCCGCGACCCTCGGCATAGTTAAACTGCGACGCCGGGCAACGCGCCGAACGCCGCGTTTTCCCCAAGCCGACGGCAACTTATCCACAGAACCCCAAAGCAGTTGTGGTTAACCGGCCTAGGTAACGGAACCTCTACTCACTCGCCTTACGGGTGAATGCTTTGCGAGACCGTCGTTCATCTCTACGAAACCTGATTCAAAATGGCGCATGCGACCGTGCGCCCCCTTCCGTAAGGCGTATCGCGAAGGCATATCAGCGCCCATGAACGACCCGTCGCCCTCCTCCAGCCCCCAGCCTGCCAGCATGCTGACCGGCATGAAGCGCGGCGTGCGCCATCGCTGCCCCAACTGCGGCGAGGGCCGGCTGTACACGCGCTACCTGAAGGTCGACCTGGACTGCGAGGTCTGCGGCCACGACCTGGCGCGCTATCCGGCCGACGACGGCCCGGCCTATTTC
>JAGIBE010000288.1 GCA_017744495.1 Caulobacter sp. | reverse complement strand
CAGGCGCGACAGGGTCAGGGCCAGGATGGCGCGGGCCTGCTCGTCCGACAGCCGGACCTTGGAGCCCTCCAGCACCACGGTGCGCGGGTCCTGGATCAGGGCGATCAGCGGCATGGCCTCGCCGAAGATCGTCGCCGCGCGGCTCAGCACGTCGCGGATCGTGCCGTCGCCGCCGTCGATCACCAGCATCTTCACGCCGCACTGGGCGAAGGCCTGCAGGTCCTGCTCCAGCGCCTCGGGCGTGGCCGGCTCGACCAGCAGCACCGCGTCGGTCGTCGACGCGTCGCTCGTATCGGGCTCGCTCCGCCCGATATTGGCGTGGCTCATCGGATTGCGGACAACGCCCACTCGCATCAGCGCGACAACCAGGAAACGACGGCCCCTTTCGGGGCGGCCAAGGCTTGAAGGATTTGCGCGGCGTGCACGACCAGGCAGATCCCCGTCCAGACCGCCACCGCGAGGAACCCGATGTCGGGTCGACCGAGCACCACCGCAAGGGTCAGCAAGATCAGGTTCGGGTTCCGGCGGGCGGTGATCTGCCGGAAGAAGCTGTCGAACGGCCGCCAGGCGTGCATCTCGACCTTGAACAGGGCCAGGAAGATGCCCTCCTCCACCCGCTGCAGGACGTAGCCGGCCAGGATGACGGCCAGGGCCAGTTGGCCATACGGCATGGTGAAACCCAGAGCGCCGACGCCGACATACCAGGCCCACCACCAGAACGGCGGGTGCACCAGATCGATGCCGTGGTCGAACACGTTGCCCCACTTGGACGAGGTCAGGGTCACACGGGCAAGCTTGCCGTCGACGGTGTCGAGGAAGGTCATGATCCAGGCGCAGACCAGGCCCCAGCCGAATTCGCCCTTCCAGAACAGCCAGAAGGCCGCCAGCACCAGCAGGAAGCCGATCAGGGTCACCTGGTTCGGCGTCATCTTCGCAAGGGCGCACCAGCGCGTGACGATCCGGGCGGGCACGGGCCACACGTGCTTGGTCACCAGGTCGGTGACGCCCTTGTACGAGCCCTGGAACAGGCGCTTCTCGACCGCCACGCGGGTCTCGGGCGTCAGACGCTCCAGCACTGGCGGCTCGCGCTTGCGCAGGGCGCTGTTGTAGGCCGAGCCCAGCTCCAGGGCGGTCAGGCGGTGGTCGACCAGGGCGGTGACGTCCTCTCCGGTGTCCAGTCGAACGATCGCCTCGCGGGCCCGGGCGGCGGGGACGTTGACGGCGACGATGCGGCCGTCCTCGTCGACCAGGGCCACGCCCGGACGACCGGCCAGAGCCTTGATCAGCGACTCGTCGAACACCCAGCCGGCGTCGACCACCACGACGTCGCCGGCGATGAAGTCGGTCTCGCGCCCGGCCTCGGTCAGGCCCAGGCGGCGGTAGATGCGCGACAGCCGCTCGGCGGAGGTCATGCCCCAGAGGCGCGTTTTCGCCTGTCCGACCGTGACGGCGGACGGGCCGGCAGCGTCATTTGGACGATTTTCAACGCTCACGATAGACAACCCCTTGAAACCTGGGGCGATTGATAAGCAGCTTCGCCCCCTTCCGCCAGAATCCGTGAACCAAACTTTGTCGATATTCCGCCTAGCCCACCTCTCGGACCTGCATCTGCCGCCGCCACAGGGGGCGTTCGGCTGGCGCGACCTGCTGTCCAAGCGGTTGCTGAGCCGGATCGCCTGGCGGCGCAAGCATCGCGAACACCGGCCCGAAGTGTTGGCGGCCATTGTCGCCGATCTCAAGGCCCAGGCTCCCGACCACGTGGCCATCACCGGCGACCTGACCAACTACGCCTCCCCGGCTGAGTACGAGGCCGCCCGCGTGTGGCTGGAGGCCCTGGGCCCTGCGCACGAGATCACCGTCAGCCCCGGAAACCACGACGCGCTGGTCGAGCACCGAGGCGAGCGGCCGTTCGAGCCTTGGACGCCCTGGCTGGGCGATGCGGGCGAGGTCACCTTCCCGCAGGTGCGGGTGCGCGGCGGGGTGGCGCTGTTCAACCTGTGCTCGGCCGTCCCCACCGCGCCGCATCTGGCCACGGGACGGCTGGGCGAGGCGCAGCTGGCGAGGCTGGACGCCCTGCTGGCCGATCCGGCCTATCGCGACCTCTTCCGCGTGCTGCTGATCCACCACCCGCCCGTCCCCGGCGCGGTGGCCAAGCGCAAGTCGCTGGAGGATCAGGACGGCCTGCGCACCCTGCTGGCCCGTCACGGCGCCAACCTGGTCCTGCACGGCCACGCCCACGAGGCGATGGTGGCGACGGCGCCGGGCCCGGACGGGACGGCGATCCCGGTGCTTGGCGTCCCCTCGGCCTCGGCCCTGGGCGAGCGCGGCCATCCGGCGGCGCGCTGGCATGGCGTCGAGATCGACCGCCAGGCCGACGGCGGCGTCGAGGTCAGGGTCGTGGCTCGCGGCCTGGACCCGAAGACCAGCGAACCGGCGGAGCTCGGTCGCTATGTCCTGCTGCAGGCCGGCCGCCCGCCCGCCTAGCGCGAACCCGTCTGGGAAAAGGGCCGGAACCGGAGCGAACCTCGCCGTTCGGACTTCCATGGAAAAGGCCACGTCCCTATTGTATGCGACGGCGGCGAACGCCCCGAGGCGAGGCCGACATGACCAATCCCACCGCAGAGACCTTCGGATATCCGCGCACCAAGGTGGCGGAGACGGAAAGCTGGCTGGTGCTGGTGCGCCCCAAGCAACCGACCTTTGGATCGCTGGTCCTGATATGCAAGGAATCGGTCGAGTCGTTCTCCCAGCTGAGCGCCGCCGCCTTCGCCGATCTCAAGACGGCGACCGACGGGATCGAGCGGCTGCTGAGCAAGGTCGTGGCGTACGAGAAGATCAACTACCTGATGCTGATGATGGTCGATAAGGACGTGCATTTCCACGTGATCCCGCGCTACGCCGGGACGCGCGAGCATGAGGGGCGCACCTTCGCCGACGCCGGCTGGCCGGCCGTTCCGGCGCTGGGCTCCAGCGTCGACCTGGACCTCGACGCCGCCGAGCGCCTGGCCAGGTCGTTCGCCCAGGTCTGGTCCGCCGCGTGAAGAAGAAACCCATCCCCACGCCGCACGGCACGTCGCGCTTCCGGCTGATCGACGCCTATCTGCTGCGCCTGCTGCTGTGGCCGATCATCGGCTGCCTGGGCGTGACCGTGATCGCCCTGCTGCTGGAGCGCGTCCTGCGCCTGCTGGACGTGCTGTCGCAGAGCAGCGCCCGCTTCGGCTACGTCACCCAACTGGCCGCCAACCTGGTGCCGCACTATCTGGGCCTGGCCCTGCCCGTGGCGTTCTTCGTGGCCCTGTTCATCGTCATCACCAAGCTCAGCGACGGGTCCGAGATCGACGCCCTGCTGGCCAGCGGCCAGTCGCTGACCCGGGTGGCCGCGCCGTTCGTCGGCGTGGGTCTGTTCCTGATGATCTTCAGCCTGATCGTCTTCGGCTACATGCAGCCCTACAGCCGCTACGCCTATCGGGCCGTGATGCACGAGGCGATCAACGCCGGCTGGAACGGCAAGCTGAACGGCGGATCGTTCATCGACCAGCCAAAGCTGCTGATGACCGCCGACGGCGCCGATCCGGCCGGCCAGCAGCTGACGCGGGTGTTCATCCGCCGCCAGGACGCCGCCGGCCGCGAGGAGGTGATCACCGCCGCCACCGCCGACCTGCGAGCCGACGCCGACGGCAAGAACGTCACCATGCTGCTGCGCAAGGGCCAGCGGATCGCAGTCGACGCCCGCGGCGAGTATCGCACGCTGGTCTTCGATCAATTCACCACCAACGTCCCCCTGGCCGGCGCGGCGGCCCTGCTGCGCGACCGCGGCGGCGACGAGCGCGAGCTGACCCTGGGCGAGCTGGCCCGCCAGGCCGACAGCCCCCATCCGGTCGTGCCGCGCGCCACTCTGCTGGCCGAGCTCTATGGACGCCTGGCTCGGGCCCTTTTCCTGCCCTTCCTGCCGCTGCTGGCCTTCCCGTTGGGCCTGGCCGCCAAGCGCGGCAACCGCACGCCCGGCCTGATCATCGCGGGCGTCCTGCTGCTGGCCTTCCAGCACAGCCTGCAGCTAGGCCAGAGCCTGGCGGAATCGGGCAAGGCCATGCCGCTGGCCGCCATCGGCGCGCCGTGGCTGATCTTCACGGCCTTGAGCGTCTGGATGTTCGTGGGCAGCCGCAAGCGGCCCGGCCAGACCCCGGTCACCGAGCTGATCCGTCGGTTCGGCGTGGGCATCAAGCGCGTCCGGCGCATGTTCCGCGACAAGTTCGAGCAGGCCGAGGCATGAAGATCCAGCTCTACGTCCTGCGCACGGTCGGCACGCGCGTGCTCGGCGCGGCCCTGATCCTGTTCTCGATCCTGCAGATCCTCGACCTGCTGGAAGTGACCACCGACATCCTCGACCGGGGCCTGGGCACGGCCGGGGTGCTGTACTACGCCGCCCTGCGCTCGCCGCGGCTGATCGAGCAGGTCGCGCCGATCGCCACCCTGGCCGGCGGCCTGTTCGCCTTCTCGCAGTTGGCCCGCGAGAGCGCGATCATCGCCATGCGCGCCACCGGCATCTCGGCCTATCGCATCGTCGCCATGGCCCTGCCCGTGGCCATCCTGGTGATTGCAGTCGACTTCACCTGCGCCCAGGTGATCGCCCCGCGCACCGACCCGGTGCTGGCCGACTGGTGGCAGGCCACCACGCCCGCCGCCGACCGCAAGGTCCCGGGTCCGCGCAGCTTCCGGGCCGGCGACGATCTGGTGATCGCGGCCGGGGCCTCGGCCGACGGCCGCACGCTGAACGGCGTGAAGATCTATCGACGCGACAAGGCCGGCCGGCTGATCGAACGCATCGAGGCCCCGTCGGCGACCTACGCCCGCGCCAAGGGCTGGACCCTGAACCAGCCCGTGATCGTCCGGTTCAACGGCGAACAGGTCGCCGTCACCCCCGCCGCCAGCATGACCTGGCCATCGCCCCTGCACCGCCAGGACGTCCAGGCCCTGTTCGCCGACAGCCCGGTGCCCACCGCCGCCACGGCCCGCCGGGCCCTGCTGAACGGCGGCGGCGACCGTCCCAGTTCCTTCTACGAGACCCGCCTGCTCGGGGCCTTCGCGGGACCGATCGTGTCGCTGGTCATGCTGCTGCTCAGCGCGCCCGTGGCCCTGGCCAATTTCCGCAGCGGCCAGGGGGCGGTTCTGCTGACCGGCGGTCTGGCGGCCGGCCTGATCTTCCTGGTCGTCAACGGCATGCTGTCGGCGCTCGGCGAAGGCGGATCCCTTTCACCCGTCCTGGCCGTCTGGGGCGGTCCGATCATCTTCGCGGCCCTCGCGATCTACGCACTCGTTGTCCTGGAGGGCTGAATGCCGTTCGACACCACCGAATCCGGTCTTGAGATCGTTCCCGTCAGCTCGAAGGCCGAGCTGCGACGTTTCATCGACCTGGCCAACCGCCTCAACGCCAAGGACCCCAACTGGGTCGTGCCGCTGATGTACGAGCGGATGGCCGCCCTGACGCCCGCGACCAACCCATTCTTCCAGCACGCCGACGTGCAGATGTGGCTGGCCGTGCGCGGCGGCCGCGACGTGGGCCGCATCAGCGCCCAGATCGACCACCTGGCCGCCCAGGAACCCGGACAGAAGACCGGCAACTTCGGCATGATCGCCGCCGAGGACGATCCGGCGATCTTCAAGGTGCTGTTCCGCACCGCCGAGGACTGGCTGAAGGCGCGCGGCTGCACCCGGGCCCTGGGGCCGTTCAACCTGTCGATCAACGAAGAGGTCGGCCTGCTGGTCGACGGCTTCGACACCAGGCCGATGGTGATGATGGGCCACGACCCCCGCTACGCCGGCGCCCGCGTCGAGGAGCAGGGCTACGTCAAGGCCAAGGACGTCTACGCCTATGTCTGCGATCCGACGGCCGCCCTGCCCCCGGCCGTGGTCCGGCGGGTCGAGCGCGGCCTGCCGGCGGGCATGAAGCTGCGTGAGCTCGACATGAGCCGCTACGACGACGAGGTGAAGGCGCTCACCGAGATCCTCAATGACGCCTGGTCGAACAACTGGGGCTTCATCCCGACCACCGACGCCGAGACCGCCCAGCTGGGCAAGGCCCTGAAGGACGTGATCGACAAGCGCCTGGTCCTGTTCGGCGAGATCGACGGCGAAGTCGCCGGCTTCATCGTGCTGCTGCCCAACGTCAACGAGGCCATTGAGGGCCTGAACGGCAAGCTGCTGCCGTTCGGCTGGGCCAAGCTGCTGTGGCGCCTGAAGGTCAAGCGCGTGAAGTCGATCCGCATCCCGCTGATGGGCGTGAAGCGCAAGTTCGCCGAGACCATGAGGGGTCAGCTGCTGCCGTTCCACCTGATGAACACCGGCCGCACCGTCGGCATCGGTCTGGGCTACGACAAGTTCGAGTTCTCGTGGGTGCTCGAGGACAACGCCCCGATGCGCCGCATCTCCGAGGTGATGGGCGCGGAGATCTACAAGACCTACCGCATCTACGAGAAGGCGCTGTAGGCGTGCCCCAGCCCTTCCAGGCCCTGGTGCTGGCCGGCTCGCGCGGCGGGGTCGATCCCGTCGCGGAGTACGCCGGCGTCAGCCAGAAGGGCCTGATCGTCCTGGGCGGCCGGACGCTGTTGAACCGCGTGCTGAGCGCCCTCGACCAAGCGGGGGCCGAGCGCATCGCCGTCTCGACCAACGACGCGGCCCTGCAGGCGACCTTGGCCGGCGAGACGACACGCGCCGCCCTCTCCCGCCTGCCCTCGGCCGCCGGCCCCAGCCAGAGCGTCCATGAGGGCGCTGAGGCCATGGGCACGCCGCTGCTGGTCACCACGGTGGACCACGCCCTGCTCCAGCCGGACTGGGTGACCGACTTCATGGCGGACACCCCGGCCGACGCCGACATCGCCATCCTGCTGGGCGAGGAGCACCTGGTGCAGGCCGCCGCCCCGACGACGAAGCGGACCTATCTGGCGTTCCGCGACGGCCGCTATTCGGGCTGCAACCTGTTCTATCTGAAGACCCCGGCCTCGCTGAAGGCCATCGACCTGTGGCGCACGGTCGAGAAGCACCGCAAGCAGCCCTGGAAGATCGCGGCCCTGTTCGGCCCGGCCATGCTGGTGCGCTACCTGCTGGGCCTGATGACCCTGGACGAGATGGTGGCGCGGATCGGCCGTCTGGCGGGGGTCAAGGCGGCGGCCGTCCGGGCGCGGCACGGCTTGGCGGCGGTGGACGTCGACAAGCCGGCCGACCTGGACCTGGTGCGGTCCCTGGTCGAAGGGTGAGTCCCTTCGCGCCGGATTTGGCTCAGGAACTGGCCGCGGGCTCGGGCGGGTTGCCCTCGTCGCCACGATAGAACACCCCGACGGCGGCGACCCAGAGCACCGCCACGACCGTGGGGATCCACGACACGGACTCCGGCAGCGGAATGGGCGAGATCGGCCCGAGCGTCGCGGTCCAGATGACGAACGAAATCGCCGAGATGATGATCGCCAACACCTGCGGCTTGACCCCGCCCTTCGAGGTGGATTTGACCCGGACCACTACCAGGATCGCGATACAGGCCACGGCGATCACGATCAGGGCCACCAGTTTGACCGTGCCCGTGACCGAGGCCGGGATCAGCGCCACGGTCGCGGCGTAGGTTCCCAGCGCCTCGGAGGGGATCAGCTTGGCCAGGCGCGAAGCCCAGCCGTCGGTGTTGGTGTCCTGCGGCGGCGGATTGTCGCCCGGCGCCAGCGGCGGGCCGTTAACTCGGAGTGACATGGATGCTCCCTCTCTTCAAAAGACCATTCTTCGAAGCAGGGGCGCCGACGTCGCGACTTTCCGACGCGAAACTGAGCCATCCACGAGAGTCGCCCCTGAGAGCAGCCTGACCGAACTCGCCTCCGAACGCAATTGACGAGGGAGTTTTGATTTAAGCTCAACCATAGAGATGTTATTTCACGCTGACACGAAAAAACCCGCCGTCGAGCACCGCGGGCGCGGCGTCGACGACGGGTCTTAAGGCCTCCGGAAAGGCGGTCGCGGATTATTTCAGCTTGGCGCTGATCGAGACGCCCACGATGCGCGGCTCGTTGTAGACGGCCGCCATATAGTTCTCGATGACGCCCTTGAGGTTCTTTTCGTTGGTGATGTTGCGGCCGAACAGGGCCACTTCATAACCGCCGTTGTTCCCCTCATAGCCCAGCTTCAGGCCACCCTCGAAGTTGCCCTTCGAGTAGAACTCGTCGGTCTTGTAGAGCACGAAGTTCGTATAGCCCTGAACGTTCCAGTCCGTGGCGACGAACAGCTTGCCGTCGGCGCCCACCGGCACGTCGTAGCGGCCCGTGAAGCTGAGGTTGTACTTCGGCGCATTGGGCAGCGGCTGACCGTCGATCTGGGCGTAGGTGTTCGAACCGATCTTGATGGTCGGATTCTTGACCGTGCAGACCACGACGCCGTTCAAGGCGCAGACCTGGGCGTAGACGCGCTTGTCGTCGATCTCGCTGTGCAGCAGGCTCGCGCCGGCCGTCAGGGTCAGGTTGGCGATCGGGCGCCATTCGGCGTCGGCTTCCAGGCCGTAGGCCTTGGCCTTGTCGGCGTTGAACAGCACGCCGTTGCCGTTGCTGTCGTTGCCGTTCAGCTGGATGTCCTTGACCTTGTAGGTGAAGGCCGAGGCGTTGAAGCGCAGGGTGTTGTCCAGCAGCGTGCTCTTCAGGCCCGCTTCCCACGACAGGATCGTTTCCGAGTTGGCCGTGGTGAAGTCGCTGTTGAACACCGCCGAGCGGCCCTGGATGGTCGGGCCGCGGAAGCCCTTGGCCACCCGGGCATAGACGTTCAGATCGGGATTGACCTCGTAGTTGGCGCTCAGGTCCCAGCTGACCTGCTCGTCCGACAGGCGCACGTAGCGGCGGCCGGTGTAGGTCGAGACGTTGGCGGCCGTGTTGGAGGTCTTCTTCAGCACGGTCTTCTTGGCGTCGTAGGTGTCGCGCAGGCCGCCGGTGATCGTCAGAGCGTCGGTCAGCTTGTAGCTGACCTGGCCAAACACCGCCCACGAGGTGTTCAGGTTGTTCAGCCGCACCCAGTTGTTGGGGTTGTAGCCGGCCGAGGTCGGCAGCAGAAAATAGCCGCGCTGATAGAAGTCCGTCGTGTCGCGCGAGTCGAAGTACAGCGCGCCGATCTGCCACTTCAGGCGGTCGTCGCCGTTGCTGGCCAGGCGGATTTCCTGGGTCAGCTGATCCAGGTCGCGGACCTGGCCCATCGACTGGCCAAAGCCATTGGGCAGACCGGCGACCGGATAGTTGGCGGCCGCGCCGCCGTCGGTGTCGCCTCGGCTGTAGCCCGACGTGGTCTCATAGGCGCTGATCGAGGTCAGGGTCACCGGGCCGAAGTCATAGGCGATGTTCAGCGACGCGCCCTGGGTGTCGTAGGCCTGCGGATTGTTGTTGGCCTCGTCGAAGGCGACGCTGTCGCGCGGGGCCGAGGAGCTGTTGGAGCCCTTCTTCAGCGCCTGGCGCAGGAACAGGGTCGAGGTGCCCTCGTAGTTGCGGGCGTGGGCCGAGGCCAGGACCGTCAGCTGGTCGGTCGGGGTGGCCAGCAGCTGGACCCGGACGTCCTTCTCGTCGAAACCGCCCATGGCGTTCTTCTTCGGGGTGACGGTGCCGTCGGCGCTGGTCCCCGCGAAGGTGTTGTCGACGTAGTCGTCGCGGTGCTGGTAGAGCGCCGAAACGCGGAAGGCCAGCTTGTCAGCCACCAGCGGGCCGCCGATGCCGCCGTCGAAGGTGGTCGTGCCGTAGGTGCCGTACGAGGCGCTGAAGCGGCCTTCCAGGTCCTGGGTCGGCTTGTTGGTGTCGAACTTGACGATGCCGGCGGTGGTGTTGCGGCCGAACAGCGAGCCCTGCGGACCGCGCAGCACTTCCACCTGCTTGATGTCGAACAGCGGGTTCGACTTCAGCACGACGTGCTCGAGGATCACGTCGTCATGGATGATCGACACGGGCTGCGAGGCGCCCAGGTAGAAGTCGATGTTGCCCAGGCCGCGGATGTAGAAGCGCGGGAAGATCCGGCCCGTGGTGGTCTCGGCGTAGAAGCTGGGCACCTTGCCCGACAGGGCCAGGATGTCGCTGCCGTCGGCGTTGACGGCGCGCAGTTGGTCGCCGCCGACCACGGCCACCGACACCGGCACCTTCTGCAGGTTTTCCGAGCGGCGCTCGGCGGTGACCACGATCTCGTCCAGGGCGGTCGAGGAGGCCTCCTGGGCCAGGGCCGCCGTCGCGAACGAGATGGCCGACAGGGCGACGCCCGTCAGCAGGCTGACTTTCTGAATTCCGAACTTCCGCATGAAATCCCCATTTCCGGCCCGATCAGGCCTTGTATCGATCGATACGCCGGAAGGTGTCGGACCTCGGCCCTGTCCCCCACGTGCGTCGCCACCGTTCCAGGTTGAGCGGATCGGGCTATAGGGAGTCCCTGTGACTGGTCGATGACAGAGTAAGAAGCGGCTTACTTTGTTTGTGGAGAAGACGCGCAAACGCGCATCGCCGATGCGGCTTTGCCACACCGGCGAGCAGTATTCAGCCTGCGGAAGAACTGGCCCGGAAGCTCAGGCCGACCGGCCTATTCGCCCGCCGCGACCCAGGCCGCCGCCAGTTCGCGGTTCTTCGGCACGTCCTCGGGGAAGTCCATCTCGGCCCATTGCAGGCCCTCGATCGACTGCACGCGGACCACGTCATGCTCCTGGGCGATCTGGTTGATCACGCTGAGGTACCAGCGCTTGAGGCCCTCCGGCGTGCGCAGGGCCTGCTCGACGATGTGGGTGAACAGGGCCGCGCCCTCGGGATCGAAGCGCAGGAAGCCGATCGACTCGGCGTCGTACCGCTCGATGGTCTTGCCGATGGCCCGCAGGCTGAGACCCTCGGTCAGCACCTTCATGTCGTCGGCGTCGTAGCCGGCGGCCTTGCGGTCGATGGTGACGGTGATCGGGGCCGGCGGCGCGCCGATCAGGCGCTCGGCGATCGAACGCTCGAACAGGGTGTCGCCGTTCAGCAGCAGGAAGTCGCCGCGCATCTCGCCGCGCGCCAGCCAGCAGGTCGCCAGGTTGTCGGTCAGGGCGTAGAACGGGTTGAACAGGGTGCGGACCTTCAAGCCCGGGATGTCGAGCCCGACGACTTCCTTCTCGACCGTGTCGGCGGCGAAGCCGGTCACCACCACCGCCTCGGTGATCCCCGCCTCGGCCAGGTGCTTGAGCTGCCAATGCAGCACGGTGCGGCCCGAGAGCTCGACCAGGCACTTGGGACGGGTGTCGGTCAGGGGCGACAGGCGCTTACCCTGGCCGGCGCTGAGGATGATGGCTTTGGCCGGTTTCGCCACGGGCGTGGTCTCGTCTGTCTTTGGGGGAACTTGAGGGCGCGAAATAACGACGACGGGACGGACCAACAAGCCCGCCCCGTCATTTCAGGGTGCGAAGTATCAAGTTTCGCGGGACGGGCGCAAGCGCGGCCCCTCTTCCTGCCTGGAAACGGGCCGCCTGGAACCGCACAGTGAAACTTGGAGATGTGGGGAAATTGGAGCGGGCGGGGGGAATCGAACCCCCGACATTCAGCTTGGGAAGCTGACGTTCTACCTCTGAACTACGCCCGCATTGGACGGTGGATGCCGCGCCGTCCAAGCGCAGAGCCCGTCTAGCCGGTCTGGCTTCGCTTCTCAATGGGTCTTTGGAAGTTCCTGCGCCGCGTTGACGCGCCGCGAGGACCGGCGCACGATCAGGTCAAACAAATGTTCGGGAGGAGAACGCCATGGCCGACGGCCACCAGCATCCGGACGACCACGAGCGGGCCAAATTCCATGCGATGGTCGACGGCACGGCGCAGGATTGGGCGATCATCGCCAACGCCTCGATCGAGTTCGGCCGCGACCTGCCCAAGCGCCTGGTCTCGCACCTGAAGCTGCTGGAGGGCGACTGCGGCGGCTTCGCCATCGACCGGCTGGACCACAGCCTGCAGACCGCCACCCGCGCCTTCCAGGACGGTCGCGATGAGGAATACGTGGTCTGCGCCCTGCTGCACGACATCGGCGACATCCTGGGCCCGCGCAATCACGCCGACATCGCCGCGGCGATCCTCCAGCCCTACGTCTCGGAGGAGAACCACTGGATGGTGGCGCACCACGCCATTTTCCAGGGCTACTACTTCTTCCACCACCTGGGCCTGGACCGCGACATGCGCGACCAGTTCCGGGGCCATCCCAGCTTCGAATACACCGCCCAGTTCTGCCACATCTACGACCAGGAAGCCTTCGACCCGAACTACAAGTCGATGCCGCTGGAGGCCTTCGAACCGATGCTGCACCGGGTTCTGGCGGCGCCGAAGCGATCGATCTACCTGCGCAAGGACGGCGGGGCGGCGGCTTAGGAGGCGAAGCGTCGAGACGCCCTATTCCACCCGCTCGGCCTTGATTCCCAACGCCTTCAGCTGGGCCTGCAGGCTGTCGGGGCCCGTCAGATGGCCCGCCCCCACGGCCACGAAGCTGACGCCGGAGCCGGCGAGCTTGGTCTTCAGCTGGTCGGCCCAGTCGCGGTTGCGGTCGAGCAGCAGCAACTTGTAGAGCTCGGGATAATCACGGCGCATCTCGTCGATCATCTCGTGCTCCAGCTCGCCCTCGTCGCCCGCCGCCCAGGCCGCGACCAGAGAGTCGATCTTGGCGGGGCCGTCGTCCACTTCGTCGAGGGTGGACTCCAGCAGCTGGGTCTCCTGGGCCGGCGTCATGTCGGCGAAGAAGCGGACCTGCTGCTCCATGGTCTCGAAGGCCGAGATCGGCTTGCCCGCCGCCTTGGCCTGGGCGCTGAGCAGCTTCTCGACGCCGCTCTCGGGATCGTAGCCGGCCTTCATCAGCGGGGTCAGCGACACGGTCAGGGCGGCCAGCCAGGGCCGCATCACGTCCAGGGCCTGAGGCGGGAAGCCCATGCCCTGCCCCGCCGCCTGCAGCTTGGCGTAGGTCTCGGGCGTCAGCTTGCTGGACAGCGGCGCGGTCCGGTCGATGCCGTATTTCAGCATCAGGGCTTGGGTGTCCGCGGGGTTCTCGGGCTGCTCGATCTCCATCACCAGGTCGTCGGCCGCTTCAAAAGCCTGGGCGATCTTCGGCGTGCGCCACTGGGTCTGCGGCTTCAGCACATGGATCGTGCCGAACAGGTAGATCGTCGAGTCCTTGTCCTTGATCACCCAGAGGGCGGGCGCGGCCAGGGCGGGGCTCGCCCCCATCGCCAGCGCCACGAAGACGGGGGCGACGAAAGCGAGCGCGAAGCGGCGGACGGAAGCGGGCAGAATCATCATGGCTTCACTGTTCCGGCCGGATCGGCGCCGTGCAAGGCGCCCTACTTCAGGAAGGTCTCCACCTCGAAGGCGAAGGCGGCCGGCTGGTCCAGCATGATGAAGTGGTACGAACCGTCGATCCGCTTGACCTTGGCCTGGGTCATCGGGGCGTAGGCGCCGGTGTAAAGCTGGTCGAACGCCGCCTGGGGCGCGGTCGCCGGGTCCCACGGATAGAGCATGGTGGTCGGGGTCTTGATCGAGGCCAGATCGCCGCGCAGGTCGGTGGTCAGGTCGTCATAGAGCGCGCGGCCCACCACTGAGCGGTCCGAGGCGATGGCGGCGGCCGTGGCCGACTTCAGCCCTTCGGGCGACTTGACCAGGCGCGCCATCATCGCGGTCTCGGAAGCGGCCCAGCCCTCCGGCGTGGCGGCGATCGTGCGGTCGCGCATGGCGGCGGCCTGCGGCTTGACGGCCTCGACCGTGGCGGCGGGCGAGAACACCATAGGATAGAAGGGCAGGCTGTCGACGACCATCAGGCGGCCGACGTCCTCGGGGTGCTGGCGAGCCAGCATCAGGCCCATCAGCCCGCCCATCGAGTGGCCGATCACGGCCGGCGACTTCAGCTCGGCCGACTTGATGTAGCCGTCTAAAGCGTCGACGGTCGGCTGGATCACCGCCCCCCCGGCGTTGGCCCCGGCCGGCGCGCCGGCGAAGCCCGCGACCTGGATCACGTGCACCCGATAGCGGCTCCGCAGCTGCTTGACGGTGTCGTCCCAGACGGAAGCCGACGAGGCCAGGCCGGGGATCAGGATCACGTCGGGCCCCCGCCCCTTCACCTCGACGGTGAAGCGGGGCGCGGCGGCCGAGGGCGCGGCCACGGGCTCGGCGTGCACCGGCCAGAAC
>JAGIBE010000287.1 GCA_017744495.1 Caulobacter sp. | reverse complement strand
GGCCAGGAAGCCGTGGCGGTTGCCGCCATACTCGATGAACGCGGCCTGCAGGCTGGGCTCAACGCGGGTCACCTTGGCGAGATAGATATTTCCCCGGAGCTGTTTGCGCGTCTGGCTCTCGAAATCGAATTCTTCAACCCGTGTACCGTCCACGACCACCACACGCGTCTCTTCGGCGTGGGCGGCGTCGATCAACATCTTCTTCGACATAAAAGGTATCTCCACGGCGCGCGGCGGACGCTAGGTCCGGGCGCCGATATGATTGAAAGGCGCGCACGTCACCGCCCGTCGCGCCGCCGAAGCGGTTGCGGAAGGTCGGTCGCCAAAGGCGGTCGGGTGCGGCGCAGCCCATAAGGTTTCTGTGTTCCTTAAACGCGCCGGAAGGCGCGGATCGGATGGAGCGTCGACGCCGGAGCGGCTTAAGGGTCCGACGCGGACCCTGCGGGACGATCCATGCGAAGGCTTCGCGCCTCACGCTGGTAATCGAGCCCAAACTCGTTTCAGTCCGGCGGTTCCGGCCACGAACACGAGATGCGCTCGGGAGATAGGAACCGCTCACGCTTTCCGCCATGACGATCACGGCGCTCAGCGCGCGGACCATAGTCTAGCAACATCGCGCCGTAAAAGAAAAGCGCTCGACTGAACACGCCTGCGCGGCGATGTCGCGCTCGAGGTTAACGCTTTCTCTACCGTGAAATGCGCATATCAGTTTTTCGGTTTAAGTTGAGCGCCTGGGGGCGACGGTAGGCATGAACAGGGTTCTGATCTCGGCGGCGAGGACAGGATGGGCGCGGGCGGTGATGATCGTCGGCGGCCTGGCCCTGGCCGGCGTCGCCGTGGCCATGGCCCAGGGCCCGGCGCCGGCCGCCGGCGTTCAGAAGGTCCGCTTCGGCGGCGACCGCAGCGAAACCCGCATCGTCATCGACCTTGACCGCGCCGCCACCGGCAAGCTGCTGGCCGACGGCGCCGGTGATCGCCGCGTCGTAATCGGCCTGCCCAATGTCACGACGGGCGGCGACCTGCAAGGGACCGGCCAGGGCTTGGTCGAGCGCTGGGCGATCGACGAGGCCGCCGGCGGCGCGCGCCTGCGCCTGGACCTGAAGGCCAACGCCGAGGTCCGCCGACGCTTCCTGCTGCCGCCGGGCGACGGCGTGTCGGCCTATCGCTATGTTATCGACCTGAAGTCCACCGAAGCGCCCGGCGCGGCTCAGCCTCTCGCCACCAAGCCGACCCTGGTCTCGGCGCCGGTGAAGGCCTCGGTCCTGCGCCTGAAGAAGGTGATCGTCATCGACGCCGGCCACGGCGGCAAGGACCCCGGCTCGTCCGGCGCCAACACCGCCGAGAAGGACGTCACCCTGGCCGCCGCCAAGGCGTTGAAAGCCAAGCTGGAGAAGTCGGGCCGTTACACCGTGGTCATGACCCGCCAGTCGGACACCTTCGTGCCGCTGGAAAGCCGCGTGCAGATCGCCCGCCGCGCCGACGCGGACCTGTTCATCTCGCTGCACGCCGATTCGGGCCCCGACGCCGCCACCCGCGGCGCCAGCGTCTACACCCTGTCGGAAAAGGGCACCGAACGTGTCGCCCGGGTGCTGGAGAAGGACGATTGGCTGATGAAGGCCAATCTGCCGGGCCGCGACCGCGCGGTCAGCCAGATCCTGCTGGACCTGTCGCAGCGCGCCACCAAGAACCGCTCGGCGGCCTTCGCCGAGACCCTGCTCCAGAACGTCGGCGAGGAGACGACCCTGCTGCGCCGCAGCCACCGCGACGCGGGCTTCATCGTGCTGCTGGCCCCCGACGTGCCCGCCGTGTTGCTGGAGATGGGCTTCATTACCAATCTGGACGACGAGCAGCTCCTGAAGACCCCGGCCGGCCGCGACCGGCTGATGGACGCCGTCGCCGGCTCCATCGAATCCTACTTCCAGACCCAGACACGCCTGGCCGCCCGCTAGGGCTGGAGCGACGTCCGCTCGCTAGGCTGGCGAGAGCCGTTGGCGCCTCGCCCGATGCGCGGTAGAGCCATGACGGGGAAGACGCGTCGGACGTGGCAAATCCCCGCGACCGCAAAACCACTTACGTTTTTGCCGATCGCGCTCTAGAGGATTCGAACGGAGCGGGCGAAAGTGCGTCGCCCGACGGAGGCTGCGTGGATCTGAAGCCCAGAGAACGATGGATCGCCATCGCCGGTGTCGCGGTGCTGTCCGCGATCGCCGTGGCGGGCTTCACCATCGCCATCTACGCCGCGTGGCTGTTCCATGACATGCCCGACGCCGGCGAGCTGCAGGACTATCGCCCCCCGACGGCCACGCGCGTCTACGCCTGGGACGGCACCCTGATCGGCGAATACAGCAAGGAACGCCGGATCTTCGTCCCGTACGACCAGATTCCGCCCCAGCTGGCCCAGGCCTTCCTGGCGGCCGAAGACCACAACTTCTTCAAGCACGGCGGGGTCGATGTCGGCGGCTTCTCGCGCGCCATGCTCAACAACGTCGGCAACGCCATCCGTGGCCGCCGCCTGGAAGGCGGTTCGACGATAACTCAGCAGGTCGCCAAAAACGTCCTGCTGACCAGCGACGCCACGGTCGGGCGCAAGTTCAAGGAAGCGATCCTGGCCCACCGGCTGGAGCAATCGCTGTCCAAGCAGCAGATCCTCGAGCTCTATCTGAACGAAATCTGGCTGGGCTATCGCTCGTACGGCGTCGGCGCGGCGGCCTACAACTATTTCGGCAAGTCGCTGCCCGAACTGAGCCTGGCCGAGTGCGCCTATCTGGCCGCCTTGCCCAAGGGGCCGGACAACTACCATCCGATCCGCAACAAGGCCAAAGCCAAGGCCCGCCGCGACTGGATCCTGGGCCAGATGGCCGAGCAGGGCTGGATCAGCCAGGCCGACGCCAAGAAGGCCATGGCCGAGGACCTGATCGTCCAGGCCGCGCCCAGCCGCGCCAAGTACCGCGACGCCGACTATTTCGTCGAGGAAGTACGTCAGCGCGGCGTCGCCACCCTCGGTCCCCGCCTGAACGAGGGCGGCTACTACATGCGCACCACCCTGGACCCCAAGCTGCAGACCGCGGCCCGGGTGGCGCTGATGGAAGGCCTGGAAAAGTACGACCGCCGCCACGGCTGGCGCGGCGCCTGGGGCCATGTCGAGGCCCTGGATGCCGCCCTCTTGGACGGAAGCTGGGAGAAGCAGGCGCTGAAGAAGGCCCCGCCGTCGGAGCGCCGCGGCTGGCGTCCGGCGGTCGTCACCTCGGCCTCGGGCGGCGTTCGCCTGGCCAAGGGGGAAGGCGAGGGGGCCATCGCCGGCGAGGACATGGCCTGGGCCAACGCCACCAAGGGCTTGAAGGTCGGCGACCTGGTGTTCGTCGAGAAATCCGACAGCTCCGCCGCCTATCGCCTGCGCCAGATCCCGATCGTCAACGGCGCCCTGGTGGCGATGGAGCCCTATACCGGCCGCGTCGTGGCCCTGGTCGGCGGCTACAGCTTCTCGCTGTCGAACTTCAACCGCGCCACCCAGGCGATGCGCCAGCCCGGTTCGGCCTTCAAGCCGTTCGTCTACGCCACCGCGCTCGAGAACGGCTACACGCCGGCCAGCGTGGTGGTCGACGCCGCCATCACCCTGAAGGGGGCCAACGGCGAGGACTGGAGCCCGGAGAACTACCACAAGAAGTTCTACGGGGCCCTGCCGCTGCGCAAAGGGCTGGAGCAGTCGATCAACGCCATGACCGTGCGCCTGGCCCAGAGCGTCGGCATGAAGAAGATCGTCGAGACCGCCAAGAAGACCGGCGTGACCCACGACATGGCCCCCGTGCTGGCCATGGCCCTGGGAGCGGGCGAGACCACGCCCTTCAAGCTGACCACGGCCTATACGGCCTTCGTCAACGGCGGCCGCCGGGTCGATCCGCACCTGATCGAGCTGGTCCAGGACCGCGAGGGCAAGGTGATCTTCCGCGCCGACAAGCGCGACTGCGTCCGCTGCAACGCCGGCTTCAACGGCGACGAGAGCCCGCGTATTCCGGCCCTGGGCGAACAGGTCATGGACCCGATCACCGCCTATCAGATCACCTCGATGCTGCAGGGCGTGGTGCAACGGGGCACCGCGGCCCAGGCCAGCTCGCTGGGCTATCCGCTGGCCGGCAAGACCGGCACGACCAACGAGTACCGCAGCGCCTGGTTCATGGGCTATTCGCCCAACCTGGTGGTCGGCGTGTTCATCGGCTTCGACGACAACCGCTCGCTGGGCGAGGGCGAGACCGGCGCCACCGGCCCGGTGCCGATCTTCATGGACTTCATGCGCGAAGCCTTGAAGGGTCAGCCGAAGACCGAGTTCAAGGCCCCCAAGAACGCCAAGTTCGCCATGGTCCGCGGCATTCGCGAGGCGTTCCGGCCCGGCACCGAGCCCAAGGTCGTCGTGCCGACCGCGAGCTCCGGGCCGCAGCCCTATGGCGACGCCTGGCCCGACGGCCAGATCGGCCCGAACCCGACCCAGGGCCCGGCCAAGCCGCCGACCCAGGCCCCGGACATCAGCGGCCTCTACTAATCGTCGGCCGAGGTCATTGCGCCGACTCCGGTCACGGGCTATGTCCCGCGCCCTTCAACACTGTCACGGAGCTACGTGATGAAACCGGATGTCGAGGCCGCCGCGGCCGACATCGAGCAGTCCGTGGGACTGCTCAGGAGGCGTCTTTGACTGGGATGTCGCCCTCCGAAAGCTCGATGAGCTGAACGCCCGGGTCGAAGACCCGACCCTCTGGGACCGCCCGTCGGAAGCCCAGGCCGTCTCCCGCGAACGCGCCAGCCTGGCCGCCAAGGTCGAGGCCGTGCAGTCGATCGAACGCGACCTTAAGGACGCGGTCGAATACGCCGAGCTGGCCGACATGGAGTCCGATGAAGACTCCCTGAACGACGCCCGCGCCCAGCTGAAGACCATCAAGGAACGCGCCGCGCGCGCCGAACTCGAAGCCCTGCTGTCGGGCGAGGCCGACGGCAACGACGCCTATATCGAGATCAACTCCGGAGCCGGCGGCACCGAGTCGTGCGACTGGGCGGGCATCCTCCTGCGGATGTACACCCGCTGGGCCAACGCCCACGGCATGACCACCGAGCTGATCGAAGAGACCGACGGCGACCAAGCCGGCATCAAGTCCGCGACCCTGCTGGTCAAGGGCCCCAACGCCTATGGCTGGCTGAAGACCGAGGCCGGGGTGCACCGTCTGGTGCGCATCAGCCCCTATGACAGCAGCGCCCGCCGCCACACCTCGTTCGCCTCGGCCTGGGTCTATCCGGTGGTCGACGACACGATCGAGATCGAGATCAATCCGGCCGATGTGCGGACCGACACCTACCGGGCCTCCGGGGCTGGTGGTCAGCATATCAACAAGACGGACTCGGCCGTGCGCCTGACGCACATCCCGACCGGCATCGCCGTGGCTTGCCAGGCCGGACGCTCGCAGCACCAGAACCGCGAAGAGGCCTGGAAGATGCTGCGCGCCCGGCTCTACGAGGCCGAACTGCAGAAGCGGGAGGCCGCCCAGCAGACGCTGGAAGACCAGAAGACCGACATCGGTTGGGGTCACCAAATCCGCAGCTACGTCCTGCAGCCGTACCAGATGGTCAAGGACCTGCGGACCAACGTCGAGACGTCCGACACGCAAGGCGTGCTGGACGGCGACCTGGACGCCTTCATGGGCGCGTCCCTGGCCCAGCGGGTCGGAGCAACGCGAGACGCCTAAAGTCCACTAGGCCCGCTGACGTCGCCACGGCGTCAGCGGGACATAGGTCGCCGCCTCTGTCGCGCTCTGGCGGCTGACTTCGATCAGCCTCCGCCTATCCAGCACCTCAACGGCTCCCTGCACCGCGCGGCGCGACAAGCCCGTCCGTTCTGCCATTTCGGCATGGCTCAGGCTGGCGCGACCGCCCGAATGCGCCGCCACGATCGCCAAATAGACCATGAAGGCCGAAGGTCGTCGGTCATGGCCAACCAGGTCCGCCATCAGCGTGTCGAGGACGTAGCGATCGATCGTGTAGGCTTGCTCATTCATTGCCATAGCATTGCCTGCACAACTTCCCGGGAGCAACGGGAGCCAGTTAATCCAGATCGTGATCCAGCTGGCCGGAGGGAGCGGGCATGAGCGTGATAAGGCAGTTGAAGTTCGTCAGCATTCCAGTCAGCGACCAAGATCGGGCCCTGGCGTTCTGGACCGAGAAAATGAGCCTGCGCGTGGCGACGGACCAGCCCATGGGGCCGGGCAAGCGCTGGGTCGAGCTGAGCATTCCCGGCGCCGAGACCGGCGTGGTGCTGTTCACGCCGGATGGTCACGAGGATCGCATCGGCAGCTTCTTCAACGGTTCGTTCGCCTGCGACGACGTCGAGCACGCCTATCGCAAGCTGGTCGAGAAGGGCGTCGAGTTCGAGGGGCCGCCGGAAAAGCAGCCCTGGGGCACGTTCGCCAAGTTCCGCGATCCGGACGGCAACACCTTCGTGCTGTCGAGCCGCTGAAACCAGCTCATGAAAGCAAAACGCCCCAGAGCGATCCGGGGCGTTTCTGTTTTAGCCGACCGGCTTGGCCAGGGCGGGCGCCGGTTGCGGCGGCGGCGTTGAGGCCTGCTGCTGCGGCGGGGCGGCCGGGCGCTGGAACTTCAGGCTGCGGCCCTGGAAGAACGCCCCGGTCTCCATCGCCAGCTGCTCGTGGGTGATGTCGCCGTCGATGTAGGAGGTGCCGTAGAGGCGGACCTGCTTGGCGGTGATCGCCCCGACGATACGACCGCGCACCTCGACCGCCTCGGCATAGACCGAGCCCTCGATGTGGCCGGTCTCGCCGATCGTCAGGCGGCCGACGCGGACGTCGCCGCGCACGACGCCGTCGATCTGGAGTTCACCGTCGCCGGTGATCCCGCCCTCGATCGTGATGTCGGGCGAAATCAGGGACGCCACCTTCGGCGGAGCCTTGCGAGGCGCCTCGGGGGTTGGAGCCATGGACATGGGCAGCGGTTCGATCCGAGCGGGGCCCTTGGGCGCCTTAGCTTGCTTGCTGAACATACTCACCAGCCTTCAAGAAGCGGTTCGGGTTCTGGGCCCGACCGTTGACCCAAACTTCGTAGTGCAGATGCGGACCGGTCGAACGGCCGGTCGAGCCCATGGCCGCGATGCGCTGGCCGATGGCCACGCGCTGGCCCACGCGGACCGACGAGGCCTGCAGGTGGGCGTAGCGGGTCTTGAAACCTTGGCCGTGGTCGATCTCGACCACGTTGCCGTAGCCCGAGCGCACGCCGACGAACGACACCACGCCCGGCGCGGTCGCCATGATCGGCGTGTAGAACGAGCCGGGGAAGTCCAGGCCCGAATGGAAGGCCGGACGATGGGTGAACGGATCGAAGCGGACGCCGTAGCTGCTGCTCAGGGCCGGATTGTTGGTCGGGCGGTAGAAGGGCAGGCGCTGCGAGGCGGCGCTCAGCTGGCGCATGTCCGACATGTCGGTGGCGGCGTGCTGGATGCGGCCGGCGAATTCCTCGTCGACGTCGAGCACGGCGGCCAGGGCGCGGGGGTCCTTGGCCTCGATCAGGGGGCCGCCCAGCGACGAGCCGCCGCGGCCGGTGAACGAACCGGCGTCCAGCCCGGCCATCCGCATGGCCAAGCGCAGGCGCTCGGCGCGGCTCTTGGCGAAGGTCTCGGCGGCGTCGATCAGGCGCTCCTGATCCATCCGCGTGGCCTGGATGCGCTCGATCGGCGAGGCGCCGAGTTTGTGGGGCTTGGAAATCTGCAGGGCCTGGGCGGCGCCGGGCACGCCCTTGAAGTCGCTGAGCAGGAGAGCGAGGCCCGCGTGGCGCTTCTCGACCGAGCTGGCCAGCTCGTCCAGCGAGCCGCTGGTGGCCGACAGCTGGGCGACGGCGCTGTTCAGGCGGGCCTGACGGTCGGCGTTGAGCCGCTCGTAATAGGCCTTCTGCTTGATGACCACCTGGTCGGTCGAGCTGACCGACAGGGCGTTGACCATCATGGCGGCGGTGCACACGCCCATCCACAGGGCCGCCGCGGCGATCCCGGTGGCGCACATCAGTTGCTTGCCGGTGGAGAAAACGTAGCCGCGCATCTCGCCGCCGGAGCGCACATACAGGTGGCGCTCAGGGAACAGCTCTTCCAAGGATTGCCGGAGTCGCTTGAAGCGCGTGATCGCCATCGCCCTAGGAAACCCCCGTTTTCAAGGTCCCGGCGATATGCAACGAGAAAGCGGAAACGCGCAAGATACTTCGCGCCAAGCGTGAACGCAGGGCGACGTTTTGCATAAACAATTCAACCGATAAAAGGTTCCGCGGGCGATTGCCACCGTTCGGGCGGCGCAGTGTTGCGATAACCGCACGCCTGCGGCCGTCGGGCAACACCGTTATTTGAGGGCCTTGGCGGCCGTCAGCACCGCCTTGATGTGGTTGGGCACCTTCACCTTGCGCCAGACATTGCGCACCACGCCCTCGCGGTCGATCAGGAAGGTCGAGCGGTCGATGCCCATGTACTTGCGGCCGTACATGCTCTTCTCGACCCAGGCGCCGTAGGCCTCGACGATCTCGCCGGTGTTGTCCGAGGCCAACTCGACGGTCAGGTCGTGCTTCTTGCGGAACTTGGCGTGCGAGGCGGCGCTGTCCTTGGACACGCCGACGATCACCGCGCCGAGCTTGGCGAACTCTTCGACTTCGGACGAGAACTGCAGCGCCTCGGACGTGCAGCCGGCCGTGTCGTCTTTCGGATAGAAGTATAGCACGACGTTCTTGCCCCTCAGGCCGGAAAGGCTGACGCGCCCGGTGTCGGTTGCCAAATCGAAATCGGGAGCCTTGTCGCCGGGTTCCAGCATCGTGCTTTCCTCAAATCCCTCGAAGCGGGTCGTATGCCCGGACGAGTCGAAGACCGTCCGGGCATACGATACCTAAACGGGCTTCACCAACACGATCTTCTTCTTGCCGGCGGCCAGCTTGACGACTCCGTCGATGAGGTCGGCCTCCGTCACGACGCGGTTGGCGTCGGGCTCGGCCTTGTCGTTGACCTTCACGCCGCCGCCTTGGGCCAGACGCCGAGCCTCTCCGCGCGAGGCGGCCAGGCCGGCGTCGGCGAACAGGTTGGCCAGGACGATCCCGGCCTTCAGATCCCCGGCCGGCACCTCGAAGGTGGGCAGGTCGGCCGACAGCGCGCCTTGCTCGAACGCCTTCTCGGCGGCGTCTCGGGCCTTGCGGGCCTCGTCCTCGCCGTGGGCCATGCGGGTGGCCTCGTCGGCCAGCACCTTCTTGGCCTCGTTGATCTGGGCGCCCGGCAGGGCCTCCAGTTCGGCGATGCGCTCCAGCGGCAGGTCGGTGAACAGCTTCAGGAACCGGCCGACGTCGGCGTCTTCGGTGTTCCGCCAGAACTGCCAGTAGTCGTACGGGCTCAGCTGCTCGGCGTTCAGCCACACCGCGCCCGACATGGTCTTGCCCATCTTGGCGCCCGAGGCGGTGGCCAAGAGCGGCGTCGTCAGGCCGAAGGCGGCCTTCTGATCGACGCGACGCGTCAGCTCCACGCCGTTCAGGATGTTGCCCCACTGGTCCGAGCCGCCCATCTGCAGCACGCAGCCGTACTTGCGGTTCAGCTCCAGGAAGTCGGTGGCCTGCATCAGCATGTAGTTGAATTCAAGGAAGGTCATCGGCTGCTCGCGCTCGAGCCGCAGCTTGACGCTGTCGAAGGCCAGCATCCGGTTGACCGTGAAGTGCACGCCGTAGTCGCGCAGGAACTGCACGTAGCCGAATTTGCTCAGCCACTCGTCGTTGTCGACCATGATGGCGTCGGTCGGCCCGTCGCCGAAGGTCAGGAACTTGGCGAAGACCTGCTTGATGCCCGCGATGTTGGCCTGGATGTCGGCGTCGCTCAGCAGCTTGCGGCTCTCGTCCTTGCCGGTCGGGTCGCCGACCTTGGTCGTGCCGCCGCCCATCAGGACGATCGGCTTGTGGCCGACCTGCTGCAAGCGGCGCAGCATCATGATCTGGATCAGCGAGCCCACGTGCAGCGACGGCGCGGTGGCGTCGAAACCGATATAGGCCGTCACGATCCCGTCGGCGGCCGCCGCGTCCAGTTCTTCCGGGTGGGTGATCTGGTGGATGTAGCCGCGCGCCTGCAGGGTCTGGAGGAATTCCGACTTGAAGGACGCGGGGGCGGACATGGCTCGACTCTCTGAATTGGACGCTTCTGAAGAGAACGGGGGGCCGTCTAGCACGGCGAGGTCGGAATGTGAGGTTTTCATTTGAGATCTCCGGGGAGGGCCGGAGCGCATGATCGATCTTGGGCGACCCCGGCGAGGCGGGGTGCAAGCGACGTGTCTCGTCGGCCTCCCGCTATGGCAGCGGGCGGTAATACGGACGGGACAGAACGCGGGCGTCGATCATGGGCTCTAGCTACCCGGGCCGGCCCATGGCAGTCAACCAAGCCATGAAGATCCTGGGATTCATGACCGGCACTTCGCTCGACGCGGTCGACATGGCGGTGCTCGAGACCGACGGCGTCGAGATCGAGGCCTTCGGGCCATGCGGCGAGCGCAAGCTGCGGGAGGAAACCCGCGACCTGCTGCTGGTGGCGACCGAGGTCGCCCGGGGCTGGCCACGCGACAAGCCCGCGCCGGAGATCTTCGATGAGGCCGCCCGCGCGGTGGCCGACGAGCATTTCCACGCCGCCGAAAGCTTCCTGGCCGAGCATGGCCTGGCCTGGTCGGACTTTGACCTGCTGGGCGTCCACGGCCAGACCGTGCTGCACGAGCGGCCCCAACCGGATCGGGTGGGGCGGACGGTGCAGTTGCTCGACGCGCAACGCTTGGCCAAGGCGGCGGGGCGGCCGGTGGCCTTCGACTTCCGCACCGCCGACGTGGCGGCGGGCGGGCAGGGGGCGCCGCTGGCGCCGATCTATCACGCCGCCCGCGCCCGGGCCTCGGGCTTGCCGGCGCCCGTTGCGGCCCTGAACATCGGCGGGGTGGCCAATATCACCTTGATCGGTCCGGACGACGACCTGCAGGCCTTCGACACCGGGCCGGGCAACGGCATGATCGACCTGATGCTGCAGAGCCGAGGTTTGGGCCGCTTCGACGAGGGCGGGCGCTTGGCCGCCGCGGGCGTGGTCGATGAGGCGGTGCTGAAAACCTTCCTGGCCAGCGACTATTTCTCGGGACCCGCGCCCAAATCGCTGGACCGCTATGATTTCCCGCTCGACCTGGTCGATCACCTGTCCTCCGAGGACGCCGCCGCCACCCTGGTGGCCTTCACCGCCGAGGCGGTCGTCAAGGCGTTCGAACACGGCCAGCGGCCGGACGCCCTGATCGTCTGCGGCGGCGGGCGGCACAATCCACAGATCATGAAGGCGCTCACCGAGCGCGTCCCCGTGCCGGTCCGCACCGCCGAGGCCGTCGGCTGGCGCGGCGACGCCATCGAGGCCGAGGCCTTCGCGTACCTCGCCGCTCGGACGGCGAGGGGTTTGCCTATCAGCTTCCCGGGAACGACTGGGGTGGCGGAACCGATGACTGGCGGGCGGATCGTGGCGTCCTAAGAGTCCGCCCAGAAATCGCCACGCTTCAAGGTTGAGCTTGCCGCGTCAATTTTGCCGGAACGAACATGATCGAGCTTCTGATAACGGCGGCGCTGGCGAGCCAGGCTCCCACCACGCTGAGCCCGCGAGCGGCGGCGCTCGTCGCGCCCGTTCGGGAGGCTATGGACGCCGAGCGCAAGGCCCAGGCCGCCTTGCCGCCGCCGGCCAATGATTCCGAGAAGCTGGAGCGCATGGGCCGCCTGGACCAGGTCGGTCGTCGCGTGCTGACCGGCATCGACCTGACCGTGCTGCCGCCGGATGAGATCAAAGCCGCCCAAACGGTGATGTGGTCATCGATCGAGGAGGCCGACATGGAGAACCAGAAAGCCTTGCTGGCCATGGTACCGCCCGAGGGGTGGTTCCTGAAGAGCCGATACGGCGACAAGGCCGCGTCGGCCGCGTTTCACATCGTCCAGCATTCCGACCTGGAGCTTTGGCGCCGTTTCGTGCCGGTGCTCGAACCCCTTGTGGCCACGGGTGAGGTCGACGGCCAAAGCTATGGCCTGATGTACGACCGCCTGGCGATCAACGAACACCGCCCCCAGCGCTACGGCACCCAGATGACCTGCAAGAACGGCAAGTGGATGGTCGACACGCTGGAAGCGCCCGAGACCGTAGAGGAACGCCGCAAGGCCATGAACTTCCCCATGACGCTCGCTGAATACGAGGCCGTCTTCGCCAAGTATCCGCCCTGCACCTGAGGCTCAGTGCAGCTTCAACCGCCCCGCCACGCGCTGCTGCAGCAGCCGGGCCAGGGCCAGGACGACGGTCTTGGGCGTGCCCATGATCGCCCGGTGATGGTCCAGGTGCAGGGAGATGTAGGCCCACTTGGCGACCAGGCCCTCGACGAAGAAGTTCGGGCCGCCCAGCCCGCCCATCAGCGCGCCGACGCCCCGGTTCTCGCCTAGCGACACCAGCGAGCCAAAGTCCTTGTAGACGAACGGCGTCTCGACCCGGCGCTGGCCCAGGCGGGCAATCAGGGCCTTTGCCAGATAGCTGGCCTGCTGGTGGGCGGCCTGGGCGCGAGCCGGCACGATCTGGCCCTCCTTGCCTTCGGTCCCGACCCAGGGAACGGCGGCGCAGTCGCCCAGGGCCCAGACGTCGGGCGCCGAGGTCTCCAGCCGTTCATTGACCACGAACTGGTTGGTCCTGTTGGTTTCGAGGCCATAGGCCGTGTTGCTCGGCGCGGCCTTCACGCCCGCCGCCCACACGATCAGGTCGGCCGGGATGTCGCCCTGGCTGGTCTCCAGCCGGTCGGGATGGACGGCGACCACCTTTGCCCCGGTGTGGACCCGCACACCCTTGCGTTCCAGGGCCACGGTGGCCTGGTCGGAAATCTTCTCGGGCAGGCCACCCAGGATGCGCGGCGCGGCCTCGACGATGGCGATGTCCAGGCGGAAGCGCTGCTCGTGGCCGAGACTTTCCAGCAGTTCGCGATGAGCTTCGATCAGCTCGGCGGACAGCTCGACCCCCGTGGCCCCGCCGCCGACGATGGCCACGCTCATGGTCTTCTCGGCCGAGAACGAGGCCTTCATGAAGGCGGCGAGCAGGCGGGTGTGGAAGACCTCGGCGTCCTCGGTGCGCTCCAGCAGGTGGGCCTGGTCGGCGCCCGGCGTGCCGAACAGGTTGCTGCCGCTGCCGATCGCCAGCACGCCCCAGGTGAAGGTCACGCCGCGCTCGGGCACCAGCACCCGTCCGCCTTCACCGATGATCGGCTTCAGGCTCAGGCGCTTCGCCGTCGGATCGAAGCTGTCCAGCTCGCCCAGCAGGAAGCTGAAGTGGTTGGCGCGGCCGAGGATCGAGTAGGAGAGGCCCTCCTGGTGCGTATCCAGCGTGCCGGCCGCGACCTCGTGCAGGGTGGGCTTCCAGATATGGAAGCTGGAGCGGTCGATCAGCAGGACCCGCTCCTTACCGGCCTTGGGGCCCAGCTTGCGCCCGAGCCGGGCCGCCAGCTCCAGCCCGCCGGCTCCGCCGCCGACGATCACGATGTCGTAGTGCATGCACGCCATCCAGAAATTCCTCAGATGGTGAATAAATAGGAGGTTCGAAGACCGATGTCAGGCCAGGTTCAGCTGCCAGGACACGCCGAACCGGTCGTTCACCCAGGCGAAGCGCTTACTGAAGCCGTAGTCGCCCAAGGGCATCAGCACCGCGCCGCCCTCGGCCAGAACCGCCGACAGTCGCACGATCTCGTCCTCCGAGGCGCAGTCGACGAACAGGGACGAAGAGGGGGTGAAGCCGAAGGCGTGCTTCACGAAGCTGTCGGAGACGAAGACTTCCTGGCCTCCGACACGGAAACGAGCGCGGATCACCGTGCCCTCGAGACCGGGCCCGGCGGCGCCATACCGCTCGATGTCGAGGATTTCTCCGTCGGAGAACAGCGACACGTAGAACGTCATCGCCGCTTCGGCGTCCTGGTTCTGGAACATCAGGAACGGCCGTATGGTCTGGCTCACCGTCTTCCTCCGCGAACAGTGTTCAGCGCAGAAGACGGTGAGTTGTCCCGGATCGCAAGCCTAATGGTACCGGTAACTCGCGATTACTTGACGCCGCCCCCTACGGGATCGGGTTGGCCTCCAGACGCTTGTCCAGATAGTCGCCGACGGCTTTCTCGACCGACGGCAGATGCTCGGCCCAGAAG
>JAGIBE010000286.1 GCA_017744495.1 Caulobacter sp. | reverse complement strand
GGCATGTTCCCGCAGCTGGGCGCCCCGGTCGGCTTCATCGCCGCCAACGGCCTGTTCCTGCTGCTAGGCCTGGTCCTGACGCCGGACCAGTTCCAGACCTGGGGATGGCGCCTGCCGTTCCTGGGCAGCGCGGCCCTGGTCGCTGTGGGCCTGTGGGTCCGCCTGAAGCTGACCGAGACCCCGGACTTCGCCGCCGCCATCGCCCACGAGGCCCCGCCGGCCGTGCCGCTGGGCGAGCTGCTGCGCGAGCACTGGAAGGCGACGCTGTGCGGCACGCTGGCCACCATCTGCTGCTTCGCCGTCTACTATCTGATGACCGCCTTCGCGCTGGGCTACGGCGTCACGACGCTGGGTTACAGCCGCACCGCCATGCTGGGCGTGCAGCTGGGCGCGATCCTGTTCATGGCCGCCGGCATCGTCGCGGCCGGCTACTGGTCGGACGCCAGCAACCCGCGCCGGGTGCTGATGGCCGGCTGCGCCATGACCGTGGCCGTCGGCGCCCTGCTGCCGGCGATGCTGGGCGGCGGTTCGCTGGGCCTGGTCTTCGCCTTCCTGTCGCTGGGCCTGCTGGTCATGGGCTTCGTCTACGGCCCGCTGGGCGCCTTCCTGCCCGAGCTGTTCCCGGCCCGCGTGCGCTATACCGGCGCCTCGGCGGCGTTCAATGTCGGCGGCATCCTGGGCGGCGGCCTGGCGCCGGTGATCGCCCAGGCCTTGGCCGAGAAGGGCGGCCTGGCGCCGGTAGGGGTTTACTTGGCGGTGGCGGCGGGGTTGAGCTTCCTGGGGCTGCTGGGGTTGAAGGCGAAGGTCTCCGGGTAGGGCCCATGGGAAAGCCGTCGGACACCGATTGGACAGGCCTGCTCGGCCTGGTGTTCGGCTCCATCCTGGTCGGCGGACTGGCCTGGATGGGGCTGGAAAGCATGGACCGGGAGGCGGAGGCATTCCGCTGGCGCCCGCCCGCCCATCCCCATCTGGTCGCCGTCGAAGGGGTGTTCACGAGCGAAACCCTGACGCTGGCCTATCGGGACGGCTATCCATTCCGCACATCGACCGGCAAGACCATCCTGCTGGGCTGCAGGGCCAGCATCCGTTTCAGAAAGCCGCGCCCGCCCCAGCAGGATTGCCTGGCGAGCGCTCCGACCGAGCTGAAGGGCGTGCCCGTCCGCGTCGAGTACTACGAACCGAGCTATCACCCGGGCGAGCCATCCGGTGAGTTCCTGCTGATCAACGTCTGGCGCGATGGCCGCCTCGCCTTCCAATGGCCGGTTCAATTCACCCGGTAGCGACCTAACGAGCGTTTGATCCGCTTGCCCTTCCGCGCCAATCTCCTCGCCAACAAGAACACGGCGGGAGGCGCACCCATGAACCCTTCGGCGGAATTCGACGTCGTCGTCCACGGCGCCAGCGGCTTCACCGGCCGGCTGGTGGCCGAGCATTTCGCGAAGCATCATCCGGACCTTCGCTGGGCGATGTCCGGCCGCAGCGCCGACAAGCTGGCCGCCGTGCGCGAGGAGATCGGGGCCCCGGCCTCCACGCCCTTGATCGTCGCCGACGCCGACGACCCCGCCTCGCTGGGGGCCATGGTCGTCCGGACCAAGGCGGTGCTGACCACAGTCGGCCCCTACCAGCTCTACGGCTCGGACCTCGTGGCCGCCTGCGCCCAGGCCGGGACCGACTATCTGGACCTGTGCGGCGAGCCGGCCTGGATGCGCCAGATGATCGACGCCCACGAGGCGGCGGCCAAGGCCAGCGGGGCGCGGATCGTCTTCTCGTGCGGCTTCGACTCCATCCCGTTCGAGCTGGGCGTCTGGTTCGTGCAACAGGAGGCCGCCAAGCGGTTCGGCGCGCCCGCCTCGCGGGTGAAGGGGCGGGTGCGGGCCATGCGCGGCGCGTTCTCGGGCGGCACGGCCGCCAGCCTGAAGGCCACCCTGGCCGCGGCGGCCCGCGACCCGCAGGTGCTGGAATACCTGAAGGACCCCTTCGCCCTGACCCCCGACTTCGCCGGTCCGAAGCAGCCGCACGGCGCGGCCGTGGCCTATGACGAGGACCTGGGCCAGTGGACCGCGCCTTTCGTGATGGCGGCGATCAACACCCGCAACGTCCACCGCTCCAACTGGCTGATGGACCAGCCGTACGGGGCCGACTTCGTCTATGACGAGATGGCCCTGACCGGCCCCGGCGAGGCGGGCGAGGCCGCCGCCAAGGCCATAGGCGCGGCCAACGCCGCCCTAGGCGCCGAGGGCGGTCCCAAGCCGGGCGAAGGGCCCAGCCAGGAAGAGCGCGAGGCCGGCTTCTACGACCTACTGTTCGTCGCCCTGGCCGACGACGGCCGTCAGGTTCGCGCCGGCGTCAAGGGCGACAAGGACCCGGGCTACGGCTCGACCAGCAAGATGATCGGTGAGACGGCCCTGTGTTTGGTCGACTCGCCCGAGGTGGCCGGCGGGATCTGGACGCCGGGCGCGGCGCTGCGGGACAAGCTGGTCGAGCGGCTGCAGGCGAAGGCGGGGCTGGTGTTCGCGGTGGAATAGCCGCGCTCGCTCGGCTGTCCGCTCTCGACCATTTGCCAAGTCGCTCGCGAAAAGCGACGCTACGCCCATGCTCGTCTTCGAATGGATCCTGGCTCTGCTGCTGGGGGCGGTGGTGCTGTCGGCCCTGGCCCGGCGGCTCGGCGCGCCCTATCCGGCCCTGCTGGCCCTGGGCGGGGCGGCGGTGGCCTTCATGCCCGGCGCGCCCAGGTTTGAGCTGGAGCCCGAGCTGATCCTGGCCCTGTTCATCGCCCCGGTGCTGCTGGACGCTGCCTACGACTCCTCGCTGCGCGATCTGAAGGACAACTGGCGGCCGGTCTCGGCCCTGGTGCTGATCGCCGTGACCCTGACCACGGTCGGCGTCGCCGTGGTCGCGCGGCTGCTGTTCCCAACCATGCCCTGGCCCGCCGCCATCGCCCTGGGGGCGGTGGTCGCCCCGCCCGACGCCGTGGCGGCCCTGGCCGTGCTGCGCCAGGTTCGGCCGCCGCATCGCATCCTCAAGATCCTGGAGGGCGAGAGCCTGCTGAACGACGCGTCGGCCCTGCTGATCTACCGCTTGGCGGTGACGTCGGCGGTCGGCGGCTTCAGCCTAGTCAACGCCGCCCCGACCTTCGCCCTGGTGGCCGTGGGCAGCGTGGTGGTGGGCCTGGGCCTGGCCTATCTGTCGCGACCTCTGTTCGGCAAGGTCAACGACGCGCCCAGCTCGATCATCATCCAGTTCGTCTCGACCTTCGGGGTGTGGATCCTGGCCGAGCGGCTGGGGCTGTCGGGGGTGATCACCATCGTCGTCTACGGCGTGACCCTGGCCCGGCGGACCAACCTGCCCATGGCGGCCCGCCTGCGCGTGCCGTCCTTCGCGGTCTGGGAGACCGTGACGGTGGTGCTGAACGTCCTGGCCTTCACCCTGATCGGCCTGCAGATCGGCCCGATCCTGGAGGGGCTGTCGCCGCACGAACGCGGCGTCTATCTGCGCGCGGCCGGGGTGATCCTGGCGGCGGTGATCGGCATCCGCATCGCCTGGGTGATGAGCTACAACACCGGCGTGCGGCTGAAGAACCACTGGTTCGGCGTGCGCCTGGCCCGGTCCAGCATGGCTCCGCCCACGGCGTCGGGCGGGCTGGTGGTGGCCTGGTGCGGCATGCGCGGCATGGTCACCCTGGCCGCCGCCCTGGCCCTGCCCGGAGGCTTCCCCTATCGCGACTTCATCCAGCTGGCCGCCTTCGCGGTGGTGCTGGGCACGCTGGTGATCCAGGGCCTGACCCTCAAGCCGCTGATCGCTCTGCTGCCGCTGCCCGACGACGACCCGGTGCAAAAGGAGATGAAGCTCGCCCGCGCCGCCACCCTGAAGGCCATGCTGGCCGAGCTGGACGGCGACGACAGTCCCGCCGCCGAGGCCCTGCGCCGCGAATACGGCGACGCCCTGACCCTGACCCGCCAGGGCCGCAACGCCCGCGAGTCGGAAGACAATGTCCTGCGCCGGCGGGTGGTCGAGGTCTCGCGCCGGACGCTCAGCGACCTACGCCATCGCGGCGAGATCGGCGACGACGCCTATCGGGCGCTGGAGGAGGAGTTCGACTGGCTGGAGCTGTCGGCCAAGGAATAGGCCCTACCCCTTCCGGAAGAACGCGTGAATGCGCTCGGCCAGCGGCTGGCTGACGCCCTCGACCTTGACCAGGTCCTCGATCCCCGCCCGGGCCACGCCCTTGGCCGAGCCGAACGCGTGCAGCAGGGCCTTCTTGCGCCCGGGACCCACGCCCTCGATCTCGTCCAGCGGGTTCTTCTTCAGGTCCATCGAGCGCCGCGTGCGGTGCGCCCCGATCGCGAACCGGTGGGCCTCGTCGCGCAGGCGCTGGAGGTAGTAGAGCACCGGCGACTTGGGCTCGAGCATGAATGGGACTTTATCGGGCAGGAAGAACCGCTCCAGCCCCGCGTCGCGGTCGGGCCCCTTGGCGACGCCGACGATGGCGATGTCGTCGACGCCCAGGTCGGCCATCACCTCCAGCGCCGCGTCCAGTTGGCCCTTGCCGCCGTCGACGAGCACCAGGTCGGGACGGTTCTCGCTGTCGCCCTCTTCCTCTTCCTTCACGAGGCGCGAGAAGCGGCGGCGCAGGACCTCCTTCATCATCCCGTAGTCGTCGCCCGGCGTCAGCTCGGTCGAGCGGATGTTGAACTTGCGGTACTGGCCCTTCATGAAGCCTTCCGGCCCGGCCACGATCATGCCGCCCACGGCGTTGGTGCCCTGGATGTGGCTGTTGTCGTAGACCTCGATCCGCTCGGGCGGGGCCTCCAGGCCGAACGCCTCGCAGACGCCCGCCAGCAGCTTGGTCTGGGCGCTGCCCTCGGCCATTTTCCGCCCCAGCGCCTCACGCGCATTGGTGAGCGCATGGCCGACCAGGTCGGCCTTCTCACCGCGCTTCGGGGTGCTGATCTCCACCTTGCGGCCGCTCTTCAGGCAGAAGGCCTCGGCCAGCAGGTCGCGGTCGGCCGGATCGAGATTGGTCAGGATCAGGCGCGGGATCGGCTTGTCGTCGTAGAACTGGCCCAGGAACGCGGTCAGGATCCGCTGCTCTTCGGTGGTGGCCTCGCCCCGCTCGTCTTCGGTCTCCTCGGCGTTGCCGGTCACGCGCGGGAAGTAGGCGCGGTTGCCCCAGTTCTGGCCGGCGCGGAAGAAGAACACCTGCACGCAGGCCTGGCCGCCCTCGACGTGCAGGGCCACGACGTCGGCCTCCTCCACGGTTTCGGGATTGATCTGGCTCTCCTGGGCCACCGAGGCTAGGGCGCGGATGCGGTCGCGCAGGCGGGCGGCGCGCTCGAACTCCAGGTCCTCGGCGGCCTCCTCCATCGCCTTGGCCATCTTGGCCATCACGGCGCGCGACTTACCGCGCAGGAAATCCTCGGCCTGGTCGACCAGGGCCTGATAGTCGTCCTTGCCGATCAGGCCGGTGCAGGGCGCGGCGCAGCGCTTGATCTGGTGCAACATGCAGGGCCGCGAGCGGGTCTCGTAGACGCTGTCGCTGCACGAGCGCAGCAGAAAGGCCTTCTGCAGGGTGTTGAGCGTGCGGTTCACCGCCCAGGCGCTGGCGAACGGACCGAAATAGTCGCCCTTGATCGTGTGCGCCCCGCGATGCTTGCGCAGCTGCGGCGCCTCGTGATCGCGGCGGATCATGATCTCGGGAAAGCTCTTGTCGTCGCGCAGCAGCACGTTGAAGCGCGGCTTCAGCGACTTGATCAGGTTGATCTCGAGCAGCAGGGCGTCGGCTTCGGTGCGGGTGGTGACGAACTCCATGGCCCGCGTCGCGTCCACCATGTGGGCGATGCGGTTGGTGTGGAAGCGGCCCTGGGCGTACTGGACGACCCGCTTCTTCAGGCTCTTGGCCTTGCCGACGTAGAGGACCTCGTCGTTCTCGCCGATCATCCGGTAGACGCCCGGCGCGTCGGGCAGGCGCGTGACCTCGTCCTTGATCAGGGCGGCGCCCTTCAGGGCGTTGGCGGGGGTGTCGAGGGTCGCGTCGTTCACGGGTGGAGATATAGGCGAGTCTGGGAGGTTCAGCGATCTTCGAGGCTGTGGAAGATGCGCAGGATAGTCACCTGCCCCGGCCGCACATCGTACTGGAGCACATAGCCGGCCGATCCGAAGGGAACGATGAGTTCCCGCAGACCCTCTGGAACCGTCCGGCCTCGCTCTGGAAATTCGGCCAAAGATTTATAGGCGGCGACGATGACTTCGATTGCTTCACGCGTGACGTGAAGCGCACGCTCGTCCAGCCACTGTCTGAGGCGGCTCAGATCGCGTCTCGCCGTCAGCGAGAATTCGACTGTCCTCATTCGCGGACGCGAGGACGAGGCTCTGGTGGAGGAAGCTGTGCGTCAGTTCCCCAAGATCGCATCCACTGCTCGATGTCCTCAAGGGGAATGCCGCCATCGCGGAACGTTTCATCGGCCTCACGCCGAAGCTCCGCCCAATAGGCGTCGTCTTCCTTGTGCGGATCAAGGCCCGTATAGGCGTCGAGCAGTTGCGTGGCGTATTCGTCCAGGCTCTTGCCCAGGTCCTCGGACACAGCTTTCAGCCGCTCGGCGAGCGCCGCGTCGATCTTGAGCATGTGGTCGCCATCAGCCATGTTCTCATCATGTTCCGATCTTGGTTTGTCGTCAATCATCAGGAGCGCTATGACCCGCTCCATGACCACGCGCCCGCTCTTCGTCACGCCGCTCTATGAAGCCACACTGGCCGGCGAGAAGGGATTCGAAGCCTTCATCGACGACCTGCATGACGCCTGCATCGCCGTGGCCGAGGACGACGAGGCCGGCCAGGCGTGGGCCGAGCGCAAGGGCTATATGGGCTACACCTCCTACGCCTCGCTGGACGACCTGGCTCAGCGCGACAGCCTGTTCGCCGACCTCAAGAAGAAGCTCGACAAGCACGCCCTGGCCTTCGCCAAGGAGCTCCATTTCGACCTGGCCGGCGGCAAGCTGGTCATGGACAGCTTCTGGATCAACATCCTGGAGCCCGGCGGCCAGCACACCGGCCACATCCATACGCACAGCGTCATCTCCGGCACGGTCTATGTCACCATCCCGCCAGGCGCCTCGGCCCTGAAGTTCGAGGATCCGCGCCTGCCGATGATGATGGCCGCGCCCACCCGCCTGGACGACGCGCCCGAAGGCCTGCAGCCGTTCGTCTATGTCCAGCCCGAACCGGGGACGATCCTGATGTGGGAGAGCTGGCTTCGCCACGAGGTGACGCCCAACCAGGCCGAGGAACAGCGGATCAGCCTCAGCTTCAACTACGCCTGGCGGTGACGGGCGCCGCAGGGGATTGCGTCGAGCCCTCGCCGCCGCGAGGATGGCGTCAGGCCGCCAGGGGGAGCCTGTCGTGAGCAACGCCAAAGCCGCGTCCGTCGAGCGGCCGATCGCCGCCGACCGGGAGCCCATGGATGCGGGTGTCGCGGCGACGGAAAAGATGAAGTCGCATTCGCTGATCCCGATCAGCCACTGCTACATCAGCTTCGTACCCACCCCGGGGGAATTAGGCGTTTCGATCATCCTTGCCTTCGCCATCGCCGGCGCATGGATCGGCGCTCGGCGGCTGGCCCGGCGTCGGAAGAAGGCGCGGACCGGCCGCGCCTGAAACCCCACCGAGTTCGGCGGGTTCTTCTGTGGACCAGGAGACTCCCATGCCCCACGCCCAGACCCCCGACCATTCCGGCGCGTCGATCGCCATCCAGCGCGTCGAGCCCTATGGCGACGACCTCAGCCTGATCCTGACCACGCCCGCCACCGATCCGAACGGCCGCCTGGACGACCGCCACAGCGCCTATCACGACAACCTCTCGCCGCCGCTGGTCTGGACGCCGGTGGAGGGCGCGGCCGCCTACGCCATCATCGTCGAGGACCCGGACGCACCGCGCGAAAAGCCGTTCGTCCACTGGCTGATCTGGAACATCCCCGGCGAGGCCACAAGTCTGCCCGAGGGGGTGCCGAACGACGTCACCTTGGGCTTGATCGGTGCGGCGACCCAGGGGGTGAACGACAGCGGGTCCGTCGGCTGGTACGGGCCCCGGCCGCCGGTTGGCCACGGCGTCCACCACTATCACTTCCAGATTTTCGCCCTGGCCGAGCGCCTTCCGTTCGACGAGAAGACCACCGCGGCCGACCTGGTCAACGCACTGAAGGGCGACGCCCTGGCGTCCGACGACCTGATCGTCACCTACGAGGCGGCGGGGGCGTAGTCGGGTTCGGGCTCAGGCTCGGCGTCCGGGACGGGCAGGGGCGGGATCAGGTCGCGCGCCCGCCAGTGGCGATCCAGGCAGAAGGCGGCGATGGCCAGCCACAGCAGGCCGAGGAACGCGTGGCCGCGCTGCCAGAAGCCCACGTCGCTGCCGGTCCGTACGTTCCACACCCCGGTCAGCAGGGCCAGCACCAGCAGCAGGAAGAAGAACCAGCCCAGCGAGAATCGCGCCAGGCGGCGGTGCGCCGGCTTGCCCCACAGGGCCCAGGCGGTGAACAGCGGGGCGAACTGGATGGCCAGGCCCACGCCGCAGGCGCGGTGCATGGGGTCGGGCCAGTGGAACAGGCCGGCGAACAGGGCGCCGAGCCCCGTCATCGCGACCCACAGGCCCGCGAAGGCCGAGACCCGGCGACGCCCACCGGCGTGCTCCAGGGCATGGGCGAAGCCGGCCCCGGCCGCCACCCCGGCCAGGCCGGCCAGGATCATGCCGATGTTGAAGACCTGCGGCAGGGGCGCCTTAGGGCCGCCCAGCTCGCTGATGAACTGGGCGCCGGCGTCGAAGCCCGGGAACAGGTGCTGGGCCACCAGGACGTCGGCCACCATGATCGCCGGGACGATCAGGCCGATCCTCAGCAGGACGCCCACGCTCTTCACCTGTCCCGCCTCCGGCTGTTTGGAGCGATCTAGATCGCGCCGGGCGGAGGCGGGGTCAACAAAAACTCCGTCATCCTCGGGCTTGTCCCGAGGACCCCTCTGTCGGTCACGTTGTCGGCAGCGGAAAGAGGCGCGGCGACGCCGTGCGCGTCCTGAAGCGGCAACTTGGCTGAAGCAGGGGTCCTCGGAACAAGTCCGAGGATGACGACTGAAGGATTGGCGCGAGTTCGTGGAAAGCCGCCGAGCTCGCGCTCAAACCTCTACTTCTTCCCGAACAGGTTCCCGAAGAAGTCGCCCTTGTTCCAGCTGGGACGCGCGGGGGCGTCGGCCAGTTCGCGGGCGATCTCGTAATTGACCAGGGCGAAGCGGGCGCCGGCCTTGTAGTCGATCGGCTGGTTCAGGTCGTCGTTGGGCTTGTGGTAGTGCGTGGCCAGGAAGTCCTTGAAGGCCTTCTCGCCGCCGTTCTTGAAGCCGGTCATCAGGAACACCGACGGCACGCCCTGCTCGACGAAACGGTAGTGGTCCGAGCGGGTGAACAGGCCCTCTTCCGGCAGCGGGTCGCCCGACAGCCCGATGCCGACGCGGCCGGCGGCACGGGCCACGGCCGGGCCGATCGACGAGCGGTCGGCGCCGAAGGCGATCACGTCCTGGAAGTCGTACAGCAGGACCGGCATGTCCAGGTTGACGTCGGCGGCCATGCCCTCGCGCGGCACGGTCGGGTTGTGGGCGAAGTACTCCGAGCCGATCAGGCCCTTCTCCTCGGCCGTCACCGTCAGCAGCACGATCGAGCGCTTGGGCTTGGTCTTGGCTTCCTTGAAGCCGCGCGCCACCTCCAGCAGGGTGGCCACGCCCGAGGCGTTGTCCAGCGCGCCGTTGTTGATCTTGTCGGCGTCCTTGCCGTGGATGCCCAGGTGGTCGAGGTGGGCGCTGAGGATGATGGTCTGGGCCTTCAGCGTCGGGTCCGAGCCCTCGATCAGGCCGACCACGTTGCTGCTCCGGCGCTTCTCGATCTCGGTCTTCAGCTGGACGGTGACGTTGGTCGGCAGGGCGAAGCCCTTGACCGCGCCGTCCGGGGTCTCGGCGGTCGCAAGGGCCCCGTCCAGGCTGGATGGAGCGCCGGCGAACAGCTTGGCCGCGCCGGCCGGGCTCAGGCTGGCCAGGAAGGGCGCCTCGGCCCCGCGCACATAAGGCACGCCCTGAGCGTCGTTCCAGGTCATCTTCCATTCCTGGTACGAGCCGACGCTGCGCGCGAACGGACGGCGCTTTTCCGAGCTGGTGGTCGGCATGACCATCACGCCCACAGCGCCGCGACGGGCGGCCTCGGCGCGCTTGACGTTGAGATTGCCGTAGTGGGCGCGGATCTCGGTCTGCAGGCCCGTGGGGGCGCCGCTGAGGAGGACGACGATCTTGCCCTTCACGTCCAGGCCCGCATAGTCATCGCGGCCGCGGTCGGGGGCGACGATGCCGTAGCCGACGAAGACCAGCGGGGCGGTGATCGAGGTCTCGGCCTGCCGAGCCTGGGCCTGGGGCAGGTAGTCCTCACTGAACACCAGGGTCCCCGACTTGCCGTCGGCGCCGGTGTAGGACACCCCGCCCTCGTTGGCCGCGCGATAGGCCGTCAGCGGCACCTGCTGCAGATAGGTCCCGTTGTCGCCGGCCGGCTTGACGTGCATCAGCGCGTACTGCGAGGCCACGTAGTTGGCGGCGATGTCATAGCCGCGCGTGCCGGCCTCGCGGCCTTCCAGCAGGTCGTCGGCCAGGAAGCTCATATGGGCCTTGAGGGCGTCGGCCGAGGGCGTGAAGCCGCCGGGCTTGGCTGCGGCGGCGGCCGGCTTGGTCTTAGCGGGGGGAGCCGCGAGGGCGGGCTGAATGGTCAAGGCCAGGGCGACGCCGGCGAGCGCGGCGCGACGGGAGAACGGCATCAAGGCAGGCTCCAAAAAGCGTTTTCGAGCGAAGTGGCTACCGGTTCGCGTGAAGAAAACGCGTGAAACTAAGGAATTTCGGGCTTTGCCCGCGAAAGGGGCGAACCTTGGCCAGACCGAGACGGCTTGTCGAGGTTTTCGAACCTGAACCTTTTGTAATCTTCCTGGAAAAGTCCCATCGAAAGAACGCGTTATCCCGAGCAAGGGCGGCGTTTACCCTGTTTGGTCAGGCGGGCTTAAGGGTTGGCGACCAGGGTGGCGGGACCATTGAGGGAAAGACGCCGTGCAGATCGCCGCCGCCCGTTTCACCGCCGCCGCCCCGCAACCGGTGCAGGCGACCCAGGCTCCGCCGCCGGTCGATCTCACCCAACTGGCCGTCGCCCAGACGAATGTGAAGATGCAGGCCGCGGCCGGCGCGGCCCTGGGTCAGGCCACCGGCGAACTGACCGGCCTGGTCGCCGACATCAGCGTCTGACGTCGGGCTGCGGGATTCCGCGGTTAACCGCGAAACTTCACCCTGTTTCGTTAAGCCCCGTTAACCGGAGCGACCCAGATTGGCCTGGCAAGCCAAGGAGATGGTCGTGCAGGTTCTCAACACCGCCGCGGCGGGCATGTTCGCCGCCGCCGACCGTTTCAACGCCAGCGCTCAGCGCGCCGTCGCCTGGGGCGCCGAGCAGATCCGGGGCGAACAGCCCGTCGATCTGGTCAAGGAAACCGTCGACCAGGTCTCAGCCAAGACTGATTTCAAAGCCAACGCCGCCGTCATCCGGACGGTCGACGAGATGACGGGCGCCCTCCTCGACATGATCGCTTAGGTACATGATCGTTTAGGACATCGCGCCCGGCGCCAGCCGGTCCGAGCCCATCCCGCATTCCCCCCTGCGCGGGTTCGGACCCGCCGCCCTCCGGCCTCGCCGGGGGGCGGCCCCTCCTATCGCGCCGGCTTCCAGCCGTTCGCCTTGGCCTTGGCCTCGGCGGCCGGGTCCAGGGGCGGCCCGGCGATCATCGCATTGACGACGGCCAGGACGGCGGCCGGCGGCGACGATCCCGCCTTGTCCGGAACGATCGCCCGCACGCGCCAGGCGTCGCTCTCGCGGCAGGCCACCCCGGCCACCGGGGCCGGACCGGCCGCCTGGAAGGCGCGGCAATAGACGCCCGAGGCGGTCCTGAACGACAGGGCGATGCGCACCGGTCCGTCGACGTCGCCCGACAGGTGAGTGTTCAGGGCTTGACCCAGCGGTCCGGTGGCGATCGGCGGCGGCTCGCCCGCGCCGCTCAGGGTGACGGGCGGCGGCGCGGCCAGCCGGCCGACGGCCAAGCCCACCAGCAGGCAGGCGGCCAGGCCGACCCAGGCGGGCAGGCCCCGGCCCGATCCGTCGCCGGACTTGGGAGCCCTGGCTTCGCGCGGCCGGAAGACGCCCTTCGCCTTTTCCTTCTTCGCCCGTTCTTTTTGAGCTTTGTCCTTTTTGGCCTGGGCGCCCGGGAAGGCGATCACCTCGGCCTCCTTGGCGCCCTTAGCCTCTGTGGGCGGCGAGACAGCGCCGGCGCCCCTGACTTCCGGCTGGCGTCCGGCTCCGCCATGGGCGCCCGACAGCAGGCGGCGCAGCGAGCGTTGGGTCTCGACCCTCAAGGCCAGTTGCGGATCGGTGGCCATGGCCGCCTCGATCCGGGCCATGGCCTCGGGCGGCAGTTCGCCGTCGACAAAGGCGAAGACCTCTTCGTCGGGAACGGTCATGGCGGGCTCCTTGGTCTCTCCGGACACTTTAGCCGCGCGGCGGGCGGGTCGCCAGTTCGTCGGTCCCTGAAAGTCCCTAGGGTTGAAAACGGAGGCGCGTAACCTTTCCGGCGGCGAAAATAATCTTCGCCGGAGGGAAGCAAAAGGCCGCAGCCGCGTTCTGACCGTTCGGGAGACGACCGTCGGAGTCGTCGATCGACAGGAGAATGAGATGCGCAAGACTTCCTTCCTGACGGGCGCCGCCACGGCGGTTGTCCTGCTCTCCGCCCCCATGGTCCACGCCCAGATCCTCGGCGGATCGGGCGGCGCTTCGGGCGGCCTGGGTGGCGCGGTCGGCGGCCTGACGGGCCAGGCGGGCGGCTCGCTGAGCGGCTCGGGCCAGCTCAATCCCGACACCGACGGCCTGACCTCGCGGCTTCAGAGCACCACCGAACGCACCCGCGCGCGGGCCAGCGACGCGGTCCAGACCACGGACCAGACCGCCCGCGCCACCACCGCCCGCACCGCCAAGAAGGGTCGCTCGGCCGCCGACGCCGTGGTCGGTTCGGCCACCGACACGGCCGGCTCGGCGACGGCCAACGCCTCGGGCGCGGCCAACGCGGCCGGCGACCTGTCGACCAGCGGCGTGTCGGGCTCGCTGAACGGCTCGACCGCCACGGGCGCGGGGACCCATCGCGGCGGGGCCGACGGCGCCGGCTCGGTCGGCGTCTCGGGCTCGGCCTCCCGCGACGGGGCCAGCGCCTCGGTGGGCGGCAGCGCCGGGGCGGACGCCAAGGTCAACAAGTAGGGTTTTAGGCCTACGAACACCTTCAAGGTGGCTCCCAACGGAGCCACTTTTTTCTTGGCCAAACTAAAGATTCTTGGCGGCCTTAAAGGATCTATCCACAGGATGGTCGGTTCCTGTGGATTACTTCGGTATAGCTATATATTGGGGGTAGATGGGAGCTCGGGCCGAGATATGGTGTCTCTACTCTCTGTTAAGCTCGGTTAGCACTCCACTTGGAGGGCTGCCAATTTTTTGGCGCCCAAACGCGAATCGAGCTTCAATGAGGGGGTAGAGGGAGGCGGTAGGACGCCTCCCTCGCCCAACGGCCTAAGTGGACCCAGGCTGTCAGGGATGCTCGTGCGAGCGCCCTCTAGGAACGCGATTCCTGAGGCACAATCAAGGGTCCGGATGAAAGGATCCCCAAGATGTTGGGGCAAGCATCCGCTACGCAGCGCAAGCCGCTGGGCACTACCGCTACCACTGGTCAGACCTGCCCCGAATCCGGGGTTTGGCAGGTCGTTGGGACCCCGTCGACGACGGCTCCCATCGCGAAGGGCAACACCATGCCCCCGTACCAGGGGCGTGCGGTGACCTGGAAGCTCACCGCTTACGCGTAGTCCTCCCCGGGGCATCGGTGACGATGCCCCGGTTTCTCTCCCCCTGAATGTGAGAAGCACCATGGCCAAGAATACCGGCAATGATTTCCGACGCGGCGCTGTCACTGGCCGCACTCAGTTCCAGCACGAGAACGGCGACTGGCAGAAGCGTGACGAACGCACCGGCCATTTCATGGAGCGAAAAGCTTCGCCCGGCCCGTTCAAGGGTGTCGCCAAAGAGCCGGACGGCCGAGACACCAAAAACGGCTAGGAAGTGAAACTTCGGGTAAAATAGAAACGCCCCGCGCCTTAGGCACGGGGCGTTTTTTGACGGCTCCGGAACCCTTACGAGTCCAGGAAGCTCCGCAGCTTCCGGCTCCGCGACGGGTGCTTCAGCTTGCGCAGGGCCTTGGCCTCGATCTGGCGGATGCGTTCGCGGGTGACCGAGAACTGCTGGCCGACTTCTTCCAGGGTGTGGTCGGTGTTCATGCCGATGCCGAAGCGCATCCGCAGCACGCGCTCTTCGCGCGGCGTCAGCGAGGCCAGCACGCGGGTGGTGGTTTCCCGCAGGTTGGACTGGATGGCCGCGTCGATCGGCAGGATGGCGTTCTTGTCCTCGATGAAGTCGCCCAGGTGGCTGTCTTCCTCGTCCCCGATCGGGGTTTCGAGCGAGATCGGCTCCTTGGCGATCTTCAGGACCTTGCGGACCTTCTCCAGCGG
>JAGIBE010000285.1 GCA_017744495.1 Caulobacter sp. | reverse complement strand
ATGGAAGACCCCTCGATCGCCGCCCCCGACGGGCGGTGAGGTCCGGGGTGTTAGGCCAAGCCCGTGACGCTTCGGCGAGGGTTTGGCGACAGGTTCGTGACCCGGCCTCAATCGGCCGCTGGATGCGCCTTCTTCCACATGGAGTAGGTGGCCAACGCCTCGACCGCGCCCATTTTTCAGGCTGGGTTTACGCGCGGCGACGGAACGGTTTTGATCGAGCCGCGCGGGAGGGACGTGATGGCGACGCCAGAGGCTACGGAGCTCTTGGCCGACGAGTTCGCCGATCCCATGGTCGGCCGGATCGTCGCGTTTCTGCGCCGGGTCGGTATTCCGGTGGAGGCGGCGTCGCTGGAGGGCGAGACCTTCCTGCCCGGCATTGCCGTGGAGGCGGGAGCGCTGAAGGTCGATCCCGTCCGCCTGATCTGGCCAGGAGATCTGCTGCATGAGGCCGGCCATGTCGCCGTGAGCGATCCGGCCAGACCAGACGAAGGCGTGTCGGACGACCCCGGCGAGGAGATGGCGGCGATCGCCTGGTCCTATGCCGCGGCGCTGGAGATCGGCCTTCCGCCGGACATCCTCTTCCACGCCGGCGGCTATCGCGGCGGAGCCCGGGCCTTGATCGAGAACTTCGCCGAGGGCGGCTATGTGGGCGTGCCGATGCTGGCCATGTGGCGCCTGACCCACGAACCGCACCGCGCCAAGGCCATGGGCGCGCGACCGTATCCGCACATGCTGGCCTGGCGGAGAACCTAAGGCAGGTGTGGAGGAACCCGGGCCTTGAGCAGGGTGATCAGCGCGGGGGCCATGAATTCGTAGTCGTCCGGGATGTTCAGGCAGATCACCCGCGCCTTCAGATGTTTCTTGAAGCGCTTGGACAACTTGTTGCGGTGCGCCCGCTCCATCACGAAGATGATGTCGGCCCATTCGACCAGCTCGCCGGTCAGCGGCTCTTCGGCGTCATGATTGGTCCCGGCCGACAGCGCCTCAACGCCCGGCCAGGTCGAGAACACCTGCTCGGCCGTGGGGCTGCGCAGCTTGTTCTGGCTGCAGACGAAGAGGACTTTCTTCACGCGCCGATCAGGCCGCTGCGAAGTCGCGCAGGGACGACAGGCCGCCCTGCTGGACCGGCAGGACGAAGCTTACCGTGGTGCCTTCGCCGGGGGTCGAGGTCATCTCCAGCGCGCCGTCGTGCATCTCGACCAGCGACTTGGTGAGGGCCAGGCCCAGGCCCGTTCCCTGGGTGGTCTTGGAGTGCTGGCTCTCGACCTGTTCGAACGGCTTGGCCAGGCGGGCCAGGTCCTCCGGCGCGATGCCGATGCCGGTGTCGGTGACCGACACCCGGACGCGCTCGCCCAGCGGATCACGGCGCACCTCGGCGCGGACCGTGACGCGGCCGGCGCGCGGCGTGAACTTGATGGCGTTGGACAGCAGGTTCAGCAGCACCTGCTTGACCGCGCGGTAGTCGGCCTCGACCTCCGGCAAGATGGGGAAGTCGATGTCCAGCTTGAGGCCGGCGGACTCGGCGCGATTGCGCACCAGGCGCACGGCGTCCTCGGTGACGTCTTCCAGGTTCAGCGGCTCGAACTTCAGGTTCATCTTGCCGGCCTCGATCTTGGACATGTCGAGGATGTCGTTGATCAGGGCCAGCAGGTGCTGGCCGGAATTATGGATGTCGAGGCTGTAGCCCTTGTAGCGAGCGTCGCCCAGCGGGCCGAACATCTCGTTCATCATGATCTCGGAGAAGCCGTTGATGGCGTTCAGCGGCGTGCGCAGCTCGTGGGACATATTGGCCAGGAACTCGCTCTTGGCCTTGTTGGCGCCCTCGGCCTTGACCTTCTCCATCTCGTACTTGCGGGCCAGCTCGGCCAGTTGCTCCTGGCTGCGCTCCAGGCCGGTGACGGCGTACTGCAGCTGCTCTTCGTTGAGGCGGCGGGCTTCTTCCTGGTTCTTGATGGCGGTGATGTCGGCGGCCGTCATGACCAGGCCGCCTTCGGCCGTTCGGCGCTCGCTGATCTGGATCCAGCGGCCGTCGTTCAGCTCGGCCTCGCGCACGCCCTTGGCGCCGTCGGGGGCGGGCTGGTCGTGCTTGATGGCCAGTGCGGCGAAGCGGTTGACCTCGTTGCGCGGGGCGCCCGGCTTGAGCAGTTTGGGTTCGAGGTTGAAGACGTTGCGGTAGTTGCGGTTACACATCAGCAGCCGGCCCTGGCGGTCCCACAGCACGAACGCCTCCGACACGCTCTCGATGGCGTCGCGCAGGCGGTTCTCGGCGGCCTGGGCGCGGGCCTGGGCCAGGCGCTCCTCGGTGACGTCCAGGGCCACGCCGATGATCCGCGAATAGCCGTCCTCGCCAGGCTTGCCGAAGCCCTGGCCGCGGGCGTCGACCCAGATGGCCCGGCCGCCGTCGCGCGACGGCACACGGAACGATACGTCAAAGGCGCCGTAGGTGGCGGCGTTGGCCAAGGCCTGGCGGACCTTGTCGCGATGATCGACCGACACGCGCTCCAGCAAGTCCTGACCGGGCGCCACGCCGCCGCCGCCCCAGCCGAACATCGCGCCGGTCACATCGGACATGAACACTTGGTCGCCGCTCAGCTCCCATTCCCAGATGCCGCAACGGGCGGCCTCGACGGCCAGCCGGAAGCGCTGCTCGCTGTCGACGAACTCCTGCTGGGCGGTCTCGACCCGGCGGCTCTGCAGCATCAGCATCAGGGCCAGGGCGATGCCGACGGCCAGCGGAGCCAGCAGCGAGAAGGCGCCTTCCATGACCTGGCGGTCGATATTGGCCACGGTGCGCGGCTTGGCGGCGGCGGCGGCCAGCAGATCGCCCTGGGCCAGGGGCTGGATGGCGACGTCCAGCGCCTGGCCGTCGACCGCCTGACCGCGCAGGGCCGCCGCGCCGTCGCCGATATCGTCGAGCGACAGGGAGAAGGCCTCCTTGAGGGTGTTCGCGCCCTGGATCGCCCGACCGCCCCCGGCCAGGATGCGGCCGTCGGACAGCATCAGGGCGCCGGCCGAGCCCTTGGCGGGTTCGGCGATCAGGCGCGTGGGATCACTGGACGCGATGACGAAGCCGCGTCCGCCGGCGACCGGGGTGGCCACGGCGACATAGAGGCGGCCCGCCGTCCCGCCGCCGATCCACAGGCTGCGGCCCGAGGCGCCGGCGGTGCGGGCGACGGCCTTCCAGTCCGCGGAGCCGTCGCGGCCGGCGACCGCCAGCACGTCGGCTGGACCGACCACGGCCACGGCCATGGCTTCGCCGCCCGCCGCGCGCAGGGCCGTCTCGGCGGCGTCGATCGGGTTGTTCGGATTTCGCTGAAGCAAGTCGGCGGCGGCCGAGAGGCCCGCGCGCTGGGCGGCGAGGTTGGTCTCGGCGGCGGCGGCCACCAGCTTGGCCTGGGCGGCCAGGGTCGCGCCGCCGGGCGGGGCGTTGGCCTCTTCCCTCAGCCGGTTGACGCCGAACGCGGTGTAGACGGCCAGGAGCAGCAGGGCGGCCAGGATGGCCAGGCGGACATAGGCCTGGGACGGCGACCGCGCGGCGCGGGAGCGGGCCGCGCCCGCCGCCGAAAGACCGGCCCCCGCCAGCCTCCCGGTTCTCGCCCCGCCACGCTCCAACGCCCAATGCTCCCGAAAGCTTTCGGCGAGTCACTTCGCCAACATGGTGAATCTACCGCACGCGGAAGGGGCGCGTCACCGCCGAACCTTGGTTTTGACCGGGCATGAGCCCTTTAGTCGCAACCGGTCCGGCGGAGAATCGCCGCAAACTGAGCGCAGCGGGACGTGACGCCCCTAGTCCAGGGCCCGGGAGGCCAGCTCCAGCACGTTCTTCGACAAGCCTTCGTGGCCGCGAATGCGCTCGAGCTGCTCGCGCATCAGGGCGCCGAGGGCGGGGACATAGCGCCGCCAGGCCCCCAGCGGTTCGACCAGGCGAGCCGCCGTCATCGGGTTGAACCCGTCCACCGCCAGGATCTGATCGGCCAGGAACCGATAGCCGGCCCCGCTCTCGTCGTGGAAGCGGGCGGGGTTGCCGCTGGAGAAGCCCTGGACCAGGGCCCGCAGGCGGTTCGGATTGCCGGCGTCGAAGTCCGGATGGGCGGTCAGGGCCAGGATTCGCCCAATCGCGCCCTCGCCCGGATCACGGGCCTGGGCGGCGAACCACTTGTCGAGCACCAGCGGCTCGTGCCGCCACCGGGCATGGAAGGCGGCCAAGGCCTTCTCGGCGGGCGCGCCGCCGATCGCCACCAGGGCCGAGAGGCCGCCCATGGCGTCGGTCATGTTGGCCGCGCTCTCGAAGTGGCCCACGACGCGCTCGACATTGACCGCGTGCGGGTCGGCGGCCAACAGGTCGCAGCAGGCGTTACGCAGGGCTCGCTTGCCGGCCGCCCGGGCGTCGGGCGAGAACTCGCCACCGCTCTGCAGGTCGCCATGCAGCCGCCGCAGCAGCTCGCCCAGATGGACGGCGATCACGGTCTTGAGGTGGTCGCGGGCGGCGTGGATCGCGGCCGGATCGACCGGTTCGACGGCCAGGCTGAGGTCGCCCTCGGACGGCAGGGCCAGCAGCAGGGCCTTGAAGGCCGGGTCCGAGGCCTCGTCGACCAGGGCCTTGCCCAGGGCGTCGGCATAGCGCTCCTCGTTGACCTCGTCAGGCGCGTCGGCCGCACGGCCCAGGATCAGCTCGCGCGCCAGGGTCTGGCCGGCTTCCCAGCGGTTGAAGAGGTCCGGATCGGCGGCGAATTGCACGTAGCGATCGACCGGCCGGGTGTCGGTGTCCAGGTTCACCGGGGCCGAGAAACCGCGCAGCGCAGAGATCACGGGGGCGCGCTCCACGCCCTCCCAGCGCACGGTCTTGGAGGCGGTGTCCAGCAGCACCACTTCGCTGTCACGAAGCACCTCGCCCTCGCCGTCGAGCAGGCCGATGGTCACTGGAATAGGGAGGGGGCGCTTGGTCGGCTGGCCGTTGGTCGGGGCGGTGGACTGGGTGAGCGTGATCTCCAACGCCTTGGCCGCCTCGTCATAGGCGTGGGTCAGCGACACCGCCGGCGTGCCGGCCTGTTCGTACCAGGCGAAGAAGTCGCTCATGTCGCGGCCCGAGGCGTCGGCGAAACAAGCGATGAAGGCCTCGACCGTGGTCGCCTCGCCGTCGTGACGCTCGAAATAGAGATCCAGGCTCCTGCGGAAGGCGTCGGCGCCCAGGATCGTCTTGAGCATCCGGATCAGTTCCGAGCCCTTCTCGTAGATCGTGGCCGTGTAGAAGTTGTCGATCTTCAGATAGCTGGACGGCCGAACCGGGTGGGCCAGGGGACCGGCGTCCTCGGCGAACTGGCGGGCGCGCAGGGCCTTGACGTCCTTGATCCGCTGTACGGCCTCGCCACGCATGTCGGCGCTGAAGCTCTGGTCGCGGAAGACGGTCAGGCCTTCCTTCAAGCACAGCTGGAACCAGTCGCGGCAGGTGATGCGGTTGCCGGTCCAGTTGTGGAAGTATTCGTGGGCCACGACGCTTTCGATGCGCTCGTAGTCCATGTCGGTGGCGGTCTCGGGCTGGGCCAGCAGCAGGCTGCTGTTGAAGATGTTCAGCCCCTTGTTCTCCATGGCCCCGAAGTTGAAGTCGCGCACGGCGACGATCATGAACAGGTCCAGGTCGTATTCGCGGCCGAACGCCTCCTCGTCCCACTTCATCGAGCGCTTGAGGGCGTCCAGGGCGTAGGCGGCGCGCGGGGCCTGGCCGGGGTCGACGAACACCTTCAGGGCCACGGTGCGGCCGCTCATGGTGACGAAGCTGTCCTCCAGCACGTCCAGCTCGCCCGCCACCAGGGCGAACAGATAGGCGGGCTTGGGGAACGGGTCGTTCCAGACGGCGAAGTGGCGTCCGTCGGGCAGTTCACCGGACTCCAGCAGGTTGCCGTTGCTCAGCAGGTGGGCGAACGCCCTGTCGGCCTCGATCCGCGCCGTGAAGCGGCTCAGCACGTCCGGACGGTCGGGGAAGAAGGTGATCGTCCGGAAGCCCTCGGCCTCGCACTGGGTGCAGAACCGGCCGCCGGACATGTAGAGGCCCATCAGCGCCTTGTTGGCCGACGGATCGATCTCGACCTCGGTGGTCAGGGTGAAGCTGTCCGGGACATGGTGGATCGTCAGGCCCTCGCCGTCGAGGCGGTATTCGTTGGCGCTCAGCGCCTGGCCGTCGATCGCCGCCGAGATCAGCTGCAGCCGCTCGCCGTTCAGGAACAGCGGCTCGCCGGCGTCGCCGCTGCGTTTGATCGCTAGGCTCGTCTTGACCCGTGTCGCGCTGGGTTCCAGCTGAAACTCCAGGGCGGTGGTCTCGATCGTGAACGGGAACGGGCGATAGTCCGACAGTCGGACGGGCTGGGGCGTGTCTGTGCGCATGCAGGCAATGTAGGCGGACGCGGCGTCGGCGGCGAGAGGCTGGGCGTGATAAGTAGTGACCGCAATTCTCGCAACGAATGTAGGGCTTTGTTTCGGATCAAGGGCAAGCCATCGATCCGGCCGCATCCGTGTCCCGCGAAGGCGCCCTTCGGCGTCGGTTCGCGAGACAAGGGAAATCCGATGATCGTCGTCACCCGCTTCACCCCGGTCCTGGCCGCCGTGACCGCCGGCCTGCTGGTCGCCTCCGCCGCCGACGCCCAAGAAGCCTTCACGCCCAAGGCCAAGGGGACTTGGATGCTCAACGTCCGAGCCACCGAGGTCAGCCCCGACGCGGGCGACCCGATCGTGACCGCCGCCGGCGCTGCCTCGGGCCTGAAGGCCGAGGTGTCGGACGACGTCATGCCGACGATCGGGTTGAGCTACTTCGTCACGGACAAGATCGCCGTCGAGGTGATCGCCGGCATGACCCAGCACACCGTCAAGGCCGTCGGGGCTGGAACGGACGTCGAGGTCCACAAGACCTGGGTGCTGCCGCCCGTGGTCTCGGTGCAGTACCACCCCTATCCGGCGGCCCGATTCAGTCCCTATGTCGGCGCGGGGCTCAACTACATGCTGTTCTACGGCGGCAAGGACAAGAACGGCTTCAAGGTGAAGCTGGACGACGGGGTCGGCTATGCGTTGCAGGCCGGCGCGGACGTCGTCTTGACCGGCCGCTACAGCCTGAACCTCGACGTGAAGAAGGTCTGGTTCGAGACCGACGCCAGCATCAATGATGGGGCGCTGAAGTCGAAGGTGAACCTGGACCCTTGGGTGTTATCTGCGGGTGTCGGCTATCGGTTCTAGAGCGCTTTCGAGCGAAGTGGACGCCGGCTCGCGTGAAGAACGCGCGTCGAATAAATAGGCCTAGAAGCGTGCCTGGTTCGATCAGAACCAGACACGCTTCTAGGCGAGCGCGTCGCCAGCCGTTAGACCCGCCTCGGAACCTGAAGCGGGGTGGCTATGTCCGAGCGGGAATGCGGCGCGTGCGGCCAGTGCTGCAAGCTGATCGGCGTGCGCGAGCTGGAGAAGGCGCCGCACGTCTGGTGCCGCTATTACAAGCGCGACAAGGGCTGCGGGATCTATGAGGTCCGGCCCCAGGGCTGCGCCGACTTCGCCTGCGACTGGCTGCTGGACGACCGCCTGGACGAGGCTTGGCGGCCCGACCGCAGCGGCTTCGTGCTGCACGCGGGGCAGGGCGGGCGGGTAATCAATGTCGAGCTCGATCCCAGCCAGCCCACCGCCTGGCGGCGGGCGCCGTTCGAGGCGACCCTGCGCGGCTGGGCGGCCGCGGGGGCGGGCGACGGGTTGGAGGTGCTGATCTGGGTAGGCCGCCGTTGCTGGCGGCTGGCGCCGACCGGCGGCGAGGTCGACCTGGGCGTCGTGCGACCAGCGGTCGCGTTCGCCGCGCATGGGCGTCTGCGTCGGCCGGGCTCGGGCCGCGACTGGCCGCCGACGAGGCCGAGCGGGGTCTAAATCCTTCTTCACTTGAACCGGGGCGCGAACCCGCTCAAGGCTCGCCCCCTATTCTTTGGGGACCTCGAGTCATGTCGCACACGGAAGTTTCGTCCTCGGTCGCAGGGCTGGAGATCGGTTCGCGCCGGTTCTTGCATCCGGGGCCGCTGCGTTGGCTGCGGTCGCTAGGCTGGGCGATGCTGCTGTTCTTCGTGTTCGGGGTGGTCGATGCGGTGGGCTCGGCGGCGCCCGAGACGCTGTTCAAGGACAACGGGGCGCTAGTCGCTCTGGCGACCCTGGCGATTTGCGGGGCTGGGTACGGCCTTTATGCCGGCTTGGTGCGTTTGGCCGAAGCCCGATGGCCGTCCGAACTGGTTCTGCGTCCGGCGCTGGCCGAACTGGCCATCGGCCTGGTGATCGGCGCGGCGATGTTGAGCGCGGTCGTGGGCGTGCTGGTCGTCTCCGGTCTGTACGAGGTGACCGGTCCGCGTGCATCGTCGCCTTGGGAGATGATCAGCGTCGGCATCGTCTCGGGCTCGATGGAGGAGCTGATCTTCCGGGCCATCGTGCTGCGTCTTCTGATGCGGGCCTTCGGCGCCTGGCCGGCCTTGGCCCTGTCGGCGGCGCTGTTCGGCGCGCTTCACCTTTCCAATCCCAACGCCACGCCGACGGCGGCGATCGCCATCGCCATCGAAGCGGGCCTGATGCTGGCGGCTTTCTACATGCTGACCGGGCGTATCTGGATGTCGGTGGGCGTGCACGCGGCCTGGAACTTCGCTCAGGGTTGGATCTGGGGCGCTCGGGTTTCGGGCATCGAGGTCAAGCAGAGCCTCTATCTCAGCCAGCCCAAGGCCGGCGCGCCCGACTGGCTGAGCGGCGGCGCCTTCGGCCCCGAAGCCTCGGTCCCGGCCATGGTGATCGGCACCGGCGTGGCGGTGGTCGTGCTGTACTGGGCGTGGAAGCGGGGGAACTTCAAGGCGGCCCCCGATGCGCCGAGGATCGAGGCGGCTTAGCCGGCCTCGACAACGCCCGGCGAGGTTTCGGCCGCCGCCGGCACTTCGTAGAGGGCCCGTTCGACCGACGAGGCGCGCTGGGCCAGGGCCACCAGGGCCGGCGGAGCGTCCTCGGGGCTGTCGGCGGCCAGCTCGATCAGCTGGCGGGCGATGGCGTGGAGCTGGGGCGCGGCGGCGATCAGCCGGGCCTGAAACTCGATCTTGCGCGGGTCGCGATCGTACTCGGCCCCCGGCGTACGCCAGCCGCCCCAGTCGTTGGGGTCCGTGACCACCACCGGATAGGTGCCCGGATAGGGATGGTGCAGGCAGTCGCTTTCCTGCTGCCACTTGTTGCGGGCCCGCAGGATGCGCCAGTTGGCCGTCGCCGCGACGCCCGCCTCGTCGATGCGGTCTTCCGGCTTCAGCTCGCTGGCCTGGAATTCACGGCCCAGGCCGACGTCGTAGGTGACGCGCACGGGTTCGTCGAAGCCCTTGGCCCAGACCGGCACGATCTTCTCGATCGTCGCCCAGGCGCCGACGCTCTCGACCCACACCTTCTGGTTCCGCTGGAAGACGGTCTTGGCCACGCACACGTTCTCTCTGAGTTCGGGACGCCATAAGAACCTGAAATCCTTGACGCGAGGTCAATCTTTCCCTCGGACGAACGATCGTTCATCGTGAGTCCCGACGCCGCCTCCAGAGCGAGCCAAGGGAGGAAATCCACGTGGATTTCGACTATTCGGACGACCAGAAGTTCCTCAAGGACGAGGCGCGCAAGTTCCTCGCCGCCCGATGCCCCTCGAGCGTGGTGCGCGGCGTGCTCGACGATCCGGCCAAAAGCTATGACGAGACCCTGTGGGCCGCCGTGGCCGAGCAGGGCTGGCTCGGCGCGGCCATTCCGGAAGAGTACAACGGCCTGGGCCTGGGGCGGGTGGAGCTGTGCGCCATCGCCGAGGAGCTGGGCCGCGCCGTCGCCCCGATCCCGTTCGCCTCGACGGTCTACGTCCTTGCCGAGGCGGTCATGGCCCACGGCAGCGACGCTCAGAAGGCCGCCATCCTGCCGCGCATCGCCGCCGGCGAGCTGATCGGCTGCCTGGCGACCTCGGAAGGTCCTGGTGTGGTCACGCCGTCGTCGCTGCAGGCCAAGGTCGAAGGCGGCAAGCTGTCCGGCGCCAAGATCCCGGTCACCGATGGCGACGCGGCTGGCATGGCCCTGGTCCTGGCCAACGAGGGCGGGCGTCCCGGCCTGTTCCTGGTCGACCTGAAGGCCAGCGGCGTGAAGGTCGAGACCCTGCAGAGCCTGGACCCGGCGCGCGGCGTGGCCCGTCTGACCTTTGACGGCGCGAGCGCCGACCGCCTGGGCGAGGCCGGCGAAGGGTTCGAGCTGGTGCAGGCGATCCTGGACCGCGCCGCCGTGCTGTTGGCCTTCGAACAGTTGGGCGGCGCCGACCGCTGCCTGGAAATGGCCAAGGAATACGCCCTGAGCCGCTACGCCTTCGGGCGGACGATCGCCGGCTACCAGGCGATCAAGCACAAGCTGGCCGACATGTACGTCAAGAACGAGGTCGCCCGCTCCAACGCCTATTACGGGGCCTGGGCCCTGAACGTCGACGCGCCGGAGCTGCCGACCGCCGCCGCCGCCGCCCGCATCGCCGCCTCCGACGCCTTCTGGTTCGCCAGCAAGGAAAGCGTCCAGGTGCATGGCGGCATGGGCTTCACCTGGGACGTCGACTGCCACCTCTACTACCGCCGCTCGCGGCAGCTGAGCCTGGTGGCCGGCGCGCCCAAGCTCTGGAAGGAGCGGCTGGTCAGCGAACTCGAGAAGAAGAACGCGGCTTAGGACGGAGATACAGAAATGGATTTCAACGACTCCCCCGAGGAAGCCGCCTATCGCGAGAAGGCCCGCGCCTGGCTGGTCGAGGCCGCCGCCGCGCACCGCGCCGAGCACGGCGATCCCAAGCCGACAACGCCCGAGCACATGGCGGCCGGCAAGGCCTGGCAGGCCCGCAAGGCCGCGGCCGGCTACGCCTGCATCACCTGGCCCGCGGCCATCGGCGGAGGCGGCGGCACGCCGATCCAGTCGGTGATCTTCGGCCAGGAGGAGGCCAAGGCCGGCGTCAGCTACGGCTATTTCACGATCGGCCTAGGTATGTGCGTGCCCACGGTCATGGCCTTCGCCGACGATGAGACCAAGAAGCGCTTCGTCGGTCCCGCCGTGAAGGGCGAGGAGATCTGGTGCCAGCTGTTTTCGGAACCAGCCGGCGGCTCGGACGTCGCGGCGCTGCGCACCCGCGCCGTCCGTGACGGTGATGACTGGATCATCAACGGCCAGAAGGTCTGGACCACCGGCGCCCACTATTGCGACTACGGCATCCTGCTGACCCGCACCGATCCCGACGTGCCCAAGCACAAGGGCCTGACCATGTTCTGGATCGACATGCGCGACGCCGCGGTCGAGTGCCGGCCGATCCACCAGATGTCCGGCGGCCGCGAGTTCAACGAGGTCTATTTCACCGACCTGCGGGTCAAGGACAGCCAGCGCCTCGGCGAGGTGGGGCAGGGCTGGCAGGTGGCGCTGGTCACCCTGATGAACGAGCGCCTGGCGGTCGGCGGCTCGGCTGGGCCGGACTATCGCCAGGTCATGGAGCTGGCGCGCGGCCTTCAAGGCGCCAACGGCCCGGCGCTGAAGGACCAGGCTTTCCGCGAAAAGCTGGCCGACTGGTACGTCAACTCGCAAGGCCTGAAGTTCACCCGCTTCCGGACCATGACCGCCCTGTCGCGCGGCCAGACTCCGGGGCCGGAAAGCTCGATCGGCAAGATCATCTCGGCCAACCAATTGCAGGATCTGGCCAACACCGCCGTCGAGGCCGAGGGCGAGTACGGGATCCTGACCGATCCGGCCCTAGCCCCAATGGAAGCGGCGTTCCAGCAGAGCCTGATGTGGGCGCCGGGCCTGCGGATCGCCGGCGGCACCGATGAGATCCTCAAGAACATCATCGCCGAACGGGTCCTAGGCCTGCCCGGCGACGTGCGGGTCGACAAGGACGTAGCCTTCAAGGACATGCCGACCGGAAGGTGATCGCGGTTCGCCGAACATGACTCGCCTTTAAAGTGCGTCTCGTCCATCCTCGCGCGAATGATTTGCGGGAAGGGTGGGCGATGCGCGCTAGAGCTTCGAAGGACGGCCTGACGGTCAGGATCATCGCGGGGACCCACGCCATCCTACTGGCCTTCGACCTCGCCGACGCACGGCGTCCCGGATGCCTGGGCTTTTCCATCGAACGCACCGACGTGGAGACGGGCGACCGCCGCTGGCTGCCCAACTCGCTGCGCTTCATGAGCGACCCGCACGCCGAGCAGGTGACCACGGCCCGGGCGCCGCTGCAGAAGTTCCGCTGGGGCGACTACACGACCGAGCCCGGTCGGCTTTACCGCTACCGCGTTGTCGCCCGCTACGGGACGCCGGCCGACATCATCGCCCAGGGCGTATTGGCCGAGCGCCCTGGCGGTTTCGACGTGATCTCCGGCGGCGTGGTCTTGGAGCTGCGCACCGAGGATTGCCGAAACGAGGGCACCTCGGTCTTCTTCAACCGCGGCGCCGCGGCCAGCCAGGCCTATGTGAACCGGTTCGGCGACAACGACCCCGACGTCATCCCCGACGCCCTGACCTGGCTGTCGCGCGGGCTGGAAGAGGCGCTGGTCGCCTTCATCGCCAAGGCCGACGGCCCCGACTACGCCCTGCACGGCTGCATCTACGAGTTCGAGAAGCCGACCCCGATCAAGGCCCTGATCCAGGCCCAGGCGCGCGGGGCCGACGTGCATATCGTCTATCACGCCCGGGCAGGCGGCAATACGGCCGCCGAGAACGCCGGGGCGATCAAGAGCCTGGGCGTCACCTTCACCACCACGCCGCGCACCAAGGGCTCGGCGATCATGCACAACAAGTACTTGGTGCTGCTGAAGAAGGACGCGACGGGCGCGCTCCAGCCGATCGCAGTGTGGACCGGCAGCACGAACTGGACCGAGGGCGGCATCTACGGCCAGCTCAATGTCGGCCACGCGGTCTATGACCCGACAGTGGCGGCCGTCTACGAGCAGGGCTTCCAGGTGCTGACCCAGGACCTCAGCATCGACGACACCCAGGCCAAGAACGACGTCATCACGCCCGTCCCGGCCTCGCGCGACACGCTGCCCCACGGCGCGACGCCGCTATTCTCGCCGCAGAACGGCCTGGCGATGATCGATCTCTACGCGGACGTCTGCAAGACCGCCAAGGTGCTGATGGTCAGCGCGCCGTTCGCCCTGCACGAACGGATTCGCAATGTGCTGCAGGCGCCGACCAACGGGGCCATGCGCTTCATGCTGGCCGACAAGGAGGGCTCGTACGGGGCCAAGGGCGAGATCGACAAGCTCAACGCCGACATCGGCAACATGGCGGCCGTGGCCAAGCCCTACGAGGGTTTGAAGCTGGCCGACTTCCAGAAGCGCAAGCTGGATCGCGACCGGCTGATGGTCGACGAGAGCTTCCACCATGCCGGCATCCACCTGCACTCCAAGATCATTCTGGCCGACCCGTTCGGGGCCGATCCCGTGCTGATCACCGGTTCGGCCAACTTCTCGACCAACTCGACCGTGTCCAACGACTCCAACGTGCTGGTCTTCCGGGGCGACACGGCCGTGGTCGACGTCTACGTCGCCGACTTCATGCGCATGTTCGAGCATTACTGGTTCCGCTCGCGCAAGGACGAGAAGCTGGCGGCCAACCAGGTCTTCGCCCTGAAGGACGACGACAGCTGGTCGGTGAAGTACTTCACCGACGGCACGCGCGAGCAGCGGGACCGGCTGTCCTTCCTGGGCCTGAACGCCTAGTTTCCGCGCTTGCGGCGCGGAGAATCCATGAGCCAGACACCCCGGTCGCGCGTGGCGGCTCTGCCGTCCGAGGCCTTCGGTCGCCGGCTGCTGGTCGATTGCCCGGCTTGCGAGGGCAGGGCGGTGATCCATGTCGGCGATCCTGGCGGCCGGTCGATCGACGCCGCCGCCCGACGACTGGTCTGCGAGGCCTGCGGCCTGACCCGCGACCAGGCGCAGACGCCGATGGGCGTGATCGCCGATCCGTTCATGGGCCGGCCGCCGCGTCTGCGGATGGAGACGCGGCACGGGACCCTCGTCGCCTGGAACGAGGCCCATCTCGACTATCTGGAACGCTATCTGGCCGGCGGACTGCGCGAGGAGGCGCCGGCCGCGGAGGGCGGGGTGCGCAACGCCTCGATCGTCTCGCGACTGCCGGCCTGGGCCAAGGCGGCCAAGAATCGCGACGAGGTTGTTAAGGCCATCGCCCGGGTCCGACGCGAGCGACTCTGAGACCTTTTCAAGCCCCTGGACGAGACGCTGGAACAAGCCTCGCCGTGATCCAAAACCTAGGGATTCTCCTGAGACGAGAATCCTTCTGTGAGCATCTTCGTGACCGTCTCGCGAACGTCGTTCCGTGAGCTTGACAGTCCCTACGGCCAAGCACATGAGTGATCTGTAAATCATGGTTAACGCGCGTGCTGAGGGGGAGCGATGCACGAGACCAGCAATGCTGTTTCTCCTCTCGCCGCCCTTAAGCGTGGGCTGGCCTATTGGGTCGAGCACCGTGCGACGCTGATCCGTCGCGCGCCGGTGGCGGCCGTCGTCGCCTTCGTGGTGATTCCCCTGGTCGGCTGTGACACCGGACCCAGCTTCCTGTTCCACAAGCGCGCCAGCGCCTGTCCGCGACCCCAAGCCGCGCAAGGGGTTTCCGGTCAATTCAATCAGCAGCAGCAGGAAATCCGTTCGCTCCGCCAGGGCGGTTTCCGCGGCGATTTTTTCGCCCAGCTGGAGTTGGCCCGGCGCTATGAGGGCCAGCGCGCCGTCGACAAGAACCTGGAGGACCCGGTCGAGGCGGCCGTCTGGTACGCCATGGCCCTGGCCAATTCCGGCGGCTATTCGCCGATCGCCGCCTACGAGCGGCGGGGCGGCAAGGACCAGGGTCCGCTGTCCAGGTTCGACGACTGCCGGGCCTTCGAAAGGCACGCCGCATACGGCGCCCTTGATCGCCTTTTGTCGCGGATGTCGACCGAGGAACGCGAGAAGGTCCGCAACCGCGTCATCTACATCCTTTCCACCCAGGGCGCCGATGGCTACCGGGCGTTGGCGCGGATGCACGACGGCTTCTTCGGGCCGTTCGGTGAGCCGTCCGACAATCCCCAAGCGATAGAGGCCTACGGCTCGTCCAAGCGTATCGGCGCGCCCGCCGCGCTGGACCTGTTCCGGCGCAACGACGTCGACGCCTATCTCTACAACTACCTGGCGGTGCAGACGGGCGACGTGTCGGCCTATGTCATGCTCAAGGACTTCGAGCGCTCCTCGCCGCAGCGCGCGTCCTACGGCGGCTTCGTCGAGACCAAGGCCAAGCGCTGGATCCCACCCTACGAGTTCTATCCGCCCGAATCGCCGGACAGCGGCGTGCCGCATTCCGACGAGAGCGATCCGTCGGGCGACGCCAAGGAAGCGGCCCTGGCGCGGCTGAACGAGCTGCCGTTCGTGCACATCGGCGAGGCCCTGGCCTATCTGCGGGTGATCCCGGCGCCGGTGCTGGACGAGCGCCAGCTGAGCGTCAACGACGCCCAGACCTTCCAGGCCATGATCGGCCGGCCGATCACCGGCCGCCTGTCGGGAATCGAGAAGGTGCGGGCGGTCCAGTACGCGGCGGTCAACGGCTCGTCCAAGGCCCAGCTGGTCCTGGCCGTGATGTACTCCGAAGGCGTGGGCGTGCCGCGCGACTACGCCCGGGCCTATCACTGGTACGAGGAGGCGGAACGACAAGGCTCGGCCGAGGCCAAGTACGCCATGTCGACCTTCTTCTCGCTGGGCCTGCAGGGCGTGGCCGACCAGGACCGGGCCAAGGCCGTGGTCTATCAGCTGGACGGCGCCCTGGCCGGCTTCAAGCCCTCGGTCTGGCGTCTGCAGCAGCTGCTCTCTCAGGTCTCGCGGCCTCCGCGCGCCTCCGGCGAGTCGCGGCCTCCGCCCTATGCCGAAAGGGACTATCGATGATCCGCCCCCGCTCATTCGTCGCGGCTCTGGCGGCCTGGGCCATGTTGGGCGGCCTCCTGCCCGAGGCCGCCGTCGCGGGATCGCCCGACGCCAAGATCGACCAGCAGATCCGTCCCTGCTTCGGCCTGCTGCTGGAGCCGAACCTGTCGAGCGGCTGCCGGGTCAAGCACTACCGCAAGCCTCGGCCACGCCATGGCTACGGCTATGGTGACGGCTACGGCAGAGGCGGCGGGCGCTATCGCACCTTCGTCGACTGCGACCGCGCCTATCCAGGCGAGGTCAGCGACGCGCTGGACCGCCTGTATGAGGGCGGCACCCTGACCCTGCGGGCGCGGGGCGGCGGCGCCTGCGTCGACTCGCTGAACATCACCCGCTCGGTGACCATCGAGGTTGACGGCTATGTCCCGTCGCGCGGCCGGCCGATCCTGGCCGCTCCGGTCGACCAGCCGTGCATCCGCATCGCGCCGGGCGTCGGCTACGTGGTGATCGAGGGGGTGGGAATCGACGCCCTGCGCGCTGGATCCAATTCCTGCATCACCGGCCGGGCCACCGAGCTGGCCCTGAAGGACGTGGTCGTCCGCTACGATGGCGAGGGCTCGGCCCTGGACCTCAGCGACAGCCGCCTGGAGATCGCCAACACCACCTTCATCGGCCGCACCCGCCAGGCGGTGGTCAAGGCGACCGGCACGGTCATGGCCGACAATGTCGAGGTCGCCGCCACCGCGATCGGCGCGGCCTTCGAGGCCGGCGACGACAGCCGCATCCGCGACATGCGCATCGTCCGCCTGGGCGACTGGACCGGCTCCAGCCGCAGCCGCAACTCGGCCGGCTTCGTGCTGGCCGGCATGAACCGCTCGCAGCTGGTCCAGATAGAGGGCCTGTATGTCGACGGCTTCTCGCGCGGGATCTATGTGGGCGGCGGGGACGAGACGACTCTGCTGCGCCCCGTGGTACGTGACAGCGACTGGGCGGTGGTGGCCGAGAACGCCGACGTGCGGGTGCTGGAAGGAAAGCTCGAGGCCACCGACGTGGGCGTCTACGCCGGCTCGGGCACGGTGTACGCCGCCGACAACGCCGTCGCCGGGGTAATGCGCGCCGGCCTGTTCGCCGACAACGGCGCCAAGGTCCGGGCCCGCGACAACCGCGTCTACGCCAAGCCGGGCGGCTGCGAAGCCCTGATCACCGGCTATTTCGATGGCAAGCTGACCTGCCAGCCCTGGTTCGAGGGGCCGGAGCTGTTCCGCACGCCACGTGACCGCGCCCGCCAGGACTTCGACGGCTACTGGCCCCAGGCGATCGCGACGGCCAGCGTCGCGGCGCCGGCCCTGTCCGGCGGTCCGCCCGATCCGCTGCTGTCGGGCGGGCCGCCCGATCCGCTGGACGCTTCGGCCGCCGCCGGCGGACCGGTCGGTCCCTATACCGGCCCTGGTTCGCCGCAGCCCTATGTTCCGCCCCATCCTCAGCAAGGGGGAACCTCGCGATGAGCAAGCTCTTCACAGGCCTGATGGTCGCTCTGGTCGCGTCGGCCAGCCTGGTCGGCGTCGCCTCGGCCCAGGATTACGGTCCGCCCGGAGCGGCCCAGCGCCGTCCCATGCCCTGCGGCGCGCCGCTGACCGGCGAGGCGCCCGACGTCATGACCTATGACCGCGCCACCGGCACCCAGGTGTTCGTCGGCGGTAAAGGGCAGACCGAGGTCAGCGCCTTCAACCGCGACACCGGCTCGTCGGCCGCCCTGCGCGGCGATCTCAGCAAGCCCGGCGTCACCGAGTCCTGCGCCGTCGACCGGCTGTCGGGCGACGCCTATCGCGTCAGCTCCGAGGGCCCCGGCGACATGCAGGTCACCGGCCGTACCGGCGAGACCGGCGAGCGCTGGGCGTTCCGCGCCCCCGACGGCTCGACCCAGTATTGGGACCCGCGCGGCGACAACCGCTGCTTCCGCCAGGGCCTGGGCCTTGGCGCGAACGGCGGCCTGGGCTCGGGTCCGCGCGGCGACGGACGGTCGGGATGCTGAGGACGACCCTGCTTCTGGGCGGAACGGCGCTGGCGCTCTGCGGCTGCGGGCATCGCTATTATCCGCCGCCGCCGCGCACGCCGCCGGTCCCGTCTCCCGACATCTCGCGCGTGACGCCGCCTCCGCCGCCGGTCGATGCGATCCGGCCGAAGGTCTAGGCCGTTGGAACCCTCTCCCATGGGAGAGGGCAGGGTGAGGGGGCCAAGCTTCTGACGGCGTGCCGGCAGGGCGCTCGAGCGAAATTGGTGAGTCTGTAACCCCCCACCCTCCCACCGCTGCGCGGCGGGTCCCTCCCTCTCCCTCTGGGCGAGGGCGTCTATGGCGCCACCGTCGGCAGGAATTTCGGCTCCGTCCGGCGATGCGTCGCCTGTTCGTAGGCGTAGCCCAGGTTCAGCAGCCGCGCTTCGCTCCAGGCGGGACCGATGAAGCTGAGCCCCACCGGCAGGCCGCCGACGTCGCCCATCGGCACGGTCAGGTGCGGATAGCCGGCCACGGCGGGCAGGGTGGTGGACGAGCCGCCGTAGTGGTCGCCGTTCAGCGGGTCGATGGTCCAGGCCGGACCGGTGGTCGGGGCGACGATGGCGACCGCGCCCGTATCCTTCAGGATCTTGTCAATGCCCTCGGGCCCGGCCAGGCGTTTGGCGTCGGCGGCGGCCTTGATGTAGTCCGGGTCGTCATAACCCTTGGTGGCCTGGGCCTTCTCGAAGCTTTCCTGGCCGAACCATTCCAGCTCCTTCGGGGTCGCCTTGTTGAAGGCGATCAGGTCCTCCAGCGTGCGGGTCTTGACCTTGGCCGGGTTGGTCGAGGCCAGGTAGGCGTTCAGGTCGACCTTCAGTTCGGTGTAGAGCACCACGCCCTCGGCCTTGCCGATGGGGCCCTCGTCGAACTCCTTGATGTCGACGAGCTTGGCGCCCTGGGCCTTGAGGTCCTTCAGGGCCTGCTCGAACACCGCGTCCGTGCCCGGGGAATAGCCGGTGTAGAAGCGGGCGACGGCCAGGGTCACGCCCTTCAGGGCGTTCTTGTCGAGGCCCTTGGCGTAGTCGGTCTTGTGGGCGTCGGCGTCCTTGGTGGCCGGGTCGGCGGGGTCGGAGCCGGCGATGGCGGTCAGAACCAGAGCCGCGTCGGTGACCGTCTTGGTCATCGGGCCGGCGGTGTCCTGGCTGTGGCTGATCGGCACGATGTGGGTGCGCGAGACCAGGCCGACGGTGGGCTTGAGGCCGACCAGGCCGTTGATCGCCGCCGGGCAGGTGATCGAGCCGTCGGTCTCGGTGCCGATCGCCGCCGGCGCCAGGCCCGCCGCCACCGCCGCCCCCGAGCCGCTGGACGAGCCGCAGGCGCTGCGGTCCAGGACGTAGGGATTGCGCACCGTGCCGCCCACGGCGCTCCAGCCGCTGATCGAGTGGTTGGACCGAATGTTGGCCCACTCCGACAGGTTGGCCTTGCCCAGGATCACCATGCCGGCGTCGGTCAGGCGCTTGACCAGCGGTGCGTCGCGGCCCGTGACATTGTCCTTCAGCGCCAGGGAGCCGGCGGTGGTGGCCGTGTCGTCGGCGCTCTCGATGTTGTCCTTCAAGAGGATCGGCACGCCGTGCAGCGGGCCCCGGACCTTGCCGGCCTTGCGCTCGGCGTCCAGCGCCCGGGCGTCGGCCAGGGCGTGCGGGTTGAGGGCGATGACGGCGTGAAGCTGGTCGTTGAAGACCCGATAGGCGACCAGCGCCTGGAGAGCTCCGTTGAGCGCTGTCGATTTGCCCGAGGTCTGGGCCGCCTGCTCCTCGGCGACCGAGCCCGCCGGCGCGACGAAGCCCACCACCATGTTCGTCTCGTCCGGCGCCGGCAGGACGCTGTCGAGCGACTTGAGGAAAGCCGCCGGCGTGCGGGCGTTCATGTCGAGCGCTGGCTTGGGTTGGGACTTGGGCTTGGGGGCCGCCGTCGCGG
>JAGIBE010000284.1:19760-20372 GCA_017744495.1 Caulobacter sp. | reverse complement strand
GCCCAGGACCGGTTGCGGACCCTGGTGACGCGGCTACGTCAGCTCACCCAGCTGAAGGTGGCCCAGTCCAACCAGCGCCGCCTGGTCCGGGATCCGGCGGTCCTCACCGCCTTCGACGAGATGCTGGCGCTGATCGCCCGCCAGTCGCGCGCCCTGGAGGGCCAGATCGTCGAGCTGCTGGGCGCCGATCCGCTCTGGCGCGCCCTGGACGCGGCCTTGCGCCAGATCAAGGGCGTGGCCGGGCGCACGGTGGCGCGGCTGATGGCCGAGATGCCCGAGATCGGCACGGTGTCCAACAAGGCCATCGCCAAGCTGGCCGGCTTGGCCCCGATCGCCCGCGACAGCGGAAAGCGCCAGGGCAGGCGTCCCATCCGCGGCGGCCGCGCCAATGTCCGCTCGATCCTGGTGGTCGTCGCCGGCGTCGTGGTCCGCCACGATCCGGACCTGGCCGCCTTCCACCAGCGCCTGGTCCTCGCCGGCAAGCCCAGGATGGCCGCCAGGGTCGCCGTCGCCCGAAAGCTCCTCGTGCGCCTCAACGCCAAGGCCCGCGACGCTCGCGCCCTCATGCTACCCGCTTGACGATCCAGACAGTCGCTCTGTCCGCCGCAAGTG
>JAGIBE010000284.1:0-19686 GCA_017744495.1 Caulobacter sp. | reverse complement strand
GATCCAGACAGTCGCTCTCTCAAAGAGAGAGGGGTTTGGATTCCGCCGCCAGCCGCTCGCACACCGCCGCCGTGTGATCATCCGCCGGGAACGCGCACTCGATGCGCATCTCGTCCAGGGTCACGTCGCGCGGCAGGGCGAAGGTGGTGATGGTCTCGAAGAACCGCAGCTCGCCCTGGGGGCTGCGGAACCGCATGGTCTGGATCGGCGACGGCGCCTTGTCGACATCGCGGAAGCGCCATCGCGTGGGCACGTCCGGATAGCGCAGGATCTCGTCCAGCAGCTGTTGCGGGCGCGGGTCGGTGGGCGAGATCGCGATCTCGTGGTGCAGGTGGCCGATGAAGCCCTCGGCCACCTCCTGCCAGTTGACGATCACCGGCCGGAAGTCCTCGGGATCGAACACCTGGTGCAGCAGGTTCTTGTGCCGGCTCTGGCGGCCCATGGTCAGCTGGTCGATGCGGGCGGTGGCCCTGTTGACCTGCAGCACGTCGAAATGCCGGTTGATGACGAAGGCGGGGTACGGCTCCTGCTTGGCCAGGATCAGGTCGATGGCCTTCTGCATCCGCTCCAGCTCGGGCGTATCGAGCGTGGTCTCGGGATATTTCGGGGCGTAGCCGGCGGCGGTCAGCAGGGCGTTGCGCTCGCGCAGCGGCATGGCCAGGGCGTCGGCGAGACGGGTCAGGATCTCGCGGCTGGCCTGGGCCTTGCCGGTTTCGATGCAGCTGAGGTGGCGGGTGGAGACGCCGGCCTCCATCGCCAAGTCCATCTGGCTGAACCGCAGAGCCGCGCGCCATTCCCGAAGGAGCCGGCCGATCGGCGGCTGGGCGGCGGCGGCCGGGACACGCGACGCGGCGGACGAAACGCTCATTCTGACCCTGTGGCCCGAGGAAAGTCGAAGACCTGCGTTCGGCAAGTAGTGGTCCGGCCCATGACCTCCAAGGTCATGGCGCCATGATTTCCAACGTAGTTGAGATGACCTGGACGATCTCCTTACATCGCCTTCATCTGGAATGTCGGGCGCGAGGCGTTGGGATGTTGAGACGTGAAGTTCTGGCCGGCGGCCTGGCGATCGTGGCGACGAGCCCAGCCTGGGCCGCCAGGCCATCGGAATGGACCCCCGCCCAGTTTCACGCCGCCCGGCGTTTCGTCGACCTGGACGTCGGCCGCATCGCCTATGTCGAACGCGGTTCAGGCCCGGCGGCGATCTTCCTGCACGGCTATCCGCTGAACGGCTTCCAGTGGCGCGGGGCCATGGCCCGGCTGGCCGACAGGCGGCGCTGCATCGCCGTCGACCTGATGGGCCTGGGCTACAGCGACGTGGCGGCCGACGCCGACCTGTCGCCCTCGGCCCAGGCGGCGATGGTCGTGGCCGTCATGGACAAGATGGGCCTGAAGGACGCCGACCTTGTTTCCAACGACAGCGCCACCGGCGTGGCCCAGCTGATCGCCGCGAGCCATCCGGAACGCGTGCGGTCCCTGCTGCTGACCAACGGCGACGTCGATACGAACAGCCCGCCCGCCCCGTTCATGGGGGCGATCGAGGCGGCGCGGAACGACCAACTGGTCGGCTGGTTCGAGAAGCAGCTGGCCGACAACGCCTTCGTCCGGTCGCACGACGGCCTCGGTCGGGGCTATTCGAGACCGGACCTGATCCTCACCCCGGACGTGGTCGACACCTATCTTCGACCGCTGGTGGGATCGGACAAGCGCCGGCGCCAGGGCCAGGGCTACGCCATCGCCATGCTGCCCAATCCCCTGCCCGCCGCCGCCCCGGCCCTGCGCCGCTTCGACAAGCCGGTGCGGATGGTCTGGGCGCGGAACAACGAGCTGTTCGGCGACGAATGGGCGACCTGGCTGGACACCACCTTCCCAAAGTCGCGCGGCGTGCGCTTCGTCGAGGACGCCAACCTGTTCTTCCCCGAGGAACGCCCGGACCTGATCGCCGAGGAGGCCCGCAAGCTCTGGGGCGTGTGACCTCCCCCATCGCCGAGACGTGGCGTAAGAAGGGTCCATGATCCTGACCGCCATTCTCGGCCTCGCGCCGATCATCATCGGCCTGCTGGCCCTCTCGGCCCTGTTCTCGGCCGCCGAGACCTCGCTGACCGCCGCCTCGCGGGCCCGCATGCACCAGCTGGAGCGCGAAGGCGACCGGCCGGCCAAGCGGGTGAACATCCTGCTCTCCGACCAGGAGACGATGATCGGGGCCGTGCTGCTGGGCAACAACCTGATCAACATCCTGGCCTCGGCCCTGACCACCCAGGTGCTGACCGCCGCCATCCCCGGTCCGTGGGGCGTGGCGGCGGCGACCGGGGCCATGACCGTGCTGGTCCTGGTGTTCGCCGAGGTGCTGCCCAAGACCCTGGCGATCCTGAAGTCCGACGACGTCGCGCGCTTCCTGTCGGGTCCGACCCTGCTGGTGGTGCGGCTGTTCGGGCCGATCATCTACGCCATCCAGTGGATCGTGCGGCGCACCCTGCGGCTGTTCGGCGTCAAGCTGGACATGGAGGTCGACGTGCTGGCCGCCCATGAGGAGATCCGCGGCGCGGTCGAGTACCACCACTCCGAAGGCGGGGTCGAAAGCGGCGACCGGCGGATGCTGGGCGGGGTGCTGGACCTGTCGGACATGGACGTCTCGGAGATTATGGTCCACCGCAAATCGATCACCCTGATCGACGCCGACCTGCCGATCCGCGAGCTGGTGGCCGAGGCGCTGGAGGCCCAGCACACCCGCATCCCGCTCTATCGCGAGAACCCGGACAACATCGTCGGCGTGCTGCACGCCCGCGACCTGCTGCGGGCCTTGGCCGCCGCCAACGGGGCGATCGACGACATCGACGTTGCCGCCATCCAGCGCGAGCCCTGGTTCATCCCCGACACCACCAACCTGAAGGACCAGCTAAACGCCTTCCTCAAGCGCCGCAGCCACTTCGCCCTGGTGGTCGACGAGTACGGCGCCCTGCAGGGCCTGGTGACCCTGGAGGACATCCTCGAGGAGATCGTCGGCGAGATCGAGGACGAGCACGACACAAAGGTCGAGGGCCTTCGTCCGCAGCCGGATGGTTCGGTGCATGTCGACGGTCACGTTACCGTGCGCGACCTCAACCGGGCCATGGACTGGCGCCTGCCGGAGGGCGAGGCGGTGACCATCGCTGGTTTGGTGATCCACGAGGCCCAGACCATCCCTGAGCCGGGCCAGATCTTCATCTTCCACCACCACCGCTTCCAGGTGCTGCGCCGTCAGCGTAACCAGGTCACCGGCCTGCGGATCAGTGGGCGGCTGGACGAGGGCGCGCGCTAGGCCCGACTCGGTCGGCGACCCGACGCAAGCGCTTGATTTCGCGACTTTCCGCGACGGAGGCCCTTCCAAGCTCCGGCGGCGCGGCGCAGGATATCCGGACTTGGAACCATCACTGTAGCGGCGCGTTGGTGAGCACGCCCGAGGATGGGCGACAGGGGGGACCAGGGGCTTGGTCAGGGCGATGAGCCGCGCCGAAGGGGACGATTTCGAGAGCCTCCTGGCGCGTTTGGACGCGGCGGAGGAGGCTCTCGCGGAAGAGGTGCGCCGCTCGCGCGCCCTCAACCGCATCGCCGAGGCCATCGGCGCCGGCCATGACGCGGACAGCTTGGTGCAGACGGTGGTCGACGGGGGCGTGGAGCTGACCGGCGCGGCGTTCGGGGCTTTCTTCTACAACGTCGTCGCCGGGGACGGTGAAAGCTACACCCTCTACAGCCTGTCGGGCGCGCCGCGCTCGGCCTTCGAGACCTTCACGATGCCCCGCAACACCGCGGTCTTCGCGCCCACCTTCGCCGGCGAGGGCGTGGTGCGGTCGGACGACATCACCAAGGATCCCCGCTACGGCCGCAACGCCCCCCGCAAGGGCATGCCCGAGGGTCATCTGCCCGTGCGCAGCTACCTGGCCGTGCCGGTGATCACTCGCGAGGGCGCGGTATTGGGCGGCCTGTTCTTCGGCCATCCCGAGGTCGGCCGCTTCGGAGCGCGGGCCGAGAGCCTTCTGGTGGGCCTAGCCGCCCAGGCGGCGGTAGCCATCGAGTCGGTGCGCGCACGAGAGGCCGCCCACGCCGAACTGGCTCAGCGTCGCGACGCCGAGGAGCGCCTGAAGTTCGCCCTGGAGTCCGGCCGCCTGGGCTCCTGGGAACTTGACGTCGAGACCCGCGCCTACCTGGCCTCGGACATCTGCAAGGCCAATTACGGACGCCGCCCGGACCAGGACTTCACCTTCGCCGACTTAGTCGCCTCGGTGCACCCGAGCGACCGCGACCGGATGACCGCCGCCATCGAGGACGCCATCCGGCATGGCGCGGAATACGACATCGAGTACCGCGTGCGCATCCCCGGCGGCGAGACCCGCTGGGTGCACGCCCGCGGCCGCGCCGCCCAGACCGCCGACCATGGCGGGGCGCGGCGCATGGCCGGGGTCTCGCTGGACATCACCGAGCGCAAGCGGGCCGAGGAACGCCAGAAGCTGCTGATCAACGAGTTGAACCACCGGGTGAAGAACACCCTAGTCTCGGTGCAGTCGATCGCCAGCCAGACCCTGCGCGCCACCGACACGCCCGAGGCCTTTCGCGAGGCTTTCGAGGGCCGGATCATGGCCCTGTCGCATACCCACGACCTGCTGACCCAGCAGAACTGGGAAGGCGCCAGCCTGCGCGAGATCTTCGATTTCGAGCTGGAGGCCTTCGCGGCCCGCGACCGCATCGACTTCGACTATGTCCGCGACCTGCAGCTGAGCCCCAAGGCCACGGTGGCCTTAGGCATGGCCGTGCACGAACTGGCCACCAACGCGCTGAAATACGGGGCCCTGTCGGCTCCCGAGGGGACGGTGCGGGTGGTCTGGACGTTGGAGACGGATGAAGCCGACGAAGGACCCAGCCTGCGCCTGACCTGGACCGAGCGAGGCGGCCCGCCCGTCGTGACGCCGACGCGCCACGGCTTCGGCGCGCGTCTTCTCGAAAAGGGACTGGCGGGGGAACTGTCCGCCCAAGTCAGCCTAGCCTATGATAGCCTTGGACTTGTATGCACCATGAGGTTGCCGATCCGTGCCCTGGAGCCCTGAACAATGAAGACCCTCGCCGCCCTTAAGGTCCTGGTGGTCGAAGACGAGGCGCTGGTCTCCATGCTGGTGGAAGACATGCTCAGCGACCTCGGTTGCGTCGTCGTCGGTCCCGCCGCCGAGCTGGAGGAGGCCTTGCGCCTGGCCGGCAGCGCCGACATCGACGCGGCCCTGCTGGACGTCAATTTGGGGGGACGCCCGATCTTCCCGGTCGCCGACGCCCTGAAGGCGCGCGGAGTGCCGTTCGCCTTCGCCAGCGGCTACGGCGAGGCCGGCCTGTCAGAAGGCCACAAGGGCGCGACCGTGCTGCAGAAGCCGTTCCGCGAGGCCGACCTGCGCAAGGTGCTGGAAGGCCTGGCCGCCCAAGCCGCCTGACGCGCAGGCCTGACGCTCCACCATCTTCAAAGCCGATAACGAAAGGCGCGGGACGCCAGGCGCCCCGCGGCTTTTTCGTGCGCCGATCATCGGCGACGCGGACAAGAAAAGGGCGGCGAAGTCACCTTCGCCGCCCCTCCCTTAGTTCGGATCAGTGGGCCAGAGGCCTACCAACGCTTGCTCAGATTGATGAACAGGCGACGGCCGATCAGGTCGAACTCGTTCAGCGCGGCGACGCCGCGGCGGAACTGACCCGTCGATTGAGCCGGGGGCTCTTCACCGAACACGTTGATCACGCCGGCCGTGGCCGACCAGTCGTCCTTCTTATAACGGACCGACAGCGTGTGGTACGTCGAGAACTCGGTGTACTGCTTGTAGTACACCGGCTTGCCGTACTTGGTGCTGCCGAAGACGTCGGCGCCTTGCAGTTCGGTGTCCGAAGCCTTGCCGATCAGGTTGACCAGCCAGCTATAGGTCCAGTCACCACGCTCGAAGGCGCTTTCGACCTGACCGGTGAAATCAGGCTCTTGCGTGCTGCCGTTGTAGTCCTCCGGCTCGCTTTCGCCCAGCAGGGTGGTCTTGTCCTTGAACTGCCAGGTGAACTGGGTGTTCAGGCTGAACCGGCCGAGCGAGGTGTCGAGGCCGTAGTCGGTGGTCAGGTCCAGGCCCGTGTTCTTTTCAGCGGCGACGTTCACATAGCTGTTGTTCACGTAGCTGATGAAGTGCGTGACCGGGTCACGCTGGAACAGGGTGCAGTACGCGCTGGTCGGGAACTTGTCGTCCTTGTAGCACTGCTCGAGGATGTTGGCCGAGCCGAACTGGCGGATTTCGTTCTTCACGTCGTAGTCGAAGTAGTCGAGCGACAGCCGGAAGTCGGCGAAGCTCGGCGTCCAGACCACGCCCACCATACGGGCCTTCGAGGTTTCGGCTTCCAGAATGTCACGGCCGCCGTTGGCGTAGATGATCGCCGAGCTGCCGCCGGTCGCCAGATAGTTATCAGGAATGCCCTGCGAGGCGCAGTTCTTGATGATCGTGGCGTTGGTTTGCAGCGCACCGTAGTTGTAGCAGGGGTCGATCGACGACTGCGACAGGTAGCTGGTCTGGTTGCCCAGGTATTGCTCGTACAGCGACGGAGCGCGGAACGAGGTGCCTTGGCTGGCCCGGAGGCGGACGCTGGGGACCAGCTGCCAGTCCACGCCGACCTTGTAGGTCTTGCTGGTGCCGTACGACTTGTAGTCCGAGATACGGCCCGACAGGTCCACGTTCAGCGACTCGACCAGCGGCAGGCCCTTCAGCACCGGGACGTTCAGTTCGCCGTAGGCTTCCTTGACGCTGTCCGAACCCTTGGTCACGCCGGCGGTCGAGTACAGGGCCACGTTGCGCAGGAGGGCCTGCGGACCGGGCTGGTCGTTGAGCTCTTCCTTGCGGACCTGGAAGCCGAAGGCGGCGCCCACCTTGCCGGCCGGCAGGGAGAACAGATCGCCCGAGGTGAAGCCTTCGATGTACTTGTGGGTGTAGGTCGTCTTGCCCTCTTCCTGGAAGAACAGGAAGTTACGCTCGGCGTCCGTGAACTGGCCGCTCAGGACGCGGGCGCTGGCCCACGGGATGCCGTTCGGCAGGGCCGAACAGTTGAAGTTGGAGACGTTGCCGCCCAGCGGGTTGTTGGTGCAGGCCACGTTCGGGCTGTTCAGGGCCAGCAGGCGATCGAGGTAGATGCGCGGGCCGAGGTTATAGGTGCCGTCCGACTTCGAGTACTGGCCGTAGATGTCCCAGTCCCAGCCGCCCAACACGTCGAACGAGCCCTTCAGGCCCAGGACGCCGCGGTAGTAGTCGACGTTTTGCTCGCCGCCCGACTTGTAGGCGGTGACCGTCGTCGCCGACACGCCGAACGGGTTGTTCGGGTTGCTGGCCGGCAGGTTGTTGGGCGCGCCGTTGACGATGTTGCGCTGGGCGAAGCTCTGGAAGATCTGGCCCGCGCCCGTCTGCGACGACTCACGACGGTTGAACATCAGTTCGGTGTAGGCTTGCACCTTCGGCGTGATGTCGAAGCCGGCCGACAGGGTCGCGGTGTAGCGCTTGACCGGGCTGATCGACGTCGAGTTGTCGTACAGCGTGCTTTCGCTGGGCTGGTAGGGATAGGTCAGCGGGAAACCGCTGCGGGCGAAACGCGCATAACCGGCGAAAGGCGAGTTATTGCCTTGGGCCGAGGTCGGATAGGTGACGCCCGCGACGGTCGGAACCAGGTTCATGCCGCCGGCCGAAACGTAGCCGTTGTTCAGGTTGACGCACTTGAGCTTGCCGTCGAGACCCTTGTAGTCGACGCGCTCACCGGTCGCCGCGTCGAACAGGTAGTCCTGAGCGCAGGCGGTGTACGAGCGCTGCTTATTGAGCAGGGCCTTTTGTTGATAGTAGTCGAAGCCGCCGTTGACGTAGCCGCGGCTGAAGGTTTTGCCGGCGGTGGCGTTGAAGCGGTAGACTTCGCCGCCCGAGTGTTGCGGCTGGGTGCCGTAGAAGTTCACTTCAAGACCGTCGATGTTGGTCTTGGTGATGATGTTGATGACCCCGGCGACGGCGTCCGAACCGTAGACCGACGACGCGCCGCTCTTCAGGATTTCAACGTGGTCGACCAGCGACTGCGGGATGACGTTCAGGTCAAACGGGCCGACGGTGCCGCCGATGCCGGCCGGACCGGCGCGACGGCCGTTCAGCAGGATCAGGGTGCGCTGAGCGCCCAGGCCGCGCAGCGAGACGCTGTTGCCGCCGGGGCCGCCGTCCGTGACGTAGCCGGTCAGCTGGTTATTGATCTGGAACGAACCGCTGGCGGTCGTGGCGGTCTGCAGCAGCTCGGACATGTCGGCGATGCCGCGCACCTGAGCCTGCTCAGAGCTGATCACCTGAACTGGGTCAGGGCTGTTGAAGTCGGTGCGGCGGATGCGCGAACCGGTGACCACCAGCGCTTCGACTTCGTCGGCCGAGGCGCCGGAGTCGGCCGTTTGCAGCGGCGCGACGGCGGCCGCCGGCGGCGGCGCGTCCAGTTCGCGGGCCGAGCTCGCGGTCGCGACGGTGACGCCGGCCAGGCCGACGATCATCGACGTGCCCAGCAGGAGCTTACGATAAAGCATATTTTTCTATTCCCCTCGTACTTCGAGGCAGGACACCCCAGTCCCGCTTGTCGAATTGGCGACGCTATCATCTCATTGCGGCGGCACAATCGGCCGACTGAAATTAAGGGAAATCCCTGCCGAAGCGTTACAAGCAAGTCACAGTTTGACCACAAAACATGCACGACTTTGGCGCAAACGCCCCTCCCACAGCCGCATACCGTGCGTCTCGCCGCAGTTCTACTCACCCACAGGTGGTGTGGAGTCGCTAAAAAACACCCGTATAGGGCGGCACGGAGTCGGAAAAGTTCGAATAACGCCGTGCGATAAGCAACATCGTTGCAAGATTACTCGCAGGCGTGGCGGGCGACGCGGCACAACCACCGGCGCCCACGAAAGAGCCGAGCGGGCCGGCGCGGCCACAATGCCGCCTTAAGGAAAACACCTGCGCTTACGACGCCTTTTTTCCCGACGGTCCCAACGTAATCGCAACTTCGTTCTCCTCTGGCCATGACGAGGTTTTTTCGACTTCCGCAGAAAGCCGACAAAATTCGTGCTTACCGACGAGAGACGTCGTTGACGGGAGGGGCGGACACCCATCGTAATATGACGGGGCCGTGTACGGCGTGATTGTGAGTTGGGGGAACCGCTCGGAAATGAAGACTATACTGAAGTTTGGCGCGGCCGCGCTGCTCCTGGCGTGCGCGCCGATCGCCGCGACGGCCGCCCCCAAAGCTCCTACGGCCGAGGAATGGGCGCGTCGTCCCGCCATGGGCGGCATCCAGATCGCGCCCGACGGCAAGCATCTGGCGGGCGTGGCTTCGCCCGACGGCGAAAAGACCCTGATCACCGTTTGGGACCTGGACAACGTCAAGGCCGGCCCCAAGGCCATCGCCCCGCCGCCCCGCACCACCTTCACCGGCGTGCAGTTCCTCAAGCATGACCGCATCATCGTCTCGATGAGCCAGCCGCTCGAGGCCAATGGCGAGAAGCGCTACATCGGCCGGTCGCTGATCATGGACCTGGACGGCGGCCATGTGATGTCGGCCAGCGGCAGCACGGACCAGCAGGACAACGTCTCGGCCCGTTTGGTCAGCGCCCTGCACAAGGAGCCGAAGTTCGCCCTGGTCCAGCTCAACTATCGGGGCAGCGGTGACCTCAGCCGCAGCGGCGGCGACATCAGCCGCAACGGCTATTACAAGGTGAACGTCTACACCGGCGAAAAACAGAAGGTGCTGCCCGAGTCCGACAAGTTCGGCGACTACCAGGTGGATCAGACCGGCGAATTCCGGGCCCGCCAGTCGGCCGAGTTCGACAACGGCAAGATCTTCATCTCGCAGTGGATCCGCGACGCCAAGACCCAGAAGTGGGAGGAGCACTTCCGCTCGTACGCCAAGGACCGGGAGCCCGTCACCGTGATCGGCTTCTCCCCCGATCCGAACATCGCCTATATCGCCAGCACCAAGGGCCGGGACAAGCAGGCGATCTACGAATACGACATCAGCCAGAAGAAGGTGCTGGAAGAGGTCTTCGCCCACAAGCTGTTCGAGGCCGAGGACGTCATCGAATCGTCGAACGTGGCCGGTGACTTCGGTCAAATTCTAGGCGTGCGCTACGGCGATCCGGGCCACAGCACCTACTGGTTCGATCCGGCCATGAAGGCGGCCGAAACGACCGCCCGTCAGGCGCTCCAGTACAAGACCGTCAGCATGGAATGGACCGACATCGCCTCGGGCGAAAAGGCCCGGGTCTCCAACGCCGACGGGGCCAGCGTCCGCCTGGCCGACTGGTCGGACGACCGGACCAGGTTCGTCGTGGTCCGCTCGGGTCCCAACACCCCGACCGAATATTACTTGATGATCGACGGCAAGCTGCAGCTGCTGGCGCGCAGCCGGCCGTGGATCGACAGCGCCGCCCTGGGCGACACGCGCGTGGTGGAGTACGCCGCGCGGGACGGCCTGCAGATCCCCGCCTTCCTGACGACCCCGCCCAAGGCGGTGTTCGGCGAAGGCCCCTATCCGACCATCGTCCTGCCGCACGGCGGTCCGTGGTCGCGCGACAACCTGAGCTGGGATTCCAGCGGCTGGACCACCTATTTCGCCGCCCGCGGCTACGCCGTGCTGCAGCCCCAATTCCGCGGTTCGGAAGGCTGGGGCCAAAAGCTCTGGCGCGCGGGCGACAACGAGTGGGGCCAGAAGATGCAGGACGACATGGACGACGGCGCCAAGTGGCTGATCGACCAGAAGATCGCCGCGCCCGGCCGCATCGCCATGCACGGCTTCTCCTTCGGCGGCTATTCGGCCATGGCCGCGGCCGTCCGTCCGAACGGGATCTACAAGTGCAGCATGGCCGGCGCCGGCGTCTCCGACCTGGCGATCATCAAGACCGGCATCCTGACCAACAGCCGCTGGGGCAAGGAATTCCAAGAGCCGACCATCGACGGCCTGGACCCGCTGCGCCATGCGTCCGAGGCCTCGATCCCGATCCTGCTTTACCACGGCGACTACGACCACACGGTCGATATCAGCCACTCGGAAAAGTACTACGGAGCGCTGAAGGCGGCGGGCAAGGACGTCACCTTCGTCAAGATCCCCGGCCTGTCCCACAGCGCCGGCGACACGCCCGAGCTGATGGTCAAGGTCCTGAACACCTTGGAGACCTACCTGAAGACCGGTTGCGGTACGGGCGGGCTCTGAACCCTCGCGACATGACGCACGATCAAGGGGCGGCCTTCGGGCCGCCCCTTTTTTGTCAGTCCAGGTCCCCTAATCCAGGTCCTGGGGGCCGAACGAGTCGGGCAGCAGGCTCCAGAACGGCGTGCGGCGCGTGGCCTTGCCGGCCTGGACCGAGACGATCTCGCAGGTGTCGATCGCGAACTCGGCGATGCGCTGGCGGCAGGCGCCGCAGGGCTGGACCACGGCGTCGGAGCCGGCGGCGATCAGCACCTTGGCGATCTTGCGCCCGCCGGCCGTGACCATCGCCCCGATCGCCGTCTGCTCGGCGCAGGTGCCCGACGGATAGGCGGCGTTCTCGACATTGACCCCCAGGTGGGCCCGGCCGTCGGCGTCGATCACCGCGGCGGCCACCGTGAAGTTCGAATAGCGGGCGTACGACCGCGACAGCAGGGCCGGCAGGGCGGCGGCCAGGGCGGCCTCGCTGTCCTCGTCCAGGAAGATGGGGATCGGGGTGGTGGTCTCTGTCGCGCTCATGCCGGCCTCTGTCGCCGGCGCTTCGTTGCGGTATCGCGCCGGGCGCAGAGGCAATCAGTCGCGGGCCGCCCTGGCAAGCCCGATTTCACGCGAAAGGGTCAAGCTTCACCCGGCGCCTTGGCGACGATCGACAGGGCGTGCACCGGCCCCGCCATCTCCTCGGCCAGGGCCTGGAAAATCAGCCGCTGGCGCTGCACTCGGGCCTTGCCCGCAAAGGCCTCGGCCTCGATCAGCAGGTTGAAGTGGCTCTCCCCGCCCTCGCGGTGTCCGGCGTGGCCCTGGTGGCGGTGGCTGTCGTCGACGACCTCCAGCCTGGTCGGCGAAAAAGCGTGGTTCAGTTTGGCGGCGATGGTGTCTGCGACGGCGCCCATGGCGGCTTCCTTGCTTGTCAATCCTTGAACGCAAATAGCTGCGGCTTACTCTAAGCGCCATGAGCGCCGACTTCGAATATCGCCCCAAGTTTTTCGACATCCGTGTCCGCCCCCCGAAATCGCCGGAGGAAGCGGCGCGGGAGAACGACGTCTACGCGCTGAAACCGGGCGAAGTCCGCTGCGAGCATCCCGAGTGCCGCGCCGCCGCCACGGCCAAGGCGCCCAAGTCGCGCGACCTGCCGGGGGCCTACTATAATTTCTGCCAGCGCCATGCGGCCGAGTACAACAAGAACTGGAACTTCTACGCCGGCATGAGCGAGGGCCAAATCCGCGCCCAGCAGGAGCAGGAGAAGATGACCGGCGGCCGGCCGACCTGGTCGATGAAGGCCGACTCGCGCTCGCGCGAGGCCGCCGCCGCCGCCGCCCGCGACGCCCGCCACCTGAACGACCCGTTCGGCCTGTTTCGCGCCCAGCAGCGCAAGGCCGAATCGGCCGCCGCCGGCCGCCAGCTGGGCAAGCTGGAGCGCCAGGCCCTGGCCGACCTCGACCTTGAGGCCGGCGCCGACGGCGCGGCGATCCGCGCCAAGTACAAGGACCTGCTCAAGCGCTGCCACCCCGACATGAACGGCGGCGACCGCAGCGCCGAGCACAAGCTCCAGCGGGTGATCAAGGCCTACAAGACCCTGCAGAAGTCGGGGCTGGCGAAGTAGGGCGCGGCCTGAACCGACGCTCCCACCACCAGGCCGCCACCCAGCAGGCCATGGCCCATGCCGCGCCCAGGCTCCAGCCGGCCAGGACGTCGCTGGTCCAGTGGACGCCCAGATAGATCCGCGACGCCCCGACCAGCAGGCTCAGCAGCACCGCCGCGCCCAGCGCCAGGGCCTTGACCCGCTTGCGGGGCGCGAACCGGGCCGCCAAGGCGCCCAGGGTCAGGAACACCACGGCCGAGAGCATGGCGTGGCCGGACGGGAAGCTGGGATTGGCCGCCTCGACCGCGCGATAGACCAGGTCCGGCCGCTCGCGCCCGAACAGCTGCTTGAGTCCCTGGCTGATCGCCACCCCGCCGGCCGCGCCCACGAACACCACCAGCGCCTCGCTCCAGCGCCGCAGGCTGAGCATCAGAGCCAGGACCAGGCTGACGATCAGGGTCAGCACGGTGATCGAGCCCAAGGCCGTGACGTCGGCGGCGGCCACGTGCAGCCACTTGGGCCCGATCAGCGTATTGGGGTCGCCCGGCAGCCGCAGGGCCTTGAGCACGGCCAGGTCGAACGCCGCCGTGTCGCCCTCGGCCACCTCCTCGGACAGGTTCAGGAACGCCAGGGCCCCGCCGGCCAGCACCAGCAGCGCCGCCACCGCGCCCAGCTCGTTTCGCGCGGCGGTCAGCAGTCGCGGCAAATCACGGCGAGGTTGAAAGTTCGGAAAGCGCATCATGTGCAAGTGAACGCACAAAACTCGATTCAGCGCCGTCAGTATTCTAAGCTGATCCCAGAAATGTTTCGCCTTCGAAACATGATGAACCATTCCTGACTGGCGCCGTTCATCCCTGGTCCAAACCACTCTCGCTAGTGTCGGACTATCGAAGAGGTTCGGCAGTGTCGGACTGCCACGCAACAGGAAAGGACCTCATTATGAAGCGTCTGATCATCACCACCCTGGCCGCGACCCTGATGGCCGGGACCGCCCTGTCGGGAACGGCCATGGCCGCGGGCCAACGCTATGACGACCATCGCTACGACAGCCGTTACGACCATCGCGACAACCGCTACGACCACGATCGTCGCGACTACGGCCATGACCGCCGCGACCGCGCCCACGACCGCCGCGACTACCGTCGCTGGGAACGCGGCCAGCGCCTGGACGCCCGCTATCGCGGCAACGGCTACTATGTCAGCGACTGGCGCCGCCACGGCCTGCGCGCCCCGCCCCGCGGCTATCGCTGGCAGCGCGTGAACGACCAATATGTACTGGCCGCCGTGGCCACCGGCCTGATCGCCTCGGTGATCATCGCCAACAACTAGTCCTTCCCTCGCGAAGGCCTCATCGAGCGCCCCGGACGGCCCCGCCGTCCGGGGCGTCGTGCGTCTGGAATCGTGTTTTTTCCATGCAGGACCGGCCTTCGCCCTTCCCTCCCCCCACGTCAAAGCGGTAAGCCGGAAACATCATGCCCGACCTGACCGACAGCCACGCCGCCGATCCCCTGATCACCCTGGCCCCCGACAAGTGGGTGACGCTCCGCGACGCGTTCGGCGTCGACAGCGACATGAAGGTCCCGGCCTTCAGCCACAAGGACAGCCACGTCCCGGACATCGACACGGCCTACAAGTTCGACTTGCAGACGACCAAGGCCATCTGCGCCGGCTTCGCCAACGACCGCCGCGTGATGGTCCAGGGCTATCACGGCACCGGCAAGTCCACGCACATCGAGCAGATCGCCGCCCGGCTGAACTGGCCGCTGGTACGGGTGAACCTGGACAGCCACGTGTCGCGGATCGACCTGGTCGGCAAGGACGCCATCGTCCTGAAGGACGGCAAGCAGGTCACCGAATTCCGCGAAGGCATCCTCCCGTGGGCCCTGCAGCGTCCAATCGCCCTGGTGTTCGACGAATACGACGCCGGCCGTCCGGACGTGATGTTCGTCATCCAGCGCGTGCTGGAAGCCGGCGGCAAGCTGACCCTGCTGGACCAGAACCGCGTCATCCGCGCCAACCCGTATTTCCGCCTGTTCTCGACGACCAACACGATCGGTCTGGGCGACACCACGGGCCTCTATCACGGCACCCAGCAGATCAACCAAGGCCAGATGGACCGCTGGTCGATCGTCACCACGCTCAACTACCTCGACCATGACGTCGAGGCCGGCATCGTCCTGGCCAAGAACCCGGCCTACGACACCCCGGACGGCAAGCGCACGATCGCCGCCATGGTCCGCGTGGCCGACATGACCCGCAACGCCTTCATGAACGGCGACATCTCGACCGTCATGAGCCCGCGCACGGTGATCACCTGGGCCCAGAACGCCGAGATCTTCGACAAGGACATCGGCCTGGCCTTCCGCCTGACCTTCCTGAACAAGTGCGACGAGCTGGAGCGCCCGACGGTCGCCGAGTTCTTCCAGCGGGCGTTCGGGACGGACCTGCCGGAAAGCGCGGCGCGGGTGAAGGTGGCGTAGGGGGCCTCCACCCGCGCTTCCCAATTAATCCATCATTCCGGGCCTTGTGCCCGGAACCCCTCTGTCCGCCGCTCGTGCGGATGTGTGGCGCCGGCGCGCCATGGCGCTTCACTTGCAAGCTGAACCAGAGGTCCCGGGCACAAGGCCCGGGATGACGAGCGTTTGGGCGCAGGAGAAGGATCACAGCCCGTCCGTTCAAGACTGCCCTTGGAACCGTGGCCATCGAGGCGCAGTTTCTCGTCCTCGAGTCTTACAAACGGAGCTATGCCCATGACCGAAGTCACCTACATCATCGTCGAGCACGACGGCGGCTGGGCCTACAAGGTGGGCGATGTGTTCTCCGAGACCTTCCGGACCCACGCCGAGGCCCTGCACGCCGCCCAGCGCGCGGCCGGCGAGCAGCGCATCGCCGACGACAACGACGCCGGCATCTCCTACGAGGACGAGCGCGGCCGCTGGCACGACGAGGTCTCGGCCGGCGACGACCGTCCCACCACCCACGTGGTCGACGCCAAGAAGTAGGGCCTCAGGCCGGCGCGTCCTCGCCGGCGGGGTCGCGACAGATCTCGAACAGGCGGACGACGCCGTCCCAGACCTCGATCCGCGCGCAGCTGAGATGCTCGTCGAGCACCTTGCGCGCGTGGGCCTCGGGGCTCTCGCCGGCCTCGAGCATACGCACGTCGAGGAACGGCGACCGGCCGTCGGCGGTGAAGGCCACAAAGGTGTAGGTCGTCAGCGCCAAAATTCGCCGTCCCTCGGGTGCGCCGGGCCGCCCCCTCGGCGCGCCCTCGATCCAAGTTGGAGACTAGGCAGGGGCGGGGCGGGGCGTCGGTCGGGCGCCCGACGGACGGGCGGGGACGACTTCCCCGTCGATCCATGCTAAGCGCGCGCCAACGAAATCCACCGAGAGTTCCATGGCCCTTAAAGTCGCCATCGTCGGCCTGCCCAATGTCGGCAAGTCCACCCTGTTCAACGCCCTGACGCAGACCGCCGCCGCCCAGGCCGCGAACTATCCCTTCTGCACGATCGAGCCCAATACCGGCGACGTGGCCGTGCCCGAGCCGCGCCTGGACGCCCTGGCCAAGATCGCCGGCTCCAAGGAGATCATCCCGGCCCGGATCACCTTCGTCGACATCGCCGGCCTGGTGCGCGGCGCTTCGAAGGGCGAAGGCCTGGGCAACCAGTTCCTGGCCAATATCCGCGACTGCGACGCCGTGGCCTTCGTGGCCCGCTGCTTCGAGGACGGCGACATCACTCACGTGGAAGGCCGCATCGACCCGATCGCCGATCTCGAGATCATCGAGATGGAGCTGATGCTGGCCGACCTGGAGAGTCTGGAAAAGCGCCTGCCCAACATCGAGAAGAAGGCCAAGTCGGGCGGCGACAAGGAAGCCGCCAACACCCTGCGCCTGATCAACCTGGCCCTGGCCCAGCTGCGCGAAGGCCGCCCGGCCCGCGCCGCGACCGTGGACAAGGAGGACGAGAGGGCCTGGCACATGCTGCAGCTGCTGACCTCGCTGCCGGCTCTCTATGTCTGCAACGTCGACGAAGCCAGCGCCGACAAGGGCAACAAGTTCTCCGACCTGGTGGCCGAACGCGCCGCAAAGGACAACGCCAAGGCCGTGGTCATCTCGGCCCAGATCGAGAGCGAGATCGCCCTGCTGGACGCCGAGGAACGCACCGAGTTCCTGGAAACCCTGGGCCTGGCCGAGCCGGGCCTGAACCGCCTGATCCGCGAGGCCTACAACCTGCTGGGCCTGCAGACCTACTTCACGGTCGGTCCTAAGGAGGCCCGCGCCTGGACCATCCACGTGGGCGACACCGGACCGCAGGCGGCCGGCGTGATCCACACCGACTTCGAGAAGGGTTACATCCGCGCCGAGACCATCGCCTATGACGACTTCGTCAAGCTGGGCGGCGAAAGCGGCGCCAAGGAAGCCGGCAAGATGCGCGCCGAGGGCAAGGATTACGTCGTCAAGGACGGCGACGTGATGCACTTCCGGTTCAACGTCTGATTGTCTCTTGAAATAATTCCGAAAAGGGCCAAGCTTCCTCTCAACCGGGGGAAAGCTTGGCTCGAAAACGCCCTGCGAGGTGTCTGCTCGACCCGCCCCGGATCGGTTTCGAACTCATCTGGAGGCGTCTAATGTTGAAGTCGCTCGTGCTTTCCGCGGTCCTGTTGCTGGCGCCCGGCCTGGCCCTGGCTCAGTCAACGCCGTCCCGGCCGCCGCCGCCGCGCCCGTTGCCGATGAACCAGAGCGGCGTCGTGCAGTCGGCCAACTCCACCTACAACACGCTGGCCTCGGGCAGCCCCATCGAGCAGCGCCAAGCCCTGGCCGCCGCGGCCGAGGCGGGCGTCAGCTGCGACCTGACCGACGGCGCGATCGCCAACGACACTCGTCGCAACGGTGTCCACACGGTGGTCTATGAAGTGGCCTGCAAGGACAATCTGGGCTGGGTGGTCACCAAGGCCGGTGACCAGATTTCCGCCTTCGACTGCCTGGCCCTGATGTCCTCGGCCAAGGTCAACAAGAAGGTGCCGACCTGCCGACTCGTCGCCAACGCCGATCCCGTCAGCGGCCTGGGCGGGCTGACCAAGAAAGCCGGCGTTTCTTGCAAGCCCCAGGACGGCTCGTTCCTCGGCGGCGGCGGCCAGCCGGCGATCTCGCGCTACGAAGTGCGATGCGCGGAAGGTTCGGGCTACATCATCGACTCGCCCCAGCCGAAGTCCGCGGCCCAACTGCAGACCTTCCCCTGCGCGGACGCCGCGCGGGCCGGCCTGGCCTGCGCGCTCAAGCCCAAGGGCTGAGGCCCGGTCCTGCTTGACCGGTCGGGGCGGGCTCGTCCACATGCGCGACGAGCGCAAAGGAAAAGCCCGCCATGACCGACACCACCACCCTGACCTCCGCCCTCGACGGCTTCACCTTCACCGCCGCCCACGCCGAGGCCCAGGGCGAGCGCAAGGGCGGGATCGTGGTGATCCAGGAGATCTTCGGCCTGGACCAGTACGTGCTGGCCGACGTCGAGCGCTGGTCGGCCCTCGGATTCGAGGTGCTGGCCCCCTCGATCTTCGATCGCGCCGCGCCCGGCTACGTAGCCGAGCACGAGCCGGCGGCTTTCCCGGTCGGGATCGGCCACGTCCAGTCGATCGGGCTGGAAAAGATGCTGTCGGACATCCAAGCCTGCATCGACGACTTGGCCACGCGCGGTCCGGTGTTCGCCGTCGGCTACTGCCTGGGCGGTTCGCTGGTCTGGCTGGCGGCGGCCAAGCTGAAGGGTCTGGCGGCCGGCGCGGCCTATTACGGCAGCATGATCGCCGCCAACGCCGAGCTGCCGCTCAATGCCCCGGTGATCGTCCACCTGGGCCGCAAGGACGCCCACATCCCGGCCGACGAGGTGAAGGCCAAGGTCACGGCCGCTCACCCTGACACGCCCGTGTTCATCTACGAAAACAGCGGCCACGGCTTCAACAACGACGGCCGTCCGGACTCCGATCTCGACGACGCCAAGCTGGCTCGAGCGCGGTCGCTCGAGCTGTTCCAGGCCCACGGCGCGGCCTGACCATGGGCGAGCGCCTCACCCTGACGGCGGCCGACGGTTCGCCCGTCGCCGCGTATCACGCCCCGCCGGGCGAGGCGCGGCGGGGCGGGCTGGTGATCCTGCACGCCATCTGGGGCGTCACCCCACACATCCGCGAGCTGTCCGACGGCCTGGCCGACCAAGGCTACGAGGTGATCGCGCCCAGCCTGCTGGGCGACGCCGACGCGCCCTTCCCGGCCGCCGACCTCGACCCGCCGAACCTGGACGCCCGCATGGCCCTGGGCCGGGCCAGCGGCTGGGGCGCGGCGGCTCTGCCCCGCGTTCAAGCGGCGATCGACGCGCTGTCGAAGGACGGCGAGAAGGTCTTCGCCATGGGCTTCTGCTTCGGCGGCACCACGGCCTGGCTGGCCTCGGCCCGCTGCAGCGGCCTGTCGGCGGTCTCGTGCTTCTACGGCGGTGACATCGCCGGCTATGCGGACGAGCGGCCCAAGGTCCCGACCATCCTGCATTTCGGCCGCTCCGATCCGATGATTCCGATGAGCGATGTCGACAAGGTCATCGCCGGCCATCCGGACCTGCCGGTCTGGCTCTACGACGCCGGCCACGCCTTCGTCGCGCCCAACGGGCGCCACGAGGACAGCGCTCGCCTGGCCATGCTGCGCACCCTGCAGCTGTTCCAGCGCTCGGGCGGGGGTCGGGGCGAGGCCTGACCTTTCGGCCTTGGCCAAACCTTGGCAGGATCGGCCCATGCGTCGCGTCGCCTCCCTGCTGATCCTGAGCCTGCTGGCGGCGCGCGGCGGTCCGGCCTGGGCTGGATCACAGAGGGCCGGCGAGACCGCCTGCTGG
>JAGIBE010000283.1 GCA_017744495.1 Caulobacter sp. | reverse complement strand
GCCTTCGCCGAAGATCTGGTCGTCGGGCTTGAAGCGCACCTGGGTGCCGCGCTTCTTGCTGGGCTGGATCTTCTCGACCGGGCCCAGCGGCTTGCCGCGGGCGAAGCTCTGGCGGTGCTCGAAGCCGTCGCGCCAGACGGTGACCTCGACCAGTTCCGACAGGGCGTTGACGACGCTGGCGCCGACGCCGTGTAGACCGCCCGAGGTCTCGTAGGCCTTGCCGCTGAACTTACCGCCCGCGTGCAGGACGGTCATGATCACTTCCAGGGCCGACTTGCCCGGATGCTTGGGGTGCGGGTCCACGGGCATGCCGCGGCCGTCGTCGCGGACCGACAGGAAGCCTTCGGCGTCGAGCTTGACCTCGATGGTCTTGGCGAAGCCGGCCACGGCTTCGTCCATCGAGTTGTCCAGCACCTCGGCGAACAGGTGGTGCAGGGCCCGCTCGTCGGTGCCGCCGATGTACATGCCCGGACGCATGCGCACGGGTTCCAGGCCTTCCAGCACCTCGATGGCGCTGGCGTCGTAGCCGCCCGACGAGGGCGGGGCGGACGGCGCTGCGGACTTGGCCGATGGCGTCGAAGAGGGGGGCGGCGGAGCGGCCGGACGCGGGGCGGGCTCGGGATGCGGTTCGCGCGCCGGGAACAGCGGGGCGGGCGGCGGCGCCAGGGCGTCGTCGTCGAACAGCGAGAAGGTGGCGGGAACGTCTTTGGAGGACATTACGGGAACATGCGTCGATTCGGCCGGAGCGCCCCGTATGGGCCGCGCCGGGCGCGAAGAAAAGAGGGGGATAGGTCGCGGGACGGGCGGATTTGCCCGCCCGGACCGACGCGTGGCAGGGTGGCGCGTTCCCCAGACGGTTTCAATCCCACCGGAGCGCGCGATGACCTGGCGACCCCTGATGATCCTGGCGGCCTCGCTGAGCCTGCTGGCCTGTTCCAGCCCGGGCTCGACTCCGGCCCAGCCTGCGCCGCCGACCAGCGCCCGCACGCCGGTGGCCGAGGGCGGCATGTGCGGCGGCTTCGCGGGCTTCCAATGCGCCGAGGGGCTGAGCTGCCAGATGCAGGCGGGGCAATGCAAGACGGTGGCCGACGCCTCGGGCGTCTGCCGCAAGCGTCCGCAGATGTGCACGATGATCTACGCCCCGGTCTGCGGCTGCGACGGCAAGACCTACGCCAGCGCCTGCAACGCGGCCGCCAAGGGCGTCAGCGTCGCGTCGCAGGGCGAGTGCAAGGCCTCCTAGGGCAGGCGGCTGAGCCTGGGCTTGTACGACCAGGTCTCGACCTCGACGCTCTTCACCAGGGCGGCCGCCCGCGCGGCGTCCGGGCTGGGGCCGTACGCGGCGGCGATCAGGCCGGCCAGGTCGGCGGGACGCCCGGCCAGGTCGGCCCAGTTTTGTCGAGGGACCAGCACCAGATAGGTCCCGACCTCGCCGCCGCCGACCAGGCGGTACCAGGTCCAGCCGAGGCGGCCCTTGCCGGCCCGCGTCGAGGCCAGTAGGGCGGTCTCGAAGGCCGCGACATCGCTTGGAGGGATCTTGAGGCTGTAGGCGTCGAGCTCTGGCGTGGGGCGGCGGTCTTCCAAGCTGCGGGCCGTGCTGGGCTTGGGCCATAGGGCGTGAGCCGAATAGCTGCGGGCCTTGGCGTAGGGCAGCACCCGGGCGGCCATGTCGGCGCCGTCGCCGGCCGGATCGGGGCGAGCATCCATGGCCGCGAATGGAACCCCGAAGGTCCCGTCGACGAACAGGCCGGTGCGCGGGCCGCTGGTCACGTACCAGCCGTACCAGGGTAGGGCGTCGCCGTGGGCGGCGTGCCACGCCAGGTGCGCGGCATAGCCGGCCTCGAAGGCGGCCTGTTGTCCGCGATCGATGTCGTAGGTGAACAGGAAGGCCGCCTGCTGTTCGGCGTGAACGGTCGTCGCCGAGGCCGTCGCGGCGGCGAGGGCGAGCGCCAGGATCGTGCGTCGGGTCATCGTCGGCTCCCTTGCTGGAAGCTCAGGCCTAGCGGCGAACGCGGGTTGGCGATATTTCGAACGAATCGAGCTTTCGTTCCGGAAAACGAAATGATGCGACATGTCGATCTTCGCCGGGCGGCGGTGTTCCACGCGGTGGCTGCCGCGGGCGGGATCGCGGCCGCCAGCCCGCGCCTGGGCAAGTCGCCGCCGGCCGTCCATCACGACCTGAAGGCCTTCGAGCGCGAGATGGGGCGGCCCCTGTTCGAGCGGGTGGGGCGGCATCTGCGCTTGAACCCCGCCGGCCAGGCCCTGTTCGAGAGCGTCGGTCGGGCCCTGGACGAGGTGGAGCGCACCCGCGAGCGGCTGAGTAGGGCGGACCCGGCGCTGCGACCTCTGCGCCTGGCCGTGGTCTCGGCCTTCGGACGTTACCGCCTGGCGCCTCGGCTCTATGCGGGCCTGCCGGCGGACCGACCGATCGAGCTTACGTTCGGATCGCATGAGGCAGTGCTGGCGGCCGTGGCGGGTGGGGCCGTCGACCTGGGCGTCACCTACCGGCCGGTCACCGCCGCGCCGGTGCAATCCGCGCCGATCGCCCGCGAGGAACTGGTGTTGGCCGCGTCGCTCGGCATGGCGGTTCCTGAAGACCTGGAAGCCCTGTCGCGAACCGCCTTCGCCACCTATGACGAATACGAGTTCGTCTTCGGCCACTGGTTCGAGACCGTGTTCGCCGCTCAGCCCGACAGCTTGCGGCGGATGGACCACGCCGGCGAGATCGAGGAGGCGATGGAGAGCTGCGCGGCGGGACGCGGGGCGATCATCGCGCCGCTGGACCTCGTCCGCGCCGCCGCCTGGCGCGGTCGCGTGCGGATCGTCCGGCCCGCCGGGCGGCCGCCGTGCTTCAACGCCCTGCACCTGCTGGGGCTTGGCGCGGCGCTGGGATCGACGGATGCTGACGTGATCCGGTCCCTTCTTGCTGAGAATGGGCTCACCGACAATGGCGAGGGGGAGGAACCATGACGCCCGCACTAGACGACATCGGACGACGCGATCTGCTGGCCGGCGGCCTCGCCCTGGCGGCGCTTACCGGCCCTTCGATCACCCAAGCCCAGGAGACCAAGGCGATGTACGGGCTGATCGGGCAGATGAAGGCCGCGCCCGGCAAGCGGGACGAACTGGTCGCGATCCTGTCGGAGAGCACCGAGGGCATGCCCGGCTGCCTGAGCTACATCGTCGCCAAGGACGCGGCGGACGCCGACGCCCTGTGGATCACCGAGGTCTGGACCGACAAGGACAGCCACGCCGCCTCGCTGAAGTTGCCCTCCGTCCAGGCCGCCATCGCCAAGGCCCGCCCGATCATCGCGGGTTTCGGCCACCGGTTCGAGACGGTCCCGATGGGCGGGGTGGGGCTAGGCTGACGAACCGCTTGCCGCCATTGGGTGCGAAAGCCATGCTGGCGACGCACGCGGGGAGTTTGAATGGCGGATTCGGAGCGGCAGTCGGGGGCGAGCGGACCCACCGGCCTTTGGACACTATGGCGTGACCTGCATCGCCTCTTTCCAGTCTGGTCGTTGATCCCGTCCAGCTTCGTCACGCCCGGGGCCTGGGGCTATGTCGGTGTGGATTTCCTCAGCGGATTCCGCCGCAACCCATCGACGATCCGGACCTTCGCCCTTCTGCAGGGCGTGGACGACGCCACGTTCGACGCCCTTTCGGCCCTGGCCAATCTCAACGCCCGCCGGCAGGAGCAGATGCTAAGAGCCGTGATCCTCGGCTATCTGACCGTTCCGCTGTCGATCCTGGCGCTGCTGGCGGAACTGAACGGCGACGGTGTGATGACCTATGTCCGCGCTCACTTGGACAGCGTCGTCACCTTGGTCGCCGGGGCGACCCTGGGGCCGCTGATGTACCTCATGAGCACCTGGCGCTCGCGGCAGATCATCGGGGTGCTGGATCTCGTCCGCATCGAGCGCGGGCAGTCGCCTTATACGGCGCTGGAGCTGCGCGAGGACTAAAGTGACCGGGCCCTTCGCCTCCATCATTCCCGTTTAAAGAAAAGGCCCGCGGATCGCTCCGCGGGCCTCGTCCTTCGTCCTAAGCCGTAAGGCCTAGCACTTGTAGTACATGTCGAATTCGACCGGGTGCGGGTGCAGCGTCAGGCGCATCACCTCTTCCATCTTCAGCTCGATGTAGCTGTCGATGAAATCGTCGTCCATGACGCCGCCGGCCTTCAGGAAGGCGCGGTCCTTGTCCAGGTTCTCCAGGGCTTCGCGCAGCGAGCCGCAGACTTCCGGGATCTTCTTCTGCTCGCGGGGCGGCAGGTCGTAGAGATTCTTGTCGGCGGCCGCGCCCGGATCGATCTTGTTGTTGATGCCGTCGAGGCCCGCCATCAGCAGGGCCACGAAGGTCAGGTACGGGTTGCCCATCGGGTCCGGGAAGCGGGCCTCGATGCGCTTGGCCTTCGGGCTGTCGACGTGGGGGATGCGGATCGAGGCCGAGCGGTTGCGCGAGCTGTAGGCCAGCTTCACCGGGGCTTCGTAGCCCGGCACCAGACGCTTGTACGAGTTCGTCGTCGAGTTCGAGAACGCGTTGATCGCCTTGGCGTGCTTGATGATGCCGCCGATGTACCACAGGCACATGTCCGACAGGCCGGCGTACTTGTCGCCGGCGAACAGCGGCTTGCCGTCCTGCCAGATCGACTGGTGCACGTGCATGCCCGAGCCGTTGTCGCCGAACATCGGCTTGGCCATGAAGGTGGCGGTCTTGCCGTAGGCGTGGGCCACGTTGTGGATCACGTACTTATACAGCTGCATCCGGTCGGCCATGGTGACCATGGTGTCGAACTTCAGGCCGAGCTCGTGCTGGGCGGGCGCCACCTCGTGGTGGTGCTTTTCCGGCTTCATGCCCAGCTCGCCCATGACGGCCAGCATTTCGCCGCGCAGGTCCTGGGCGCTGTCGACCGGGTTGACCGGGAAGTAGCCGCCCTTCGGACCCGGGCGGTGGCCCATGTTGCCTTCCGGATATTCCTTGGCCGAGTTGCCCGGCAGTTCGACGGAGTCGAACGAGTAGGAGGTGTTGCTCGACGCGGTGCTCCAGCGCACGTCGTCGAAGATGAAGAACTCGGCTTCCGGGCCGAAGAACACGGTGTCGCCGATGCCCGACGACTTGACGTAGGCCAGGGCGTTCTTGGCGATCGAGCGCGGGTCGCGGTTGTAGGGGGTGCCCGTGTCGGGGTTCACCACGTCGCAGAACAGCGCCAGGGTGGTCTGCTGGTAGAACGGGTCGATGATCGCGGTGTTGAGGTCCGGACGCAGCTTCATGTCCGACTCATTGATGGCCTTCCAGCCGGCGATCGACGAACCGTCGAACATGGTGCCGTCGTTGAGGAAGTCGTCATCGACCAGGTCGATGTCGAAGGTCACGTGCTGCAGCTTGCCGCGCACGTCGGTGAAGCGGACGTCGACGTACTTGACGTCCTTTTCCTTGATCAGGTCCAGGATTTGCTTGGCGGTGCTCATCGTTATCCCCTTTGAGCGTTAAGCGGTGTCGGTCCGGGCCTAGACGGCGGACGGGCCGGTTTCTCCGGTGCGGATGCGGACGACTTCCGTGATCTCCGACACGAAAATCTTGCCGTCGCCGATGCGGCCCGTGCGGGCGGCGTTGGTGATGGCTTCGAGCGCGGCGTCCAACTGGCTGTCTTCGACCACGACTTCGACCTTGATCTTGGGGAGGAAGTCGACGACGTACTCGGCGCCGCGATAGAGCTCGGTGTGGCCCTTCTGGCGGCCGTAGCCCTTGGCTTCCAGCACGGTCATGCCCTGCACGCCCATGTCCTGAAGCGCCTCTTTGACCTCATCCAGCTTGAACGGCTTGATGACGGCTTCGATCTTTTTCATCAGACTTCTTTCACGCCCAAACGGCGCGGGCGCCGCTGACTGAGCGGCACGGAGCACGGCGGCCCGCCGGCTCACAAGCGTGCTGACGCGCTTTATGGGTTCAGTTCGGTTGAGTTCGGCTCATTGGTTATGATTTGTGCAGACAAAGCCTGAAAGTTCATCAGTGCGCGTTTGGGCGGCCAAACTGTCTCGGATGCGCCGATTGCCGAGCGAGGATCGTCGAAACGGCCATTTCTGGGGCGAAGATCGGGTCCGAAGGCGCCTGAGGCGAGGTAGGGCGACGTCGCGGGCCTTTCGGCGGAATGGCCAAAAATGCGTCGTCGAGTCGAAAGCTGCTGAAGATTGTGGCGAAATCCGCGAGGGGCGTCTGGTGGGGCTAGGGTTGGTTCTTGCGCGCTCGCGCGTCTCGATGTGAAGCGCGGCCGGGGCGACCGGGAAATCCTGGAACAAGACCCGACGTCGCGAGGCGCGGCCGGGAAGATATTGCGACGAGGGGAAGGGGCCATGAGCCGCGTTCAAATGATCCGTCACGGGCGCCCGGCCTCGACCTGGGGCGACGCCGACCAGGATCCGGGGCTGGACGCGGCGGGCGTCGAGCAGGCCAGGGCGGTGGCGGAAATCCTCCTGGCCCTGCCCGAGGCGGAGCGACCGTCGCGCGTGGTCAGTTCGCCGCTGCGCCGCTGCCGCGAGACGGCCCAGCCGCTGGCCGACGCCCTGGGCGTGACGGTGGAGATCGATTCTCGCGTCGGCGAAATCCCGACCCCGGCCGACCTGGACGCCGAGGGGCGGCCCGGCTGGTTGCGCCAAGCCTTCCAGGGCCGATGGAGCGAGATCGGGGGCGACCTCGACTACGTCGCCTGGACTCGCCAGGTCGCTGAGGCCGTGGCCTCGCACCCGGGCGCGGCGGTGTTCAGCCATTTCGTGGCCCTGAACGCGGCCGTGTCGGTGGCGACCGACGGCGAGGCCGTGGCGGCGTTCCGGCCCGACCACGTGTCGGTCACGGTGTTCGAGGTGGTCGACGGCGGGTTGATCCTGGTCGAAAAGGGGCGCGAGGCCTCGACCCAGGTTCTCTAAGCCCGAGGAGCCGCCATGCCGCGCGAGATCATGACCGTCGCCGAGATGACCGCGGCGGACCGCGCGGCCGCCGAGGCGGGGACTCCGACCACCGTGCTGATGGAGCGCGCCGGCCGGGCCGTGGCCGAGATGGTGCGCGAGCGCTACGCCCGCTGTCCGACGGTGGTCTGGTGTGGTCCAGGCGACAACGGCGGCGATGGCTATGTGATCGCCCGGCACCTGAAGCGTCGGGGCTGGCCGGTGCGGGTCGAGGCGCTGGCGCCGCCGGCTAGCCCCGCCGCCCAGTGGGCCGCCTCACGCTGGAAGGGCGAGGTGGGGCCGGTCGTGTCCGAGCCGGGGTCGGCTACGCTCTATATCGACTGCCTGTTTGGGGCAGGCCTGTCGCGTCCGCTCGAGGGCGAGGCCGACCGCCTGGCGCGGGTCATGCCCGGCGCCGCGCTGATCGTCGCGGTCGATGTACCCAGCGGGATTTTGGGCGACACTGGGCTCCCGCTGGGCGAGCGGGCTCTCAAGGCCGAGCTGACGGTCACCTTCCATCGCCGGAAGCCGGCCCATGTCCTGGCCCCGGGGCGAGCAGCCTGCGGCGAGGTGGTGGTGGCCGATATCGGCCTGGAGGAGACAGGGCAGGGGCGCTTGTTCGAGAACGACCCGGACCTCTGGGCCGAGCGCTTCCCGTGGCCGGCGGTGGACGCTCATAAGCATGCCCGGGGCCGGATGATGGCGGTCAGCGGCGAGGCCTGGAACACCGGCGCGGCCCGGCTGGCGGCGCGTGGGGGCTTGCGCATCGGGGCCGGCGTGGTGACGGTGCTGTCGCCGCCCAACGCCCTGGCCGTCAACGCCGCCCATCTGGAAGCGATCATGCTGGCGCCGTTCGAAGGCGAGCACGACCTGCAGGCCCGCGCCGCCAAGGCCGACGCCGTGGTGATCGGGCCCGCGGCCGGGGTGGGCGAGACCACCATGCGGCACGTCTTCGCCCTGGCCCGCAACGGCGCGGCGTTGGTCGTCGACGCCGACGCCCTGACCAGCTTCGCCGAAGAGCCCGCCGCTCTGTTCTCGGCTCTGGACCGCGACGACGTGCTGACGCCGCATCCCGGCGAGTTCGAGCGGGTCTTTCCGGGACTGCTGGCGGCGTCGCCTGAACGCATCGCGGCGGCGCGGGAGGCCGCGCGGCGGGCTGGGGCGGTGGTCCTGCTGAAGGGGCCGGACACCGTGGTCGCCGCGCCGGACGGCCGGGCGGCGGTCAGCCTGAACGGCGCGCCTTGGCTGGCGACCGCCGGCGCCGGAGACGTGCTGGCCGGCTTCGTCGCGGGCCTGATCGCCCAGGGCATGGAAAGCTTCGAGGCGGCCTGCGCGGGCGCCTGGATCCACGCGGAAGCGGGCGCGGCGCACGGCCCGGGCCTGATCGCCGAGGACCTGCCGGACCTGTCGACCGCTGTGCTGGGAAAACTGTGGAAGGCGCGGGCGCGCCCCTAGTGGTCGCGCCGGACCAGGACGACCTGGGTGCGGACGCCCTCGTCGAACAGGGTGTGGCTGATGGCCAGCGCGGTCTGGAAGGTGCGCTCTTCGACCGTGTCGATGAACAGCACCCGGGAGCCGTGCCTCACGGTCCAGCCCTTGTCGTCTTCGATGACTTCGATGGTTTCCATGACGCGCTCTCTGACTGGACTCAGACGCAAACCCGTCCGCGGCCAGATCGTTCCGCGCGTCGTGTCTTAAGTTATCGAGGGGAAACACCGGCCCGGGCGTCAGTCGGGGGGGCATGGCCCGGGCCGGCGTAAATCCGGGGCGTTCTGAACAGCCGCGGACATCTGCATAACCGGCCGCCCGATTTTTTGTTCCCGAGATCGGAAGAAATTCGACGTCTTTTTGAGGCCGCTCCGGGCGGGCGCCGAAAGGACGAGCCGAGAGCCCGATCGCCTGGCGACTTGCCAATCCCGTCGGGCATGTCTAACCCGCTCCGGCGCATCGTGCGGATGTGGCGAAACTGGTAGACGCACCAGATTTAGGTTCTGGCGCCGAGAGGCGTGGAGGTTCGAGTCCTCTCATCCGCACCACTCCGCCGGGCGACAGCCCGGCGGAGCGCACGTCTTCAGCGGGACTTTCGTCCCATGAGGGCGCCAATGCCCTTGGATGGTCGCCAAACGCGTGACATAAGGGCGCTCTTTCGCCGCCCCGGTGACGTGGGCGGCTTTGATGTTTTGACCCCTGGGGCGGACGACGGGCCGGGCGCCCGAAGAGCCGAGAAGCTAAGAATGTCGATGCAGATCGTTGAAAAGTCGGGCGAAGGCCTCAGCCGCGTTTATGGCGTGACGGTGCCCGCGAGTGAACTCGCCACGCGTCTCGAGGCCCGTATCGCCGAAGTCGCGCCCCAGATGAACGTCAAGGGCTTCCGTCCCGGCAAGGTGCCGACCGCCCACGTTCGCCGCCTGTACGGCAAGGCCCTGATGGGCGAGGTCATCGAGGCGACGCTGAACGAAGGCACTCAGAAAATCCTGGAAGACAACAAGCTGCGCCCCGCCGGCCAGCCGGACCTGAAGCCGTCGTCCGACATGGACAAGGTGCTCGCCGGCGGCGAGGACCTGGCTTTCGAACTGGCCGTCGAGGTGATGCCGGAATTCGAGCCGATCGACCCCGCGTCGATCGAGCTGACCAAGCCGGTCTACAAGGTCTCGGACGCCGAGGTCGACGAGGCCCTGGCCGACCTGGCCAAGCAGGCCCGCACCTACGCGCCGCGCACGGGCAAGAGCCTGAAGGCCAAGGACGGCGACCAGCTGCTGATCGACTTCGTCGGCACGATCGACGGCGTGGCCTTCGACGGCGGCACGGCCAACGACGCCGAGCTGACCCTGGGTTCGGGCCAGTTCATCCCGGGCTTCGAAGACCAGCTGGTCGGCGCCAAGCCGGGCGATGAAGTCGTCGTGAAGGTGACCTTCCCGGCCGACTACCAAGCCGCCAACCTGGCCGGCAAGGACGCCGAGTTCGCCACCACCGTCAAGGAAGTGCGCGCCCCGGTCGACGCCGAGCCCGATGACGAGCTGGCCAAGCGCCTGGGCTTGTCGGACCTGCAGGCCCTGAAGGATCTGCTGAAGTCGAACCTGGAAGGCCGCTACGCCAACAGCTCGCGCTTCAAGCTGAAGCGCGCCCTGCTGGACATCTTGGACAGCAAGCACGACTTCGCCCTGCCGCCGCGCATGGTCGACGCCGAGTTCGCCGGCATCTGGCAACAGGTCCAGGCCGACAAGTCGCAAGGCGGTCTGCCGCCCGAGGACGAGGGCAAGACTGAAGACCAGCTGAAGGACGAGTACAAGAAGATCGCCGAGCGCCGCGTGCGCCTGGGCCTGGTCCTCGCCGAAATCGGCCGCAAGAACGATGTGGCCGTCACCGAGCAGGAACTGGCCGACGCCATGATGCGCGAAGCCCGCCAGTACGGCCCGCAAGCCCAGCAGGTCTTCGACATGTACCGCCAGCGCGCCGACCTGCAGGCCGCTCTGCGCGCCCCGATCTATGAAGACAAGGTCGTCGACCTGATCTTCGGCAAGGCCAAGATCGAGGACAAGGAAGTCTCCAAGGAAGAGCTCCTGGAAGAAGACGACCTGCCGGAAGGCTACGGCGGCTAAGGCCTCCGTCATCCGACACGAAGAGGGCGCGGTCCGCGAGGACCGCGCCTTTTTCTTTGCCCCGAGCTTGGGCTCCGCGCCTTGCAACCTGTTAAGGGCCACGCGATATGCGTTTGACGACGGCGCGCGGGGGCTGATTCGCGTTCGCGCCGCCCAGACCACAATGAAAAGGGCGATCCCTATGTATGATCCGATGGCGACGGCGATGAACCTCGTGCCGATGGTGGTCGAACAGACCAGCCGCGGCGAGCGGGCGTTCGACATCTTCTCCCGTCTGTTGAAAGAGCGGATCATCTTCCTGACCGGCCCCGTCGAAGACGGGATGGCCAGCCTGATCTGCGCCCAGCTGCTCTTCCTGGAGTCCGAGAACCCCAAGAAGGAAATCGCCATGTACATCAACTCGCCGGGCGGCGTGGTGACCGCGGGTCTCGCGATCTACGACACCATGCAATACATCAAGAGCCCGGTGTCGACGGTGTGCATGGGCATGGCCGCCTCGATGGGCAGCCTGCTGCTCTGCGCCGGCGCGCCCGGTCAGCGCATCGCCCTGCCGAACGCCCGCATCATGGTGCACCAGCCGTCGGGCGGCTTCCGCGGCCAGGCCTCGGACATCATGCGTCACGCCGAGGACATCGCGAAGACCAAGCGCCGGCTGAACGAGATCTACGTCAAGCACTGCGGCCGCACCTATGACGAGGTCGAGCGCGACCTGGACCGCGACAACTTCATGAGCGCCGAGGAAGCCAAGGCCTGGGGCCTGATCGACCACATCAACGAAAGCCGCGACGCCTCGGAAGAGAAGGCCTAATTCGCCTTCTGATCCTGAAAGTCTCGGAAAAGCCGTCGGCCCTCGGTCGGCGGCTTTTTCATTTGGCCCCCTGGAGCCGGCGGCGTGCAACGGCCCTAGCTCCACCGGACTTTTGTTTCTGAGCGTAGGCGTTCGATCGCCTTCGACAGTCTCGGAGTCCGCAATGTCGCTGGGCAAGTTCGCCGTCTCGATCCTGGCCGTTTCCCTGGCGCTGGGCGGCTGCACCAGCCTTGGCGTGCGTCAAGTCGGCGTGGATCGCGTCGATTATGTGGACAAGCTGCGCGACAGCGAGAAGCAGCAGTTGCTCTCCAACATCGTGGCCATGCGTTACGGCGACGCGCCGTTGTTCCTGAACGTCACCTCGGTGATCAGCCAGTACACGCGCGAAGCCTCGGCCCATGCGGGGGCGACGGTGAACCCCGCCTCGGATTCCGACGGCGACTCGGTGGGCGGCGAGGTGCTGCTGCGCGAGACCCCGACCGTCACCTACACCCCGATCACCGGCGGGCGCTTCGCCCACAGCATGCTGTCGCCGCTGCCGCCGGCCTCGATGCTGGCGATGATGGAGGCCGGGTGGGCGTCGGACGACCTGCTGCGCGTCGGCGTCCGGTCGATCAACGGCGTGGCCAACACCAGCCATGCCGCCCTGTTCGAGCAGAAGGTCGATCCCCGGTTCGAGGCGGTCGCGGCCGCCTTCCGCCGGCTGCAGAAGAGCGGGGCGGTCTCGGTGCGGCTGAAAGAGCGTGACAAGGCCTATGCCGGCAGCGCCCTGGTCGGGCCGGACCTCACGGACGCGGACCGAGCGGACTTGGCGCTGCTGAAGGACGTGCTCGGCTTGAAGTTCGACGGCGGCGAAACCCTGGTGGTCTTCGCCAAGGGCGGCGGTCCCCACGAGCTGGCCCTGGCCACGCGCTCGATCTTCGAGATCCTGAGCGAACTCAGCCTGGGCGTGGAGACCAGCGGTGGGGCCGGACCCGCCGACGCCCTGATCCGGGTGCGCAGCGGCGCGAGGGCGCCGGGCGACGCCTATGCATCGGTGCGCTATCGGGGACGATGGTTCTGGATCGACGGCGCCGACGACCGTTCGCGCCGCATCTTTCTGCTGACCCAGCTGCTGCTGTTCCTGAATGACGAGGAGGGATCGCCTCACGGACCGCTGCTGACGATCCCAGCCGGCTAATCAGCCCGGCTTGCCTCGGAAGATGCGGTAGCCCTTCTCATGCGCGATCGCCAGCATCTCGCGGTCGCCGGAGGTGTCGCCGTAGGCGGCGGCCAGCGACAAATCGTCGCCGAACATCTCCTTCAGGCGGACCACCTTCTCCGGGCCCCGGCAGTTGGCGCCCAGCAGCGGACCCAGCACCTTGTCGTTGGCGTCGATCATCAGCTTGGAGCCGATCAGGAAGTCCGCGCCCAGGCCGCGCGCGAACGGCGCGACCACCACGTCGGGCGAGGCGGTGACGATCACCAGCTTGGCGCCCTTGGCCCGCCAGCGCCGCCAGACGGCCAGGGCGTCGGGCCGGAAGAGCTTGGGGGCCTCGGACTGGGCGAAAGCGCGCGCCTCCTTTTCCAGCTGCTCCAGGGGCACGCCGCGCAGGAACTCCCGGACGGCGGCGGCCTTGATCTTGCCCCGGTTGCGATCGAACACGTAGCTCAGGGCGGCCGGGAACAGCCGCACCATGCCCATGAAATGCCGCGCGGGGCTGACCCGCCACTTCAGGAAGGCCGTGAAGCTGTCGCGAACCGTCAGGGTGCCGTCGAAGTCGAAGGCGACCAGGGGCGGGCCCTCGTGCAGATCCCCGGTCATCGGCGTCGAGGCCGACAGGCCCCTCGCCATGAGGGAGGAACGCGCCAGCAGTGAACGTTTCGCCATTCGTCTCCGCGCTCACGCGCCCCGTAATCGAGCCCGTCTTGCATCACGATTCCGCTCCTACCGCTAAGCTCTTCGCGGATTTTGGGCGCTCGCGCCAAAGTGTCGCGCGGAGCGAACGGCGACCGGCTTGCGTTGAGGGTCTGGAACGCCATCTTAGAGAAGAATTCCATGAAACCGAACGCACCATCCACGAACTTGGGGGCCGAAAACCGGCTCCAAGGCTTGTGCCGTGCCTCCGGATCGGGGAATGTCAAGGATTAGACAACTCCCGGCGGATATCCTGCTACTTCAGTGGCGGGTTAGGCGCTAAGGAGTCGGTGGTTTCGGCTTCGGCCTGGACCGCCCTAGCGTGAGAAGCGACCATGACGAAAGCCGCGAGCGGCGACACCAAGAGCACCCTGTATTGTTCTTTCTGCGGAAAGAGCCAACACGAGGTGCGCAAGCTCATCGCGGGCCCGACGGTGTTCATCTGCGATGAATGCGTCGAGCTTTGCATGGATATCATCCGCGAAGAGCACAAGATCGCCTTCGTGAAGTCCAAGGACGGCGTGCCCACGCCGCGCGAGATCTGCGAGGTCCTGGACGATTACGTGATCGGGCAGAACCACGCCAAGAAGGTGCTCGCGGTCGCGGTGCACAACCACTACAAGCGCCTGAACCACGCCTCGAAGAACAACGACGTCGAGCTGGCCAAGTCGAACATCCTGCTGGTCGGTCCGACCGGTACGGGTAAGACCCTGCTGGCCCAGACCCTGGCTCGAATCATCGACGTGCCGTTCACGATGGCCGACGCCACGACGCTGACCGAAGCCGGTTACGTGGGTGAAGACGTCGAGAACATCGTGCTGAAGCTGCTGCAAGCCGCCGACTACAACGTCGAGCGCGCCCAGCGCGGCATTGTTTACATCGACGAAATCGACAAGATCAGCCGCAAGTCCGACAACCCGTCGATCACCCGCGACGTGTCGGGCGAAGGCGTGCAGCAGGCCCTGCTGAAGATCATGGAAGGCACCGTCGCCTCGGTGCCGCCGCAAGGCGGGCGCAAGCATCCGCAGCAGGAATTCCTGCAGGTCGACACCACCAACATCCTGTTCATCTGCGGCGGCGCCTTCGCCGGCTTGGAGCGCATCATCTCGGCGCGCGGCCAGGCCAAGTCGATCGGCTTCGGCGCCAAGGTGGCGGATCCGGAAGAGCGTCGCACGGGCGAGATCCTGCGCGGCGTCGAGCCGGACGACCTGCAGCGCTTCGGCCTGATCCCCGAATTCATCGGCCGTCTGCCGGTGATCGCCACCCTGGAGGATCTCGACGAGGCCGCCCTGGTGAAAATCCTGACCGAGCCGAAGAACGCCTTCGTCAAGCAGTACCAGCGCCTGTTCGAGATGGAGAACATCGGCCTGACCTTCACCGACGACGCCCTGCACGGCGTCGCCAAGAAGGCCATCGCCCGCAAGACCGGCGCGCGCGGCCTGCGTTCGATCATGGAAGGCATCCTGCTGGAGACCATGTTCGAGCTGCCCAACTACGAGGGCGTCGAGGAAGTGGTGGTCAACGCCGAGGTCGTCGAAGGCCGGGCCCAGCCGCTGCTGATCTACGCCGAGAAGAAGGGCGGGGCCGCTTCGGCCTAACACCCGGCTTCCAGGTCTCTGAAATCGGGCGCGTCCGGCCTCGCCAGGCGCGCCCTTTTCGTCACAGTGGACCTTCCGCGGACCCTTCCGCACCGTGACGCTTGGTGTCGAGTTCGCCGTGCAAAATCCTAGCTGCGGCAGGACTTAGGCGTTCCAGCTCATGGGGGCGCACGGATCATGCATGGTGGAGCAGGGCAGGGGGCATGGGCGTTGCACC
>JAGIBE010000282.1 GCA_017744495.1 Caulobacter sp. | reverse complement strand
GGCTTCGACTTCATCAAGGTCGACAGCTGCGGTCTGCGCGACTACGGGCCGCAAAGCGAGCGGGTGCGGTCGGGCAAGTTCCGGGCGTTGGGCCCGATTCTCGATTCCAGCGAGGTGACGCGGACTGACATCCCCGCCATCCAGGCGATGTTCCGGCAGATCAATGTCGCCCTGGCGCGGGAGAATCCGGACGGCGACTATCTGCTTTCCCTTTGCGTCTGGGGCGCGGCGAACGTCCGCGCCTGGGGCAAGGACTATGGCGGCATCTCGCGCACGAGCGACGACATCTCGCCGGCCTGGGGAAGGCTGCTGGTCAACTACGACACCACGGTGACCCGGTCGCTCTACGCGCATCCCGGCTCCTGGAACGACCCGGACATGCTGCACATCGGCGCCGGGGATTTCGACGCGGATCATCTGACCGAGGCCCGGTCGCATTTCGCGCTCTGGGCGATGCTCAACGCGCCGCTGATGATTGGGACCGACCTGCGCAAGACGCCCCAAGCATTGCTCGACGTCTTCGGCAACGCCGACATCATCGCCATCGACCAGGATCCCGCCGGCAATCAGGCGACGCTGGCCCATGACTCCAGCGACCTGCAGATCCTGGTCAAGACCCTGGCGTCCGGCGACAAGGCGGTGGCGATCTTCAACCGGGGATCGGGCGACTACGACGTCGACCTGAACGCGGGCCATCTCAAGTTCAGCGAAGCCGCCCCGATCGAGCTGACCGATCTGTGGAGCAAGCAGCGGACGACGTTCACCAAGCAGACGAAGCTGCATGTCAGGCCGCGCGAGACGCTGATCTTCCGCGCCCACGGCACGCGCGCGCTGCAGGGCGGCTACTATCTTTCGGAGCAGCCGGGGCGCGTGAACCCGGCGGTCGACGGCGTCGTGGATCCGACCCCCGATCCCTCGATCTTCCGGACCGCGGCGGGCTGGGGCGGGACCGGCGGCGCCGGCGACAGGCCGTCCTACGCCGGCTGGGGCGGCGCCCGCGCCGACAGCGCGCCCTATGGTCAGTTGCTTCAGGTCGCGGGCAAGCGATTCGCGGCGGGCATCGGCATCCTGGCCAATTCGCGGCTCGAGGTGCGCAACGACGGGGCGGAGCGCTTCACCACCCTGGTCGGCGTCGACGACAGCGCCAGTGACAAGGCCGCCGAGGTGACCTTCGCCGTCTATGGCGACGGCAAGCTCTTGGCGACCAGCAAGCCGCTGAAATGGGGCGTGGCCGCTCAGTCGCTCTCCGTCCCCGTGGCCGGCGTGAAGCTGATCGAGCTGGTCGCGCGCAGCCCCCGTGGCGACAACCAGCGCCTGCCGGTCACCTGGGGCGACGCGGCGCTTCTGGAGCGGTGACGACCTCCTAAAAAGCCCCGCCCGGCAGGACCGGGCGGGGCTCTTTCGTCAAGTCTTCGAGCCGGGCGTGCAGGTCGCCGGAGACCGCTTAGGGTTTCCGCTTCAACAGGCCGTGCATGCCCAGCCAGCGGACATAGGCGTCGAACCAGCCCGTGCTCGTCGTCGTCTTCGGATACATGCCGAAACCGTGGCCGCCCTGTTCGTACAGGTGGAATTCAACCGGCCGCTTGGCGGTCTTCCAGCTCTCGATCAGGCCAAAGCCGCCGTTGGCGAAGAACGGATCGTCGGCGGCCAGGGCCACGAACATCGGCGGCGCGTCGGCGGGGACGTTCACCGACGCCAGCGGGCCGTAGATCAGGCCGATGAAGGCGGGCTTGGCGTCCTCGCCGGCCAGGGTGGTGGCCAGGGTGAGCATGGCGCCGGCCGAGAAGCCGACCATGCCGACGCGATCAGGATCGACATGCCATTCGGCGGCGCGCTTGCGGACCAGGGCGAAAGCGGCGCGGGAGTCGGCGATCTGGGGCGCGAGACCGGCCATCATGGCTTGCGGATCGGGACGCGGGGGGCGGGCGGCCGTGGACGAGAACATCTCGGTCATCGAACGCTCAAACCCAGGCATGTCCGCCGGTGTCTGGTTGAGGCGATACTTGAGGACGAAGGCGGCGACGCCCTTGTCGGCGAGGGCGCGGGCGACGTTGGAGCCCTCGTTCTCCATCGACAGGGTGCGGAAACCGCCGCCGGGCGCGACGATCACGGCCGCGCCGGTGGCCTTAGCCGGATCCGGAAGATAGGGGGTCAGGGTGGCGACGGTGACGTTGCGGGCGAACAGGCTGCCGTACTGGCTGTGCCACGACTCCGGGGCGGTCGCGCCCGGCAGCGGACCCGTGCCGAGCTCGATGGCGTTCGGCTGGGCCGGGATCGGCACGGGCCGCATCTTGTCGTCCTGGGCGTGGGCCGATGCGGTCAAGGCGAGCGCCGCGGCCATGCCGAGGGCCGTCAGGCGAAGCAGGCTTAGAGGTCTCATTTGTCGTTCTCCCTTATTGTTGTTGTTGCGCCCGTAGATGCGCGGCTAGCGGGGCAGGGCGACGTCGGCGTCGACCGAGAAGTCGGACGATTGACCGGGCGCATCGGCGGTCGGCTGGCCCGGACCGACGCTGACCCGGTAGCGCCCCGCCGCCACCCGGCGCTCGCCGTCGAGGTCCACCGTGCTGAGATCACGGGGAGACAGGGCGAAGGTGACGGTGCGCGTCTCGCCGGGCTTGAGCGTGAGCCGCTGGAAGCCGCGGAGGGCGATGCGGGGCGCACCCGGAGCGTCGGGGAAGTCGAGATAGAGCTGGGCGACCTCGTCGCCCGACCTCGCCCCGATGTTCCGCACGCTGGTCGTCACCTTCAGGCCCTTGCCGGCTCCGCCGGAGGCCGGCTCGACCTTTAGAGGCTCGTAGCTGAACCGCGTGTAGCTGAGGCCGTAGCCGAAGGGGTAGACGGGCGTTCCTTCGAAGTAGCGATAGGTCCGCCCGGCCATGGCGTAGTCGCCGAACGGCGGCAGGTCGTCGACCGAACGATAGAAGGTCAGCGGCAGGCGGCCTGACGGATTGGTCTTGCCCGAAAGCACATTGGCGACCGCGAGCCCGCCGGACTGGCCCGGGTACCAGGCCTCGAGGATCGCCGAGGCGTTGTCCTTGGCCCAGGAGAGGTTGAGGGGGCTGCCGTTCATGGTCACGACGACCAGCGGCTTGCCCAGGGCCTTGGCCTGTTCCAGCAGGGCCTGCTGATCGGGCGGGATGTCGAGCGTGGTCTTGTCGCCGCCCTTGAAGCCTGGAACGTCGACCGGCGCTTCCTCGGCCTCGAGGTCGGACGTCAGGCCGACGACGGCGACCAGGACGTCGGCCTGGGCGGCCGCGGTCTTCAGGTCGCCGGCGGGATCCTCGGAGACGCGTTTCCAGACCAGATCGACGCCGGATAGAGCGTGGGCCTCGGACGTGATCTCGATCGGGTACTTCCGGCCCTTCTCCAGCTTGATCGTCTTCATCGTCGGCAGGCTGCCCCAGCCGGACTTGCGCAGGTCGGCGAAGGCCTTGCCGTCCAGCTTGAGTTCGCCGTTGAAGCCGGTCAGCCCCAGCCTGTAGGTCCCGCTTTCCGGCGGAACCAGGAAACCGGTCCACACCACCTTGTGGTGATCCGAGACGGCGGCGAGATCCAGGCTCCGGGCGGCCACGTCCGCTTCCAGGCGCGTCACGACCGGCTGGTCGGCGAACCGCATCTTGGCGACAATGTCGCCGAAGGTCCCGGGCGCGAAGCGCTTGGGCGCGGGCTCGACTGGATTGAAGTACCGGGCCAGCAGGCCCGGCTTCCCGTCAGGCGACCGCAGCGCTGTAGTGGGCACCCGGTCTCCATCGGTGAACGAGGGGCCGAACGGCGCGTGGACGATGCGGGCCGAGGGCATGGCCTGCCGCAGGCCTTCCAGTACCGAGATGGGTGGGGACGACAGGGCCGAGGAGTAATTGCCGCGCAGCACGCGGGTGGCGTCGCCGAGGGGTCCGATCACGGCGATCCGCGTGTCGGCCTTGAGCGGCAGGACGCCGTCGTTCTTCAGCAGGACGAGGCTCTTCTCGCCGGCGGCCAGCGCCAAGGCCGCGTGGTCTGGCGTCATGACGCCGGCCGGAGCCGCGGCCTTGTCCGGTTCGCGCACCCCGGGCAGGTCGCCGGCGCGCAGGCGGGCCGAGAACAGCCGCACCAGCGCCTGATCCACCTCGTCCATGCTTATCAGACCGCGCCGTAGGGCCTCGCGATAGCGGTCGGCCAGGCCGTCCGTATCGGTGAGCGTCGCGCCGTTGCATTCGTTGTCGACGCCGGCCCGCATCGCGGCGGCGACGGCGGTGGCCGCATCCGGGGCGTATTTGTGGTGGTCGCTGATGTCCTTGACCGCGTCGCAGTCGGAAACCACGTAACCCTTGAAGCTCCAGGCGTCGCGCAGATGGTCCTTCAGCAGCAGGTCGCTGGCGCAGGCCGGCTGACCGTCGATGCGGTTGTAGGCGCACATCACCGACCCGGCCTTGCCCTCCACGATCGCGGCGCGGAACGCCGGCAGGTAGGTGTCCTCCAGATCGTGGCGCGAGACGAAGACATTGGCGCTGTGGCGGGTCGACTCCGGGCCGCTGTGCACGGCGAAGTGCTTGGGCGTGGCGATGACTTGCGGCAGGTCCGGATTGGGGCCCTGGACGCCCTGCACGAACGCCACGCCCATGCGGGCGGTCAGGAACGGATCCTCGCCATAGGTTTCCTGGCCACGACCCCAGCGCGGATCGCGGAAGATGTTGATATTGGGCGACCAGGTGTCGAGGCCCGTGCCGATACGGCCCATCCGACCGGTGCTGCGCGCCAGGGTGTGAAGGCCGCGAACCTCCGATCCGATGGCGCCGGCGACGTTGTGAACCAAGGCGGGGTCGAAGGTCGCGGCCAGGCCGATCGGTTCGGGGAAGTTGGTGGTGGGCAGGGCGCCGAGCGCGCCGTGCAGCGACTCCGTCCACCAGTTGTAGGCGGGGATGTTCAGCCTCGGGATGGCCGGGGCGGTGTTGAGCAGCTGCTCGACCTTCTCGTCCGGCGTCATCTGCCCGACGAGCTTGGCGGCCAGGCGGTCAGCTTGCGCGCGCTCGGTCGAGACCGCCGGCGCGGGCGGCTCGGCGGCCGCCGCATGGGCGACGGGCGCGCAGAGCCAAAGCGCGCCGGAGACGGTCGCGAGCAAGCCGAGCCGACGCCGTTTCGATCCAAGCATCATTCACTACCTTGTGGATTGGCCGAGGAGGTTTCTTCGGGAATGGAGGGTTGCGAGCCGTTCGTCGGATCTCGGTGCGTCCAGCGTCATACCGGCTGCAGGCCGTACTCGACGATCTTGCGGATCAGGTCGCGGTGGCGGGGGAGGCTGGCGCGCAGGCGCTCGGTCTGGACCGCGTTCTCGCGCATCGCCCGTTCGGCCATGACCCGCTCGTCGGCCAGGGCCTCCGGCTCGATCTCCGTCCGAAAGCCCATGCCGTAAAGCACGTATTGGTAGCTGGCGGTCGGGAAGACCTCCTCGACCCGATCAAACTCGTCATGCAGCCATGGCGGTTGATGGCGCCAAAGCCGCAGCAGATCGGCCAGGCGCTCGGGCACGGTGGCGGGGTCGCGATTGTCGCGCCAGAACGCGGTGTCTGACCGCTTGCTGAGGACGTAGTGCAGCTTGAGAAAGTCGATGATCCGGCCCCAGCGATAGTGGGTGGTGGCGTTGAAGCGCGAGGCCACGACGTCCATCACTTCGCGGCAGGCCGGCATCTGCTGAGCGATCATCTTGGCCGAGAGTTCGATCAGGACGATCGCCGAGGCCTCCAGCGGCTCCAGGAAGCCCGCCGCCAGGCCCACGGCCACGCAGTTGCGCTTCCAGAACGTCTCGCGGTGGCCCGAGCGGATCGAGATCTTCCGCGCCGACAGGTCGCGTCCCGCCGGACCGATGTAGGCCCGCAGCTCGCGCTCGGCGTCTTCGTCGGAAATGTGCCGGCTCGAATAGACGTGCCCCGTACCGCGACGGGTGGGCAGGCCGATGTCCCAGATCCATCCGGCCGACTGGGCCGTCGAGATCGTGTGGCTGGCGATCGGGCTGTCTTCGTTCTCGTAGGGGACCTGGATCGCCAGCGCCGTGTCGCAGAAGAGGACGTCGCCGCAGTCGCGGAACGGGACGCTGAGCGCTTCGCCCAGCAGCAGGGACCGGAAACCGGTGCAGTCCACGAAGAGGTCGCCCTGGACCTCGCCCGCCTGCTCGGTGACGACACCGCGGATATCGCCGTCGTCGGTCATGGCGACGCTGCGCACATCGGCCAGGACGTGACGCACGCCGAGCTTGTCGCAGCAGTGCTTTTGCAGGAACGGCGCGAACTTGCCCGCGTCCAGGTGGTAGGCGTAGTTGGCCGCGCCCTGGTACGGCCCGGCGGTGATGGTCTTAGGGGCGAGACCGGCGTCGCAGATGCGCCCTTGAGGCGTGACCGCATCGCAGAAGCTCTGGTCGCTCTGGCCCGCCAGCCAGTGGGCCGCGAGGTTCACCTGCGAAAAGCCCTGCGGCAGCATCAGCGGGTGATAATAGGCGTCGTCCGCCGCGCCGGTGGTCCAGCGCGCGAACTTGGCGCCCTGTTTGAAGGCCGCGTCGCATTCGCGGAAGAAGTCGGTTTCCGAAACGCCGATCGTCGCCAGCGTCGTGCGCAGGGTCGGCCAGGTGCCTTCACCGACGCCGATGATCGGCGTGTTCGGCGACTCGATCAGGGTGACGGTGAAGCCGGTGGCGGCGCGCGCCTTGTGCTTGGCGGCGATGATGCCGGCGGTGAGCCATCCGGCGGTCCCGCCGCCGACGATGACGATGTTCTTAATGGGACGCACCATGGTCTCGAAACCCGAAAAAAATCGACTGGGAAGATCGGACAATTGATCTTCCCAGTCGAGGGGAGGGACCTAGAAGCGGAAGCGCGCCCCGGCCGTGTAGCGGCGGCCGTAAGCGAATACGTCAAGCAACTGGTTGTCGAACCGTCCGTGGGTGCTCTGGGTCTCGTTGGTGAGATTCAGGGCCTCGAAGAACAGGTTGATCTGCTTGGTCAGCGCGTAGCTGGTGCTGAAGTCGATCTGCAGGTTCGGGTTTTCGAACGTCGGCTCCGAACCGAAGGCGCCGGTGTTCTGGTTCTGCCCGAACTGGCGCAGATACTCCTTGCGGTAGTTGACCGCGACCCGCGCCTCGAGACCGTTCTTGTCGTAGAAGGCCACGAGGTTGGCGGAGTCGGCTAGGCCCGTGATCGCGAACCCGCTCTGCGAGATGTCGGTGCGATCATAGGGTTTGTTGGTGTCGACCAGGGTGGCGTTGGCGTTGAAGCCGAAGCCGCTGTCGCCGAACACATGCTGCCAGGCCAGTTCCACCCCGCGAACGGTCGCGTCCGGCCCGTTCACCTGCTGGGTGACGCTGAAGATGGCTGGCTGGCCGGTCGTGGGATCGATCACGCCGTTGATCGTCTGCCGCTGGGTGCCGCCGACGATGAAGTTGCTGACGTCCTTGATGAAGAAGTTCACCGACGCATACGAGTTGGGCCGGTAATACCACTCGACCGCCGCGTCGAAGTTATCGGCCAGGTAAGGCTTCAGCGTGGGGCTGCCGCCGCTGGCCGTCAGGGCGCCGACCCGCTGTCCGGTGCCGACGCTGGCCACGGGGGTAAGCAGGTTGAGGCCCGGACGGGTGAGGGTCCGCGAGGCGTCGAAGCGCAGGTGGATGCTCTCGGTGAGCTCCAGCTTCATGTCGAGGCTCGGGAGCAGGTACGAGTAGTTGCTCTTGGTCGACACGGCCTGGGGCGAGCTGAGGGTCACCGTCAGCAGGGTGGGGTCGCCCGTGCTGCGGGTGATCGCCGTGGGCACCTGGCCGAAGCCGGCCGAGGTGACATGGGTGTTCTCCTCGCGCACCCCGGCGTTGAAGTGGAACGGCATGCCGGCCACATCGACGTCGAAGTTAGCCCGCAGGAACAGCGCCCAGGTCTTCTCGGTGATGTCCCGGATGCTGCCGTTGTCGAGCGCCATGTCGAAGGCGCCGGTGAAGTTGGTCCCGACATTGCCGCCGCCGTAGTTGAACCCAGGGATGTTCTGGGTCTGCGGGTTGCCGAGGCTGGTCAGGAACGCTTGGTACGCGTGGGCGTCGTACTTCAGCAGCGTCGGCGGCAGGGCGCCGGAGAAGCCGGGGATGAACCCATTGGTGCTGACCTGCTGGGTGAAGAGGTTCGCTGGCACCAGGACGCCGCCGTTGGGGCCCGACGGCGGGCCGTAGCCCGGATAGGCTTGCCAGTAGTTGTTGACGAAGGTGTTGCTCTGCTGGAACTTGTAGTGGTCTTCCAGATAGCTGCCGCCGGCCTTGATCTTGAAGCCGTCCTGTTCCCAGGACCCGGCCACGCGCACCTGCTTGACGGTGTCGGTGTTCTGCTGGGCCTGACGCACCACGACGTGCGAGCCCATGACCGAAGTGTCGGCCCAGCGGGCGGCGTCGCCGTTGGGGCCGTAGCCATGCAGGACCGGCAGGGTGTCCTTGCTGTCGCCGTCGATCCGAATGCCCAGGGACGGGCCGATGGCGAAGCCGTAGCCCACGTCGGCGTTGTCGCTGGTGATCTCGCCGTCGGGGTTCAGCCAGCTCTTGGCGTAGCTGGCGTCGCCTTCGAAGCTCAGGTTCTGGGACACGTCCCACTTCAGGTTCAGGCCGGTCTGGTTCGTCTCTAGGACCGAGCGATCGGTGCCGGCCACGAAGTCGGTTTGCGACCCGGCCTGGGTGAAGTCGACGGTGGTGCCGTTCTGATCCAGCTTGACGTTCCGCAGGCCGTCCTGGTTGAACCAGATGCCGTAGCCGAAGTTGTCGGCCCGGATCTTCTGACGCGAATAGTTGTCGTCCAGGGTGACCGTCACGCCGTCGGTCGGCGCCCATTGCAGGGCGATGCGGCCGTCGAGACGCTCATCCTTGGTGTAGATCTGGCTCGCGCCGGCCTGCTGCTCGAACCAGCCGACGATGGTCTTGTTGGCCAGTTCCGTCGAGGTGCAGGTAGGCGTCAGTTGGCAAGGCGCATAGCGACCGCCCGGCCAACCGCTGACATAGACCCGGTTGGTCTGGGTGTCGTGGCGCGTGTACATCACGTCGGCCAGCACCCCGAACTTGTTGTCGGCGAAGGTGTCGCTGAACAGCGCTCCGACCGTGGGGACCACCTTGCCGGCGTCGTCCTGCAGTGAGCCCGACGCGGTCACCGCCATGCGGCGGCCAGGATGGTCGAACGGCTTGGGGAAGGCGACGTTGACGGTCGCGCCGATCGAGCTGCTCGACAGCGTCACGTCGGGCGTCTTGAGCACGGACAGACCGCCCACGAAGTCGGCGCCCACGGTGCTGAAGTCGACCGAGCGGCCGCCGGTGGCCGTCGAAATCCGGCGGCCGTCGTAGAGGGTTTCGTTGAAGTCGCCGCCGAAGCCGCGGACCGTGATGCCCTGTGGCTCGCCGCGGGCCCCGGCCCGCTGGATGGAGACGCCGGGCAGGCGTTGCAGCGACGCGGCGACGTTGGAATCCGGGAACTTGCCGATGTCCTCGGCGGAAATGGCGTCGACCACGCCGGCCGAGCTGCGCTTGATGTCGAGGTTGCGTTGAAGCGAGCCGCGCAGGCCGGTGACGATCACCTCGTCGACGGTGGTGGGCTCGTTGTTCGCTTGCGGGGCCGGAGCCTGCTCGCCCGCCGGAGCGGCGACCGCCGCGGCCGTGGCGATGGCGTCTTCGCTCGAACGCTCGGCCGCGGCGGCCGCCCCGCAGAGCGCCAAGGCCAAGACGCTGGAGGCGCCCGCCAGGGCGACCTTCGAGGCGCGTCGCCTGACGAACGCATTACTCTGATTAGTAAGCTGGGCTTTTCTCATGTTTCCCCTCCTTTTCCTTTGGGATGAACGCGTGCGCTATCGCTCGGCCAGGCGCATGTTCCTGGCCGTTACGTCTCAATTTTCGGAATGAAAGGGGCCTAGCTGTCGTCCTTACGGCACGATCGCATTACAACCTCCCTACGCGATATATATTCTTGTTATCTCGAAGGTAGCGCTAACAGGTACCGGTATCAAGGGCTATTTGTCGGTGTAATACATGCGGCTTCCGAGGCCGGTGGACGGGTCCGCGGATCGCGGTTATCGATCAAGGGCGCACACGCACGCGGGCTCGACCCCGCTGCGTCCAACGAGGAAACGACCCATGGATTTGGAACTGCTGAACACCGAGCGCCACCTTGGGCTGCGCCAAAGCGAGGTCTCCGTCGAAGGCGCGCACTTCGTTCAGATCGTCGTGACCGAGTTCGTCGCGGCGGCGGCGACATGCCCGATTTTCCTGACAAAAAGCCCCGAAACCGGGCAGTTCTACGCCGGCGCCATGTTCGGCTTCGAACCGGGCGAGAACCTTCTCGGCGGTGAGCGACGGACTTTCCTGCCGCTCGATCTGGAACGGCAGGGCTACTTCCTCGCGCCCGCCGGCATCGCGGTCGATCCCGCCCATCCGCGGTTCTCCGCCGGGCGGGGCGCGGCGCTCTTCGAGCGGGACGGGCAGCCCAGCCAGGCGTTGCGGCGCATCCAGCATGTGCTCGGACAATTGAATCTCGGCTTGCCCGAGACCGACGCCTTCATCCAGTCGCTCGTCGCCCTGCGGCTGATCGAACCGATCGATATCGACCTGTCCTTCGACGACGGCCGGTCCCTGAGCCTGGCCGGACTCTACACCGTCAGTCTCGACGCGTTGAACGAGCTGGACGACGCCGCCGTGCTCGACCTGTTCCGGCGCGGATATCTGCAGCTGATCTACGCCATGGCCGGGTCGCTCAAGCAGGTGTCGGTGCTGGCGAATCTGAGAAACGAGCGACTGGCGGCATGAGCTGGGAATGTCCCCGGAAGGCGAGGGTGGTCGAGATCGACGCCGCCGGCGACTGGGACGCCGCTACGTTTCGCCGGGACATGGCCGAAGCCTGCCAACCGTCGGTGCTACGGGGTCTGGGCCGGGACTGGCCGTCGACTCGCGCCGCCGGCCGTTCTTGGCGGGACCTGGCGGACTATCTCGCCGGCTTCGATGCCGGACAAAAGGGACAGGCCTTCGTCGGGACGCCGGCCATCGCCGGCCGCTACGACTACGGCGACGGTCCGGACGGTTTCAATTTCGAGCGGGAGTCCCTGACCCTGGGCGAGACGCTGGATCGGATCGACCAGGCGGCGGCGGTTCCGGGCCTTCCCAGCATCTATATGGGTTCGCTTCCCACCGACGATTATCTACCCGGCTTCGACCAGGACCATCGGCTTGGCTTTCTGCCGCCCACGGCGCGACCTCGCGTCTGGCTCGGCAACGCCAGCCGCGTGGCCTGCCACTACGACACCTTCGACAACCTGGCCTGCGTGGTCGCCGGCCGTCGCCGCTTCACGCTCTATCCTCCGGATGCGATCGGCGACCTGTACGTCGGCCCCATCGACCACACCATGGCGGGGCAGCCGGTGGGCCTGGCGGCCGGCGCCGAGCCGGGCGACCCGCGGTTTCCGCGCTTCGAAGCCGCGCGGGACCGCGCCGTCGTGGTCGAGCTCGAGCCCGGCGACGCGCTCTACCTGCCCAAGCTGTGGTGGCATCAGGTCGAGGCGCTCGAGCCCCGCAACCTGCTCGTCAACTACTGGTGGGACGGGTTCGCGGCGGGGCCTGACGCGCCGCTCGCCACCCTGATGCTGGCGATGATCGCCATCGCCGAGCGCCCGCCGGCCGAGCGCCAGGCCTGGCGCGCCTTCTTCGACCACTACGTGTTCCGTCCGGACGGCCATCCGTTGGCCCATCTGCCGCCGGAACGCCACGGAATCCTCGGGCCTCTGGCGGACGGCAATTACGGAAAGATCCGGGCCGGCGTGATGCGGCTCTTACGGGGCGGATAAGGGCGCCGCCCGAAGACGGCGCCCCCTGGCCTAACGGACGCCGACCGACACCGGGAACTCGAAGACGGTCGCCGAGAGCGGCGGCGCCACCAGGCGCGGGCCGGGGCGGGGCGCCGCACTGGCGGTCACGGTCACGCCGGCCGGGGCTCCGACCTTGTTCGCGGCCTCGAGCGAGGTTCCCGTGAGCACCCAGCGCCGGCCCGCCCCGCGCACGGCCAGGGCCTTCAGATCCAGGTTCACGGGCTGCGGGTCGAAGGTGGCGTTGACGACGCCGATGCGCAGGGTTTTCCCGTCGGGGCCAAGAGCGGCCACCACGTCCAATGGATAGGTGGGGCTGCCGGCGCGCACCTTGGGATGGGCATAGCCGACGGGGTAGCGGGGCTCGGGTTGCTCGGACCCGCCCAGAACAGCGACCGGGATCGCGCCGGCGCCGAAGTGTTCGCCATAGAACTTGAAGACGGCCCCGGTCGAGTTGAGCGTCGAGCCTGTCGGGGTGATGTCCATGGTCGAGGCGCCCGTCGTGAAAGCCGCCATGGTCAGGAAGTCGGTGTGGCGCAGCATTTCCTGCAGGACCATGGCGTAGGCCAGGGCCGACTTGAGATTGACCTCGCCGAAATAGGCGTATTCGTCGATGGACAGGAAGATCTTCCTGTCCTTCATCGCCGGGAACCGCCGCTCGTAGATCTTCCACTCCTCGGCCTTCATCCGTACCTGGTTGGATGGGGCGCGGGCGTATTCCATCAGTTCGGCGTCGGCCGGGGCGTTCGGGCGCTTCTCGGGCCGGTCGTACCAGTGCTCCGAGACGCCGTCAAAATTGCCCCAGGCCTTCGCCAGAAGGCCGCCTGTCCAGTCCTGCTCGGTGCCGAACTTGGGCGCGATGCTCTCGAGCGAGGCGTTTTCCTGGACGTCGCGCGGATGCAGCTGGTCGGGCATGGCGCCCGAGCCGATCAGGGTGATCGTCGGATCGACCGCGCGCATCGCCTTGGCGAAGGCGTTGTGCTTGATCATGAAATAGTCGAGCGACGTCTTGCCGATCTGCCACCAGCCGTAGGGCTCGTTGCCGATGTTCCAGAACTTGACGCCGTAAGGCTCCGGGTGGCCGTTGGCGGCGCGGCGAGCGCCCCAGACGCTGGTCGATGGCCCATTGAGATACTCGACCTCCTCGGCGGCCGAGTTGGCGTCGCCCAGGCCCGCGTCGACGGTGACATAAGGCTCGACGCCGATGATCCGCGTCAGGTCCATCCACTCGTCGAGGCCGATGTCGTTGGGCTGCATCGCGCTCCAGGCATGGTCGAACATCGGCGCGCGCAGGTCGCGCGGACCCAGCGCGCCGTGCCAGTCCCAGTTCGACAGGAAATTGCCGCCCGGCAGCCGCCACATGCCCGAATTAAGCGATCGCGCGATCGTCGTGGCGTCGGCGCGCCAACCCCGGATGTTGTCCGAGGGCATCAGGGACACAGCGCCGATGCGGAAAGAGCCCGAGCCCAGCCCTGTGATCTCCAGGCGCGCATCGGACGCGTCGGCGGTCGGGGTGAAGCTGAAGGGCGAACGCTTCCAGTCGCCGCTCGGCGAGGGCAGGGCGACCGTCTGACGATCGCTGGGCCCAGGGCCCCAGACCAATGTCACCTCGATCTGGGCGTCGGGGTCGCCGGAGAGCAGCACGTAGCCGTCATAGCGCTTGCCCTTGGCCAGCCCGATGCCCGACTGGGAAATCCCCCTGCGCACCGATCGGTCGACCGCGACGCGAGGGCTCTGGGTCCCGACATACGGGGTCTTGGTGTCCATGACGACGGCGTCATCGCCGCCCACGGGGCGCCACTTGCGGTAGGTCACGCCGGGCCGTCCCTCGGCGTTCAACGGCGGCGGCGTATCCAGAGCCGGCGCGACGACCGGATAGTAGAACTTGCGGTCGTCGAGCATTTCGGCCCAGAGCGTCCGCGCCACCAGACCGCCGATAGGCTCGATGAACATGCCGTATTCGTACTTGGTCACCGGCGCGGAGCGGCTCGCGCCGTCGATCGTCACCTTAACCGGCTCGGCCGCCTCCGCGATCGCGGGCGTCGCGGCGATCGCGCAAAACAGCCCGGCGGCTATCATCCAACCCGTTCGCATCTGGAACTCCCTAATTACTCTGCTTTATTGTTGTCTTTGGACCGGCTTGCCGTGGGGGATTAGACCGGCGTGGACGGGAGACCCGTCCCAGAACAGAATTCGCGGTGGGTAAAGAGAGACTTTGGTGGCGAGCTTCGACGCTTGACACGCCATTATTTACGCAGACAAATGGTAGCGCTAACAAGCCGCATCAGGCAAGACCCAGAAGCTAGCGGCGGGGAGGTTTGAATGACCGTTCGCGAGAGCCGGCTTCGCGGTGTCCGTGGTTTTGGAGGCGGCGCCTGGCTATGGGCCGCTATCGCGCTGGGTTTGGCCGCGCCGACGGGAAGCCTGGCTCAGGTCGCGACCCGGGTCCCGCCGGTGGTCGCGGGGGCCAAGCCGGTGACGATCGAACGGATCAAGGTCCATTCCCCCGCGATCGAGGGCAATCTGGAGGGCGAGACCGCCGACCGTGACGTTCTGGTCGTCCTGCCGCCGGGCTACAAGAGCCATCCGAACCGGCGCTATCCGGTCGTCTACGCGCTGCACGGCTATTCGATCGGCGCCGAGCAGTGGATCGGCGAGATCCATGTTCCGCAGACGATCGAAGGCGCCTTCGCCAAGGGCGCGGCGGAGATGATCGTCGTGCTGCCCGACAGCAAGACCGTGCACAACGGCTCGATGTATTCGAGTTCCCAGACGACGGGCGATTTCGAAACCTTCATCGCCCGGGACCTGGTCGGCTATATCGACGCCCACTACCGCACGCTGGCCAAACGCGAGAGCCGGGGATTGGTTGGGCATTCGATGGGCGGCTACGGCGCCAGCCGTATCGGCATGCGGCATGCCGATGTCTTCGGCGCGCTGTACATGATGAGCCCGTGCTGCCTGTCGCCCCGCGACGCGGGTCCCGTCGGCGCCGGGACGGCCGACCCGTTGGCCGCGGTGAAGACGCTGGAGGACGCGCAAAAACTGCCCTGGGGGCTGCGCGCCCAGCTCGCCACGGCGGCCGCCTGGTCGCCCAACCCCAACAAGCCGCCGCTCTACCTGGACCTTCCCGTTGAGAATGGCCAGACCCGGCCGGACGTGCTGGCCAAGTGGGCGGCGAACGCGCCGCTGGCCTTCGTCGACCAGTATATCGGCGCCTTGCGACGCTATCGCGCCATCGCGATCGACGTCGGAGACCGGGACGGGCTGAAGGCCGACGCGGCCAAGCTGCACGAGGCGCTGGATCGCTACGGCCTGGCCAACAGTTTCGAGATCTATCCGGGCGACCACACCAGCGACGTCGCGGGTCGGTTCCAGGAGCACGTCCTGCCGTTCTTCAGCAAGAACCTGACGTTCCAGGGTCGGTAAAAGCCCCTGGTCTGCGCGCCTTTCCCGCGGGATCGGCGCAGCCGGCGTCCCAGGGCGTGAAACTCTTTACGGCGCGGACGAGCGCGCCTCGATTGGACTTGTGATGACTCTCCTTCGACCGAAGCTTCGTTCGCGCGCCTGGTTTGACAATCCCGACAACGCGGACATGACGGCGCTTT
>JAGIBE010000281.1 GCA_017744495.1 Caulobacter sp. | reverse complement strand
GGCTTCACGCGTCCGGTCCCCACCATCCTGACCGGGATCAGCTTGGTGATGTCGATGGGCCTGCTGGGCTGGGCCGTGAAAAGCCTGCCGCTGGGCACGGCCTATGCGGTGTGGACCGGCGTCGGCGCGGTCGGCACGGCGGTCGTCGGCATCCTGCTGTTCAAGGAACCCGCCACGGCCGGCCGGCTGGTCTGCCTGGCCCTGATCGTCTCGGGCATCTTGGGGCTGAAACTGTTCACCCCGGCCTCCTGAGGCGCCGCGCGCTCGCCCGGCGTCAGCAGCAGGCCGGCCTCGCGCAGGCGCAGGCCGCGGGCGATGCTGGCGGTCCACCAGACAATGAACGGGGCGGCGACCAGGCTGGTCGCCGCCACCGCCAGCCACGGCGACAGGCCGGCGCCGGTCAGCGGTCCGATCAGCGCCAGGGCCAAGCCGATCAGCATCTCGGGCCAATGGAAGGCCAGGGCGGCGCGGCCGCGCAGCCGGCCCTCGCCGCGCTGCTGGGCCGACCAGCCGGCGTCACGGCCCAGGGTCACCGACAGCAGGGCGCGGGTGTGGGCGGCCATGATGATCGGCGCGGTCAGGGTCGAGGCCGCCGTCTCCAGTCCCACGCTCGCCAGGGCGCGCCAGGCCCCCCCGAACCGCTGCGCCCCGTCCTCGGCCACCGCCATCGCATAGGACAGCAGCTTGGACGCCAGGACGAAGGCCAGGCTGACGGCGAGGACGATCGCTCCGGCCAGGGGATAGCCGCCGCCGTCCCCCGTCCCGGCCTCGGGCCCCGACAGCAGGGCGCCGGTGACCACCAGGGCGATCCACAGCGGCGCCAGGGCGTAGCTCAGGACGCCGCGCGCCAGGTGCAGGCGGCTGACCGGATGCAGGCCCTTGGCGCCCACCACGCCCAGGTGCTGCAGGTTGCCCTGGCACCAGCGCCGATCGCGGATCAGGTGGTCGATCAAGGTGGGCGGGCTCTCCTCGAAACTGCCGCCCAGCGCGGGCGCCAGGCGTACTCCCCAGCCCGCCCGACGCAGGAACGCCGCCTCGACGAAGTCGTGGCTCATGATGTGGCCGCCGAACGGCTTTCTTCCTTTCAGGTGCGGCAGTCCGCCGGACTGCGCGAAAGCCTCGACCCGCAGGATCGCGTTATGGCCCCAGTAGTTGCCTTCGGTCCCGCTCCACCAGGCCACGCTCCAGGCCGCCAGCGGGCCGTAGAGGGTGTTGGCGAACTGCTCCAGGCGGCCGAACACGGTGCGGCGTTCGATGATGGTCGGGGCGGTCTGGATCAGGCCCAGCGACGGGTCGGCCTCCATGGCCGCCGCCAGCCGCCATAAGGTCTGGGCGTCCATCAGGCTGTCGGCGTCCAGCACCACCATGTGGTCGTAGGCGCCGCCGTGCGCCCCCACCCAGTCGGCGATGTTGCCGGCCTTGCGGTCGATGTTGTTGGGGCGATGCCGGTAGTAGGCGCGGGGGCCGATCCCGGCGCGCCGGAAGGCCGCGAAGCCTCGCCGCTCCTCGGCGACCACTTCGGGGCGGCGGCTGTCGCTGAGCACCATGATGTCGAAGAAGCGAGTCAGGCCCAGGGCGTGGAGCTGGTCGCGCATCCGGGCCAGCCGCTCGAAGAAAGGGCCGACGTCCTCGTGGTGGATCGGGGCCAGCAGCGCCGTCCGGCGGGTCAGGGGCGGCAGGGGTGCGCCGGCCATGGTCCGCTCCCAGACGTCGGACCGACGCGACAGCCACAGCCCGCCCAGGCAGGCGGCGAACGAGAAGGCCATCCAGCCGAACAGCACCAGGATCAGGGCGACGTGCGCGAGCTCCAGGGGTTCCAGCCCGTCCCTGGCCATGGCCGAGGTGACCGCGAACACCGCCAGGCCGGTCGACGCGGCGCAAAACGCCGCCAGGGCCGCGCGTCGCGCCCACAGGCCCGGGACGGCGGCGAAGCGGGCCGGCTGGGTCGGCCGATCCAGCGGTTGTTCGGGCATGGCCAGCGGCGCCGGCGGCGGACCGATCTCGTCGGGATCGCGCGGCGCGCCGAAGGCGCGCGCTTCGGCGCTGCGTCGTTGCAGGGTGTCGGTATAAGCGTGCATGCAGACCTCGTCGACGCAGAAACTCGTCCTCTGTCGCAAGGTTCCGGAAGTGTAGACGCTTTATTTCATAAGTGTTTTATCGCCGAATTTCTGAGCAAAGCGGCCTGTTATACTATCAGCTTTGGTCCGTTTTGCCGTGTATGGGCCAAGTGATCGCCGCGAAAACGCCGCATTCAGCAGCGCTAGCGAAGGCGATCTCAAGCGGCGGCGCGATCTTCGTCGGCGATGAAGTCGAGGCAGGTCTCCGCCACGGCTTCCCAGCCGGGCTCACCGGGCAGCCAGTGGCTCATGGCGGGGAAGACCTCGCAGGCGGCGCCCAGGCGGGCGGCGGTCTGGCGCACGGTGGCCGGCGGATGGACCACGTCCTTGCCGCCGGCGATCGCCAGGGTCGGCGCGCCCACGGGGCCAACATTGGTGGTCATGAACGGATCCATGAACCAGTTCAGGGTCTCCCACAGCGCCCGGCCGCTCTCGGCGACCATGCGGCCGTAGAGCGCCTTGCGCCGGTCGCGGGGCAGGCGGTCCAGGCTGTAGCGGCGGACCACCCCGTAGTCGGGCTCGACCGCCTGCAGCCAGTAGGGGCCCAGGGCGTAGAGGCTCACCGCCGAAGCCGCTTCCTCAAGCGTCGCGCCCGAAACGCCCCAGGGCGGGGAGGGAGCCAGCAGGATCAGGCGCGAGACGGGCGCGCGGCCCGCCGCCATCTGGGCCACCAGCCCGCCCATCGAGTGGCCGATCAGCACCGGCGGCTCGTCGCAGGCGCGGCACAGGTCGGCGATCTGCCGGGCGTAGTCGGCCATCGAGCGGCCGGCGACCAGGGTCCCGTCGCCATGCCCCAGCAGGTCCGGGGTTTGGACGACGTGACCGGCGGCCTCGAACGGACGGCGGAACGCATCGAACGTCCAGCCGCCGCAGAAGGCGCCGTGCACCATGATCACCGGAGTCGCCACGCGTCTCGCCCGTCCCCTCGGCCCATGCGCCGAGGGGGTCAGCCTACACGCTACTTCTTGGCCGTGGGCGAAGATTTGGCGGTCGACTTTGTCGCAGCCGGCTTCGAAGCGGCCTTGGGCGCGGCGGCCTTGGCCGGAGCCTTGGCGGCGGCGGGCTTGGCCTCGGGCTTCGGCTTGGTCGGGGCCTTCGGAGCCGCCGTCTTCGCGGCCGCCGGCTTGGCGGCCGGGGCGGCCTTGGGCGCGGCGGTCTTGGCCGGGGCCTTGGCGGCGGCGGGCTTCGCTTCGGCCTTCGGCTTCGCGGCGGCCTTCGGGGCGGGGGCGGGCTTGGCGGCCGGAGCGGCCTTCGGAGCGGCGGTCTTGGCCGGGGCTTTGGCGGCCGCCGGCTTGGCCTCGGCCTTCGGCTTCGCCGGGGCTTTCGGGGCGGCCGCCTTCGGAGCCGCGGCGGCTTTCGGAGCAGCGGCCTTGGCCGGAGCCTTGGCGGCCGGCTTCGGAGCCGCCGCTTTCGGAGCCGCAACGGTCTTGGGCGCGGCGGTCTTAGCTGGAGCCTTGGCGGCGGCGGGTTTGGCTTCGGCCTTCGGCTTGGCCGGGGCTTTCGGGGCGGCGGCCTTGGCAGCGGCGGGCTTAGCGGCGGGCGCGGCCTTGGCGACCGGAGTCGCCTTGGTCGCCTTCGCGGCCGGAGCGGGCTTCGCCGCCGGAGCCGCCTTGGCGGCCGGTGTCGGCGCGGACGCGGCAGGAGCGGGCGTCGGGGCAGGCGCCGGCGCGGGCTCGGCGGCCTTCACGGGCTCAGCCTTGGCGGGGGCGGGCGTGGCGGCCGCGGTCGGAGCCGGGGCCGGAGCAGCTTTGGGTTTGCCCGTCAGCCAGGCGAGGACGTCGTCGAGAATGCTCATCGTGTTTGGCTCGTCTATCAGATAGTGGGCGTTGTTGGGGTAGATCTTGAGGTCGGCGGCCGGATATTTCCGGCCGACTCGCTGCACGTCCTCGAGAGGCGTGGTGCGATCCAGGGCGCCGGCCAGGACCAGCACGGGCACGGTCACCTTGGCGGCGTCGACATAGGCGGTCCTGTTCGGATCCTTGTGCGGCCAGGCCAGGTCGGCCAGCACCTGTCCGCTGTCGTGGACCATGGCCGCGTAGAGCGCGTCACGGCGCTCGGCCGGCACGACGTTCATGACGCCGAACTTGAAGCCGGTCTTCCACATCTTGCCCGCCCGGGTTTCGGGCTTGGACTGTAGGGCCATGTTCAGGAAGGTGAAGACCGGCGAGAGCTTGGGCTTGCCCCGGGCGTCGGCCGGCGAGGCGGGGGCGAAAAGCACCAGGCGTTCGGCGTGGCCGGCCTCGGCGATCTTCTGGGCGATCAGCCCGCCCATGGAATGGCCGAAGACGATCGGCTTCCTGCCGTCCTCCTTGGCCAGGGTCTGGGCCAAGGCGCTCATCTCGGCGACATAGTCGGCCAGGGTCAGGCCGGCGAGGCCCGCTCGGGGGCCGTCGACCGTGCGCACGGCCGAGCGGATGGTCGGCGCGACGACGCGGTAGCCCTCGGCCCGCAGCCGCTCGGCCATCGGATCCCAGACGTCCCCGGCGCAACCGTAACCGTGGATCAGCAGGATCGTTTCCGCCATTCCGTGCCCCTACCCCAGCGCGGGAAATCAGCCTCCGCGCGCGAACCCACCGAACGCGGCGACGACCTGTTCGTACACCGCGCGTTTGAAAGGTACGATCAGTTCGGGCGTTTCGTCGAGTGCGCCCCACTTCCAGGCGTCGAACTCGACATGGGCGTCGGCTTCCAGATCGATCTCGGACTCGTCGCCGATGAAGCGGAAAGCGAACCAGACCTGCTTCTGACCCTTGAATCCACGGGCTTTTTTCGACGCGGCGAAGGCGGCGGGAAAATCGTAGATCAGCCAGTTCTCGGTGCGGCCCAGATATTCGATCGAGGTGACGCCGGTCTCTTCGGCCAGCTCGCGACGCGCCGCGGCCAGCAAATCCTCGCCTTCGTCGACTCCCCCTTGCGGGAATTGCCAGTTGTGGGGCGGCGGTTGGTTATGCCGTTTGCCCAGCCAGACGCGGCCGTCGGGGTGGAACAGCACGACGCCGACATTCGGCCGATGATGGGGGTAATCGTCAGTGTGGTGCTTGGCGCTCATCGCTTGGCCATGGCCGAGGCGGGGGCCAGTTGCAAGCCCCTCCCCGACAGGCCGGCCGCCCACAGGCGCACCTGATTGATCGTCACCGGATAGGCGAAGCCGGAGCCCAAGGCTTGACCACGGCCGGCGGCGCCGACCTCCAGCATCTTCAGCTGGCCGTCGATCGAGCCGGCGGCCAACTCGTCGTCGATGATCCGGTCGGCCGAGGCGCGGGGGATCGGACCGCCGCGCAGGGACGCCTGGCCGTCGTCGATGAAGGCGAGCCCTCGCGACTTGAGGGCCAGGGTGAAGGTGGTCATGGCCGTGTCGCTGGTGACGAAGCGCGAACCCAGATAGTTGGTGAGGCCGTAATAGCCGGTGGCTCGTGACATCAGCCATTCCATCTTGCGCACGGTGTCTTCCGGGCGGTTGGCGGCGATCAGGGTGTAGGGGCCCGGGTCGTTGGCCGGATAGTCGACCGGCTCCATCGGCGCTTCCAGCAGCACCTCGTGGCCGTGGCTGCGGGCCAGGTCGATCCAGCCCTGCAGACCGTCGGAATAGGGCGCGAACGACAGGGTGATCTCGGGCGGCAGCGTCTCGATGGCCTGGCGGGTGGTCTGGGGGTTGAGCCCCAGGCCGCCGATCACCAGGGCCACGCGCGGGCGGCCGTCGGCCGTGAAGGGGCGGGCGTAGGCCTCGGCCGCCGTGCGGCCGTCGGGAGCGATCACGGGCAGCGAGCCGCCGCCGGGGCCGGGCGCGTAGAGGCCGGCGATCGGCGCGGCGGGCAGGGGACCCGAGGCCGAAGCGGCGGGCGGCGGGGCGGCGATCGTCCCGGCTTCGGCCTCGGTCGAGTCGGCGTGGCTGAGGAACGGCAGGTTCGACAGGTCCAGCGCGCCGGGCAGCAGCGGCGCCTCGCCGTCGCGTTCGGCGGTCAGGGCGTCACGCCAGCCCTCGGGGATGTTCTTGGTGGCGCCCACCTTGTCCAGCGATATGCGGACCAGGGGCGAGCCCTTGTTGGGATCGCCGGTGACCAGCACCAGCAGGGCCAGGCTCAGCAGGAACAGGAGCGCGGCGGCGCCGGCCCCGATGAACGGATTGGCGGCGGCCGCCAGGACCTTGGCGCGCAGGTCGCCGCCGTCACGTCCGGACGCAGGCGCGTCGGCGCTGTAGGCGGGCTTGCGGGAGAAGGTCACGGCCATGGCCTCGGATTTAGCCGGGCAAGCTTGAAACTATGGTTAATGAGGGGTGCGGCGGAATGCGCCATCGCCTCTTCCCTCCCCCTTGTGGGGAGGGGGACCAGCGAAGCTGGTGGGTGGGGTCCGCTGACTCACTAAACCCCACCCGACCCTGGCTCCGCCAGGGCCACCCTCCCCACAAGGGGGAGGGACGCGTCGTTACTTCTTCTCGCTCACCGGGCCCTTGCCGGCCGCCGCGGCGGCCTTGGCGGTGACCTCGGCGATCTTGGCGGCGGGCTTGGGCAGCTTCGGCACCGCCTGGACCGAGCCGGCCTTCAGCACGGCGATGGCGCGGTCCAACTGGAAGTCGCCCTTCTTGTCGTCGAAGCCGGGCGGCGGGGCTTCGGCGGGGGTGTGCACGCCCTGGCGGCTCTTGCCCTCATCGGCGTTCAGCGCGTTCTTGAAGCTGGCCTCGCTGAACCACACGCGGTTGGCGATGTCCTGGGCCTGCTCTTTGGTCTGGGCCACCTCCAGGTCGGGCTGGATGCCGGTCTTCTGGATCGAGCGGCCCGACGGGGTGTAGTAGCGCGCCGTGGTCAGCTTCAGGGCGCCGTCGGCCCCGCCGCGCAGCGGGATCACGGTCTGGACCGAGCCCTTGCCGAAGCTGGTGATGCCGACCAGCTCGGCGCGGTGACGGTCCTGCAGGGCGCCGGCGACGATTTCGGCGGCAGAGGCCGAGCCCTGGTTGATCAGCACCACCACCGGCAGGCCGTTCAGCAGGTCGCCGGGCTTGGCGTTGTAGCGCTGGATGTCGCGCGGATCGCGGCCGCGCTGGCTGACCACCTCGCCGCCGTCCAGGAAGACGTCCGAGACGCCCACGGCCTGGTCGAGCAGACCGCCGGGATTGTTGCGCAGGTCGAAGATCAGACCCTTCATCTGCGGGTTCTTGGTCTTCAGCTCGGTGATGGCCGCCGTCAGGGCGTCGGTGGCCTTCTCGTTGAAGCCGGGCAGGCGCACATAGCCGTAGTCGCCTTCCATGCGGGCGATGGCGGCCTTGGGCTTGATGATCTCGCGCGTCAGCTTGACGTCGAACGGGTCGGTCTTCTCGCGGGCGATGGTCAGGGTGACCGACTCGCCGGCCGGGCCGCGCATCTGCTTGACCGCTTCGTTGACCGTCAGGCCCAGCACCGACTGGCCGTTGACCGAGGTGATGTAGTCGCCGGCCTGGATGCCGGCGCGGGCGGCGGGCGTGCCGTCCATCGGCGAGATCACCTTGACCACGCCGTCCTCGCTGGTGACCTCGATGCCCAGGCCGCCGTACTCGCCGCGGGTGGTGTCCTGCATGTCCTCGAAGCTGTCGGGCGACAGGTAGCCCGAATGCGGGTCGAGGCTGGTGAGCATGCCGTCCAGCGCCGCCTCGATCAGCTTCTTGTTGTCGACCTCGGAGACGTACTGGGCGTCGACTGTCTGCAGGACGTCGCCGAACAGCTCCAGCATCTTGTAGGTCTGGCCCTTGGTCGAGCTGTTCGCCTGGGCGATGGGGCTGACATAGGCCATGGTCCCCGCGCCGAGGACGAAGGCTGAAACACCGATGAGCAGGTACTTGCGCATGTGGCCTTGAAGGCTCCCTGACGACGCCAAGCGTCGCATTAAAAGGTTTCGCTCAGCCCGTTACTGAGGCGAAGCCTTGTTCATTTGACGGCCATCATCGCTGAAAAAGCCGTTTACCGCGATCCCTGTTTCATCAGGCGCTCCGGATCGACCGGCACGCCGTCCTCACGGACCTCGAAATACAGTTCTGGCTCCGAAGAGCCCTGGTTAACCATCCGGCCAACCGTCGCGCCGGGTGCGACAGATTGTCCGGGTCCGACGGAAACCTCGTCCATCCCCGCCAGCACCAGATGGTAGGCGCCCCCAGCGTAGGCGCCTTGCGCGCGGAGGATCAAGACCGAGCCCCATCCGTTCAGCGGTCCGGCGTATTCGACCACGGCGGCGGCGGGACTGGTCACGGCGTGACCCTTTTCCGTGCGGATCGTCAGGCCGGTGGCGCGGCCGCCGGCCGGGAGGGCCTGGCCGAAGCGGCGCTGCAGCGGCCCGGGGACCGGCGAACTCAGCCTCAGCGGACCAGTGGCGGCCTTGGGCGCCAGGCCGTCGGTCAGGGTTCCCAGCGTGCCCTGGTCGTCGCCGGTCAGGGCCTCCTGAGCATAGGCCCGTTCAAGCTGGGTCTTCTCGACGATCATCCGCTCCAGGTCGCCCCGGCGGTCGGCGACCAGGCTTTCGGCGGTGAACAGCTGCTCGGACGCGGCGGCGGCCTCGCGGCGCAGGGCCGAGACGGCGCGGGCCTGGCGAGCGTAGCCGTCGGCGCGAGCCTGCAGCTCGGGGGTCATGGCGCGGATAAGGATGGCGGCCCGCACGGCGTCGCGGGCGTCGCCGGGACTGACCAGCAGGGCCGGCGGCGGATCGCGGCGGAAGAGCTGCAGGGCGGAAAGCAGTCGCGCCAGCTGGCCCCGGTCGCGACCCAGCTCGGCGGTCAGGGCGGACTCCCGCTGGTGTAGGGCCTCGAGGCGGGCGCGCTTCAGATCGACGTCGTCGCCGGCGTCCACTCGCTGGCGCCCCAGGGCGTCCAGCTCGCCGCGCAGGTCGGCGATCTCGCGGCGGGTGTCGGCGGCGGCCTGCTCGTCCTTCTCCCGCTGGCTGACCGCCTTGGCGCCTTGGGCCGCGACGAGGCCGCCCGCGCCCAGCAGGGCGGCCAGGAGGCTGACGGTGATCAGGGCGACGCGGCGCGACATGGCCGATCCATAACTCTAATCGCGGTGATAGGGCGAGCCCGCCAGGATGGTGACGGCGCGATAGACCTGCTCGGCCAGCATCGCCCGGGCCAGCGCATGGGGCCAGGTCTGCGGCCCGAAGGCCAGCGTCTCGTTGGCCGTGGCCAGGATCGACGGATCCAGCCCGTCGGCCCCGCCGATCAGGAACACGACCCGCCGGTGTCCGTCGTCGCGCAGCCGGCCGAGGTGCTCGGCGAAGGCGCGGCTGGGCCGCACCTTGCCGTGCTCGTCGCACGCGATGACATAGGCGCCCTCCAGGTGCGGGCGCAGCACCTCGGCCTCGGCGGCCTTGCCGGGCTTCCTGGCCTCGACCTCGACGATCTCGACCGGACCCAGGGCCAGGGCGCGGCCGGACGCGGTGGCGCGGGACGCATAGTCCACGGCCAGCTGCGCCTCGGCCATGCGGCCGAGCTTTCCGACGGTGAGGAGGGTGATCTTCATCGGAGGGGCGTGATCCCCCGGTCTTGGTCAGCCGGGGGAAGACGAAGCGAAGCTTAGTTCGCGGCCGCGCGGTGCGGCGCGTCGACGGCCCAGATCTTCTCGATGTTGTAGAACGAGCGGACTTCCGGGCGGAACAGGTGCACGACCACGTCGCCGGCGTCGATCAGGACCCAGTCGCAGTGCGGCAGGCCTTCGACCCGCGCCTTGCCGAAGCCGTTTTCCTTGAGGGCCCGGATGATGTGGTCGGCCAGGGCGCCGACGTGACGGTGCGAACGGCCCGACGCCACGATCAGGCTGTCGGCGACCGAGCTCTTGTCCGCCAGGTCGATGTGGACGATGTCCTGGGCCTTGTCGTCGTCGAGACGGTTCAGGATCAGGGTCTCAAGGGCCTTGATACTCAGGTCCAGCTCGGACTCGTTGGTCGAGGTTTCGGTGGAAACCGTACCCTCGTGCGCCGTCGGCGCGGGGTCGCTACGCAGCGGAAATGCTCCTTGATGGGTTCGCGCAAGCCCTCCCATAGCATGGAAGAGTCGAAATGATGAGGGGGGTCGTGGCCGCGGCGCGGATTCGATCGCCGGCGGCGGGCGCGCACCGCCCCGCGCGCCCGCGCGGAAGCCGATCCCGCCGGCGCCGGCGCCTGCGGAGCGTTCGCCAAAAAGTTCTTATTTTGTTCTCATCACGACCGAGTCTGGCGTACGGTCGGGCGACCCTGTCCTGGTCGATTTCACACCAACCAGGACACTGAAAATGCCTACTGAAACCTTCGGCCTCATCCGCCACGACATGGGTCCCAGCCTCGACGTCCAGGGCTCGGCCCGCACCTTGTCGGGAACCGTGGCCACGTCGCGCGACAGCAGCGAGATCGCGTCCAACTGCGACGTGAACTTCTTCACTCGGACCAATCGCGACACTCACAACGACTTCTTCAACGGCCTTCGCTGCGACCTGCTCGCCGACGGCTCCAACAACACCGGCGGCCGCCAGGCCCTGTTTGGCAGCTTCCAGATGAACCAGGCCACCTCGCCGTCCAACACCAACCGCAACTATGTGGGGGTCACGGGCTTCGGCTCGGCCTACAGCTCGGACAACGGCACGGGCCTGACCGTGGAGACCGCCAAAGGCGGCCTGTTCGGCATGTCGGCCGCCGCCTATCTGGAGAGTGGCGCCGTCAACTGGCTAGGGCTTTCGGGCATCGAGGCCAACGTGTTCTCGAAGTCCGGTTCCAGCTACGCCTACGCCAGCGGCGCTTCGCTGGTTTCTGGTCTCGACCACTCGGCGGCCATCGTCGATGCAGCCTGCTGGATCGGCGCCCAGTCCGGCGTGGGCTGGCGGTACGGCGTGCTGTTCACCAACCGTAACGGCGTCGATCCGGTGAGCTCGTACACGACCCTGCTCGGCAGCCAGTGGACGACGGGTGGGGCGCGCCAGGTAGCCAACGGCGTGGACCTGCGCGGCTTCACCTTCTCCGACGCCGCCTTCGCCGCCCCGAACTTCAAGGTCGACGTCAGCGGCAATGTCCAGATCACCGGCGTGTCGTCCCAGGTCGAACTGGGCTCCAAGACGACGGCGGGCAACGCCCTGATCGATTTCAACGCGTCGGGCAACGGCAATGACTACGACGTTCGGCTGATCGCCGGCGGCGGATCGACCACCAACGGGCGTGGTCGCCTGACCGCCAATCTCGAGAGCTTCTATGTGGCTGGAGAGCTGACGTTCCGGCCGTCGGGGAACCCGACCCCGGCCAATATCGGCGACGTGACGTTCGAGGTTGTCGATACCACCCACCTGAGAATCTGGCTGAAGGCCGGCGACGGCGTCGCGCGGTCCGTGACCCTCGCGCTGACTTGACGGCGGGCCCGTCGCTCCCGCGTGGAGCGGCGGGCTCCCCTTGGCCCAAGAGGAGCCGCCCGCTAGCCCTTGCCCTGCCGCGCCCGCAGGGCCGTGGACGAGGCGTAGTTCAGCGGTCCCGTTAGATACACCCACGCGGGCGCGGTGGCGTCGGCCAGCGTGGCCGCCGCGCTGGCGGGGAGGCGGGCGAAGGCGAAGCGGCGGGCGGCGGGGGAGGTGCGGGCCTTCAGGGCGATCCACGGCCGCGAGATCACCGCCACGGGCACCTCGCGCATGATCTGGGTCCAACCCCGCCAGCGGTGGAAGGTGGCCAGGCTGTCGGCGCCCATGATCCAGACGAACTTCACGCGCGGATAGCGGGCCCTAAGCACGCGCAGGGTGTCGATCGTGTATTGCGAGCCCAGGCGCGTCTCGGCGTCGGAGACGATCATGCCGCCGCCGCGCGCCCAGCGCCGCGCGCCGGCCAGGCGTTCGGCCAGGGGCCGCGTTTCGTGCGACGACTTCAGCGGGTTCTGCGGCGAGACCAGCCAGATCACCTTGTCCAGCTCCAGGCGCTGCAAGGCGGTCTCGGCCACGTGGGCGTGACCCTCGTGCGCCGGGTTGAAGCTGCCGCCGAACAGGCCCACGCGCATGCCGGGCTCCAGATGGAACCCGAGACGCTGGGCGCTGGGCCGGCCGGCCTCAGGGACGAGTCTGGCCGGTCCCGCGAACCACATACTTGAACGTCGTCAGTTGCTCGGCCCCGACCGGGCCGCGGGCGTGGAGCTTGTCGGTGGCGATGCCGATCTCGGCCCCGAAGCCGAACTCGCCGCCGTCGGCGAACTGGGTCGAGGCGTTGACCAGCACGATGGCGCTGTCCACGAGCGCCACGAACCGCTCGGCCGCCGCCGGGTCTTCGGTCAGGATCGCGTCGGTGTGGCCCGAGCCGTAGGCGGCGATGTGGGCGGCCGCGCCGTCCACCCCGTCGACCACGGCCACCGAGATCGTCGGCGCCAGGTACTCGGTCGACCAGTCGGCCTCGACGGCGGCCTTCATCGTCGGCTCGATGGCCCGCGAGGGACCGTCGCCGCGCAGCTCGCAGCCGGCCTTGATCAGGGCGTCGGCGATCGGCGGCAGCAGGCGCTCGGCGGCCGCCCGATCCACGAGCAGCGTCTCGGCCGCGCCGCACACCGACACGCGGCGCATCTTGGCGTTCAGCACGATGTCCACGGCCTTCTTCGGATCGGCCGCCGCGTGCACGAAGACGTGGTTCAGCCCCTCCAGGTGACCCAGCACGGCCACGCGGGCCTCCTGCTGCACCCGCGCCACCAGGTTCTTGCCGCCCCGGGGGATGATCAGGTCGATGGTCCGGTCCAGGCCGGAGAGGATCGCCCCGACGGCGTCGCGGTCGGGCGTGCGGACGATCTGCACCGCGTCGGTCGAGATCCCGGCCGCCTTCAGCCCCTTGGCGATGGCGGCGTGGATGGCGAGGTTGGAATGGATGCACTCCGACCCGCCGCGCAGGATCACCGCGTTGCCCGAGCGCACGCACAGCGCCGCGGCGTCGGCGGTGACGTTCGGACGGCTCTCGTAGATCATGGCGATCACGCCGATCGGCGTGCGCACCCGGGCGATGTCCAGGCCGTTGGGACGCGTCCAGCGGGCGGTCTCCACGCCCAGGGGATCGGGGATGGCGGCGACGGCCTCGACCCCGGCGGCCACGCCTTCCAGGCGGGCGGCGTTCAACATCAGGCGCTCGACCATCGGCGCGGTGAGGCCGCCGGCCCCGGCCTTGTCGAGGTCGCGGGCGTTGGCGGCGAGGATCGTGTCGGCGTCGGCGCGGATGGCGGCGGCCATGGCCTTGAGGGCGGCGGTGCGCTGGTCTGGCGTGGCCACGCGCAGGGCCGAAGCCCCGTGTCGAGCCGCCTGTCCCATCGCCGTCATCGTCGCCTGCAAGCTCATGCCCGCGTCGTCCATCGCCTTCGTCCGATCCCGGATGTCGCCCCGTTATGCTCAGGGTGAGCCGTACCTAGGCGCTTTGGGGCGGCGGGGGAATGGGGAAAGGGTGCGGGCGGTGTTAGCGGGGCTGGGGAGGCTTGCCTTAGCTAGAGCGCTCAGGCCTGATCTGGCTATGAGTGACGCCGTCGAAATCTCCAGCTCAGTGCCAGCTCGACCTAAGATCAGCCCAGCTTTGCGGGAAGCGATATGGCGCGCGCACGGTCGCCTCGATGCATACACCGGTGACCCGCTTGATTGGTCTGAACTGCAGATCGATCACGTTGTCGCCGTTAGCAGCACGGCGGAAGATCTGGCCGCTCTTGTTTCCAGAGGCATCATACCGGTGGGCTTCGACGTCCATGCGGTCGAAAACCTGCTGCCAACGAAGACCTTCCGCAACCGCCAGAAGTCAGATCGTGCGTTGGATGATCGGGCTCTTCATTTTTTCTTGGATTCGTCCAGCAAGGCGGCCCCGAAAGTTAGGGCGTATCTGGCAGATGATGAGGCATCGGATCGGAGCCTGGACGCCTTTTTGCGTCTACGAAAGGAAGCTGAACGAAATGACGTTTCGCTAGAGGAATTGCTCGATCTCAAACGCCACCAAGCAGACGGAGAGGTTAAGGTTGCCCACATTCTCGCTGTCGAGGGTGGAGAAGGTGTTAGTTATGCAAGCCGACATATAGCGGCCGAGTTGCTCACGCGGCCATTTTCTCTAGGGGGTGTCGGCATCGGTGAAGTCTGCCTTCAGAACGATGCAGGCGAAAAATTGATCTGCCACAACGGTGATGAATTCTTAGCTGCAAAGGACGCGGGGTTCTGGGCGTTAACCCAATACGACATGAACATGTACGCGTGGGCGGACAGCGTGTCGGAATTCCTGCGAGCAGTTCGAGATTCTCGTTATGCGCCAAATTCTCGCATCCGAACGCCGAAGGTAACTTTCGAGCGCCTGGACCGCTGGTCAGCAAGATGGGTGATCGACAATTGGAATGATCCTTCCGAAGAAGCGATCAAACTAGCGCGTTCCTGCAAGACAATCGCCGACTGCGTCGAAGCCGGGCTCTGCGACGTGAAGAACGTCGACCGATTAGAGATTGATCTCAATATCGCATATGGCTTTTCGCTACGTCTCTCGGATTTGATGAGAGCCGACTTAGACGGCGATGATGAAGAGGAAGTTCTGATCTACCAGCTACACTATGCTGAAGAAGGAACGTTTCGCGCGGGGTCTGTGGGTGTTGCGAAATGTGATGAGGCGGGCCTCATCCAGCCGCCGGGAGAACCGTCCAATTGGCTTGTCGATCGGTGAGGCTCCATCCGCCCGCGCGGATGAAGCCTCACCTTAAACCCTTGGTGGATCGGAGCTCTGGCGTCCGGCCGTGTCAAGGATGGTCCCGCAGGGGCCACCGCGGCGCGGCCGGCCGGAGGCCGGTCCTTGACACGGCCGGACGCCAGAGCAGGCTCGCCATCAAGGTTTTAAGGCGAGGCGGCGCCGTTGCGGCGATGACGTCAGGGGCAGGTCCGGGAAGATCCCAGTCCCTCCCCCTTGTGGGGAGGGTGTCGGCGAAGCCGACGGGTGGGAGATCGGTGCAGAGTGTTGGCCGGGTCTGTCCTGCCGAGTCAGCGGGCCCCACCCGACCCTGGCTCCGCCAGGGCCACCCTCCCCACAAGGGGGAGGGACTGGCTATGAGAGGATAGAGCTGGGCGAACCTCAGCGAAATCAACGCTCTAAATTATCTCGACCAAACTTGTCCTCACCCATTCCCGGCGGCCGCATAATCAACTCACCTCGACGCAGGAAAGGGCGCATGGCCAGCGACCGATGCGGCGGCGGGGGGCGATCGAGCGGGAAGCTCTTTTGGCGGTCTTTCGGGATCAAACCTCGCGTCTCTGGTGCCGGTCGGGCCTGGAACACAGATACGACGTGATGCGAGGGCCGGTTGAGCAGCAGGCGGGCGGTGACGCGCTCGCGGTCCGGAACTGGGGATCGTTGATCCAGCCCGCCCGCCGGAGGCTTCAAGGCGGCGAGGTTCGAACAGAACTCAGCGTCGCAGGCTTCCGGATAACGATCGCGCGGAGCGAACGGGCTTCGTCGAAACGGTTACTGCTTCAAACACTCCGGACGGCGTCCGGCGCTCCGCGTCCCTTTCCATCCGCTCGCAGCTTCGGCGCGGGAGCGCACCCACTTGCCCCCACGTGACGGCTTCGCCGTCTGTCCGCCCCAGAGGGGCGGATGATAAAAAATCCGATAGGACCCTATCGATCTGCCGCGATCAGGCCTATGTGCATTCCGCAGGGGGAACGTCATAGCTCGAAGTCTCGTGTCCGTGCCCCAACGCCTCCCTCCGCCGCCCGCCGCTCTCCCCGTTCCCAGCCGGGACGCCCGAGCATGGTGAGGCTGCGGCGGCGCGGCCTGGCGGCGATCAATTCCGAGGTCCGCGACGGCATCGTGCCCGCCGCCGACGGCGTGACCCTGACGACCAGCCCCCCCTTGCCTAGCTTGGCGGGCCTGGATCACGGCGGGACCCGGGCCTATCGCGTGGTGGCTCTGATCATCGCCTGCGCTCTCTTCATGGAGCAGATG
>JAGIBE010000280.1 GCA_017744495.1 Caulobacter sp. | reverse complement strand
GCACCAGGTGATGGCGGTTGCACGGCGACAGGTCCGACCCCGTCTGGGCGATGCCGATGATCGGCTTGCCCGACTGCAGCTCCTCCAGCGACAGCCCAAAGTTCAGGTAGCGCTCCAGATAAAGCGCCGTCATGTCCGCGTTGTCGGGATTGTCAAACCAGGCGCGCGAACGAAGGGCGCGGGGCGGGACGGCGGCAGAGCTCATGACAGTCCTTGATAGGCGGCCCCTCGTCGAAAAGGGGGACTTCGATCAGCATTGGCGGGAGGTTTCGCGGGCTGCCGCGAGGATTGTCCACCACTCGAGCGGGGCGATCGACATTCCCGGTCGTTTCGCCCCGCCCATTTGTCTGACTATACCGCTCGCAACGCGACGTCAACGTGAGAGCCGCCGCGCTCGACAAGGAGCGCCAAGCCGTGCTTTCCAGTTGAACGCACAGCATATTTTTCGCTGATCGTTGTCGGACGATAGATCGCGCGGGGAGGCGCGGATCGATCTGGAAAATTCGAGCGACACGGGAATTCCGTGCAGTCCGCCGGACGCCGCTGACGGTTTCGGCGGCGCCGGATCGGCGCCCTTCGCCGAGATGGCGGCCTAATCGCGGAACCTAGTCGGCGATCGACGCCCGCGTGTCTTCCAGCGCCAGGCCCACCAAGCGCTCCATCGCCTGGCGCGCCTGGTCCGGTCGGCCGGCGGCGATGGCGTCGAAGACCTTCCAGTGTTCGGGCATCGGATCGCGGGGCAGCTCGCGCTTGCGCTGCTTGAAGATCGTGGTCCAGCGCACGGCGGCCCCGATGCTGCTGCTCAACGTGAACAGCGGCGCGTTGCCGGTCGCTTCCAGCACGGTGTCGTGGAAGTCGCGGTCGGCCGCCTGGCCCGCCTCGGTGGCCAGGGTCTGGCTCTCCATCTGGATCAGCGCCTTGCGCATGCGCTCCAGTTGGCCGTCATCCCGGCGCTCTGCGGCCAGGGCAGCGGCGGCCGGCTCAACGATCATCCGCAACTCGTAGAGCCCCTTCAGGAACTCCTCGCTGGGCTCGGATTCGAAGAACCAGGCCAGCACCTCGGGGTCCAGCAGGCTCCAGCGCGAGCGCTCGGTGACGCGGGTGCCGGTCTTGGGCCGGCTCTCGACCAGACCCTTGGCGGCCAGGATGCGGATGGCCTCGCGATAGGCGCTGCGCGAGACCTGAAGTTGCTCGCTGGAATCGATCTCGTTGTTGAGGATGTCGCCCGGCTGGTACTGGCCCGAGACGATCGCCACGCCCAGGGTGCGAGCGATCGAGCCGTGGATTCGGCTGGTGGTCGCCAGGCTGTCCCGCGCGAAATCTCCGTCCCCGGCCTTGTCCGTCTTCTTCCGCACGCGCGCCCTGCTCCTTGCCCCGGCCGATGGATGGAGCCCCTGCCCGTCCGCCGATCCGACGCAGCGTGACTCTAGCGAGACAGTTTGTCCGCCGACAAGGGATTTCGCAGCGGCTTCGCCGATCACGGGCGCCCGATTTCCGCCCTCAAAAGTACGATGATTGTCAAACGCTGGCGTGGCGCGGGTTTGCGCGGGTTCTCTTGGCTCCACAGCGCTCCGTCCGGTCCTGATCGCCGCCTAAACGCCCTCGATCCGCGTTTGACACCGCCTCCCAGATCGCTATTTGTCCGACTAAATAGCCAAACCCGCTGGGAGGTCGCGACAGCCATGGTGCTGCGGTTCGTGCAACTGAAGGAACAGGACGGGACGCGAATCCTCGCGGCGGTCAACGATGCGGGCCTGGCCCGCAAGGTCGAGGGCGTCGGCACCCTGCTGGCCCTGGCCAACGCCGCCCTGGCGGCGGGCGCCACCCTGTCCGAGGCCGCCCAGGCCACGCCGCTGGGCGCCGAGGTCGACATCCCCGCCGCTCTGGCCGAAGGCCGGGTGCTGGCCCCGATCGACCATCCCGATCCCGCCCACCTGGTCCTGACCGGCACCGGCCTGACCCACCTGGGCTCGGCCGAGGGCCGCGACAAGATGCACAAGGCCGCCCAGGCGGGCGAACAGCTGACCGACTCCATGCGGATGTTCCTGATGGGCGTCGAGGGCGGCAAACCCGCCAACGGCCAGGTCGGAGCCCAGCCCGAGTGGTTCTACAAGGGCGACGGCTCGCACGTGGTCGGCTACGGCGCGCCCCTGACCTCGCCCGCCTTCGCCAAGGACGGCGGCGAGGAGCCCGAAATCGCCGGCGTCTACATCATCGACAAGGACGGCAATCCGCACCGCCTGGGCTTCTGCCTGGCCAACGAGTTCTCGGACCACGTGATCGAGCGCGGCAACTATCTGTGGCTGGCCCACTCCAAGCTGCGCCAGGCGGCCCTGGGGCCGGAACTGTTGACCGGCGAGCTGCCAGCCGACGTGCGCGGCGCCAGCAAGATCGAGCGCGGCGGCCGGACGGTCTGGGAAAAGCCCTTCCTGTCGGGCGAGGCGAACATGTCCCACACGATCGCCAACCTCGAGCACCACCACTTCAAGTACGACATCTTCCGCAAGCCGGGCGACGTGCACGTGCACTTCTTCGGCACGGCCACCCTGTCGTTCTCGGAAGGCGTCCAGACGCAGATCGGCGACGTGTTCGAGATCGGCGCCGCGCCGTTCCTCTATCCCGTCCGCAACGCTCTGGCCCAGGCTGAAGACAGGCCGGTGACGGTGCGTAGCCTGTGACGCCGATCCGCTTAGCCCTCGTCGGTCTGGGCAAGATCGCTCGCGACCAGCACCTGCCCGTCATCGCCGCCGACCCGCGCTTCGAACTGGTCGCCGTGGTCAGCCGCAACGCCGACCTGGACGGCGTCGCCCACTTCACGACCCTGGCCGAGCTCCTGGCCAGCGACGTGGCGGTCGATGCGGTGTCGCTCTGCACCCCGCCCCAGCCGCGTCACGCCCTGGCTCATCTGGCCCTGGCGGCCGGCAAGCACGTGATGCTGGAAAAGCCGCCCGGCGCGACGCTGAGCGAGGTCGAGGATTTGCGCCTGACCGCCGCAGAGCGTGCCCTGACCCTGCAGACCACCTGGCACTCGCGCTACGCCCACGGCGTGGCCTCGGCCCGCGAATGGCTGGCCGACAAGACCATCAAGTCGGTCCGCATCGACTGGCGCGAGGACGTCCGCGTCTGGCATCCGGGCCAGGCCTGGATCTGGGAGGCCGGCGGCCTGGGCGTGTTCGATCCGGGCATTAACGCCCTGTCGATCGCCACCGCCATCCTGCCCCGGCCGTTCTTCCTGACCGCCGCCACGCTGCACGTGCCCGAGAACTGCCAGTCGCCTATCCAGGCCGAGCTGGACTTCGTGGACGCCGCCGGCGCGCCGATCCGGGCCGAATTCGACTTCCTACAGACCGGTCCGCAAAGCTGGGACATCCGGGTGGAGGTCGAGGACGAAGATACCGGTAACAAGGTGTTGAAGCTGTCGCATGGCGGCGCCAAGTTGTGGGTCGACGACGTCCTGCTTCGCGAGGGGCCGGACGCCGAATACGCCGGCCTCTACGACGCCTTCGCGCGCCTGGTGGCCGGCAAAGCCAGTGACGTGGACGTCAGTCCCCTGCGCCACGTCGCCGACGCGTTCCTGCTGGGCCGACGGGTCGTCGCTCCAGCGTTCATTGAATAGAGAAAGACCGACCGACATGGCCGAAGCCGCCCTGCGGGCCCTCAATCCCGCCACCAACGAACATTTCGGCCGCAGCTTCCCTGAGCCGACCGCCGAGCAGATCGAGGCGGTCACGGCCGCCGCGGCCGCCGCGTTCGACATCTATCGCGAGACCGACCTCGAGACCCGCGCGGCCTTCCTCGAAGGCATCGCCGCCGAGATCGAGGCCCTGGGCGACGAGTTGATCCAGACCGCCGTGGCCGAGACCGGCCTGCCCGCGGCCCGCATCACCGGCGAGCGCGGCCGCACCTGCGGCCAGCTGCGCCTGTTCGCCCAGGTCGTGCGGCGCGGCGACTGGATCGGCGCCCGGATCGACCCGGCCATGCCCGACCGCCAGCCCCTGCCCCGCGCCGACCTGCGCCAGCGCTTCATCCCGCTGGGCCCCGTCGTGGTGTTCGGCGCGTCGAACTTCCCGCTGGCCTTCTCGACGGCCGGCGGCGATACCGCCTCGGCCCTGGCGGCCGGCTGCCCGGTGATCGTCAAGGGTCACTCGGCCCACCCCAACACCGGCTTTCTGGTCGGCAGCGCGGTCGAAAAGGCCGTGAAAGCCGCCGGCCTGCCCGCCGGGGTCTTCGCCATGCTGATCGGCCAGCAGCGCACCCTGGGCGCCGGCCTGGTCGCCGACCCGCGCGTCAAGGCCGTGGGCTTCACCGGCTCGCGCGCCGGCGGCACCGCCTTCATGCGTATCGCGGCCAGCCGTCCCGAGCCGATCCCGGTCTTCGCCGAGATGAGCAGCGTCAACCCGGTCCTGCTGCTGCCCGCCGCCCTGTCGGCCAAGGCCGAGGCCCTGGGCGCGGCCTTCATCGGCTCGCTGACCATGGGCGCGGGCCAATTCTGCACCAATCCCGGCCTGGTCTTCGTGCTGAACGGCCCGGACGCCGACCGTTTCGAGACCGCCGCCGTCGAGGCCCTCAAAGGCGCCGCGCCCCACGTCATGCTGACCCCGGGCATCTTCGGCGCCTACGAGCAGGGCGTGGAGCAGCTGGTCGAGCATCCGGGCGTCAAGCTCCTGGCTCGCGGCTGCGTCGGCGACGGCGTCAACCAGGCGGTGGGCGCGCTGTTCTCGACCGACGCCGAGACCTTTCTGCGCGACCCGGTGCTGAGCCACGAGGTGTTCGGCTCGTCGTCGCTGATCGTGCGCTTCTCGGACGTCGTCCAGCTGGCCACGGCCCTGGAAGGGCTCGAAGGCCAGCTGACGGCGACCCTGCAGATGGATGCCTCCAACCCAGGCGACATCGAGGCGGCGCGCCGCCTGTTGCCGATCCTGGAGCGCAAGGCCGGCCGCATCCTGGCCAACGGCTGGCCGACCGGCGTGGAGGTCTCCAACGCCATGGTCCACGGCGGCCCCTATCCGGCCACCTCGGACCCGCGCGGCACCTCGGTGGGCACGCGCGCCATCGAGCGCTTCCTGCGCCCGGTCTGCTACCAGGACATCCCCGACGTCCTGCTGCCGCCGGCCCTGAAGGCGGACAATCCGCTGGGCGTGCGCCGGGCGATCGACGGGGTGCTGTAAAGCCCTCACAGCTTTCGCGGCGTCCGGGCGCGATCCCGGACGCCGCGGGCGGTCTCCCGCGATGCTCGATTGCACCGCTTCTATTTGTCGGACTATATAACCCCCAAGCCGCCACAAGAGCCGGCCGACCGTTGGAACGAGGAAATCCCATGAAGACTTCAGGCCGCACGCTGCTCGGCGCTTTTCTGGCCGCCACCGCCATCGTCCTTCCGGCCGGAGCCTTCGCGGCCGACTACGCCCGCGCCCCCTTCGGCAAGACGCCGGACGGCGTCGCGGTCGAAGCCATTACCCTGACCAACGGCAAGGGCGTCAGCGCCACCGTGATCACCTACGGCGCAACCCTGCAGTCGCTGGTCGCGCCGGGCCGCGACGGGAGCAAGGCCGACATCGCCCTGGGCTTCAAGGACGCCGCTGACTACGCCAAGAACGCCAGCTATTTCGGGGCCTCGGTCGGCCGCTTCGCCAACCGCATCGGCAAGGGCCGCTTCGCCCTTGACGGCAAGACCTACCAGCTGGCCCTGAACAACAACGGCGTCGCCGCCCTGCACGGCGGGGTCAAGGGCTTCGACAAGCAGGTCTGGAAGGTCAGCGACATCAAGCGCGGTCCGGTCGCCTCGGTCACCTTCACCCTTGTCAGCCCCGACGGCGATCAGGGCTATCCGGGCACGCTCACGGCCACGGCCACCTACGCCCTGGATGAGAACAACGACCTGACGATCACCTACGGCGCCACGACCGACAAGCCGACCATCGTCAACATGACCAACCACGCCCTGTTCAACGTGGCCGGCGAAGGCTCGGCCGACGGCGCGATGGGTAACGTCCTGACCCTGGCCTCGGACGGCTATACGCCGGTGGACGGCGAGCTGATCCCGACCGGTCAGATCACCCCCGTGGCCGGCACGCCGTTCGATTTCCGCAAGCCCACCGTGGTCAGCAAAGGCCTGCGCGACGCCCGCGACCCGCAGATCGTCATCGGCCGGGGCTACGACCACAACATGGTGCTGACCGGCAAGTCGGGCGGCGCCCCGCGCCTGGCCGCGCGCCTGGCCGACCCCAAGAGCGGCCGCGTGCTGGAGATCCTCAGCGACCAGCCGGGCATCCAGTTCTATTCGGGCAACTTCATCGACGGCACGATGGTGGGTAAGAGCGGCAAGATCTATCGCCAGGGCGACGGCATCGCCCTGGAGCCGCAGCACTTCCCCGACGCCCCCAACAAGCCGGCCTTCGCCTCGGTCCGCCTGGATCCGGGCCAGAAGTACAGCAACGTTATGGTGTTCAGGCTGACGACCGACGCGAAGAAATAAGGGGCCGAAATTCCCCTAGACTGACCCAAGGGCGCCGGCGCTCTCCTCCGTTCAAACAATCGTTCTGGAGGAGGACGCCATGCCCGAAGCCCTGATCATCGACGCCTGCCGTACGCCGCGCGGGATCGGCAAGGTGGGCAAGGGGGCTCTGGCCGACTTCCATCCCCAGCACCTGGCCGCCACGGTGCTGGCCGCCTTGGCCGCGCGCAATAACCTGAACACCGCCGAGGTCGACGACATCATCTGGGGCACCAGCACCCAGCGCGGCAAGCAGGGCGGCGACCTGGGCCGCATGGCCGCCCTCGACGCCGGCTACGACACCCGGGCCAGCGGCATGACCCTTGACCGCTTCTGCGGCTCGGGCATCACCACGGTGAACCTGGCGGCCGCCTCGATCATGTCCGGCATGGAGGACCTGGTCATCGCCGGCGGGACCGAGATGATGTCCTACACCGCCGCCACGGCCGACCGCTCCTCGCCGGGCCTGCTGGACAGCGGCAACACCCGCCTGCGCGCCAAGCATCCGCAGAGCCACCAGGGCGTCTGCGCCGACGCCATCGCCACCCTGGAAGGCATACCGCGCTCGGCCCTCGACGAGCTGGCCCTGGTCAGCCAGCAGCGCGCCGACCGGGCGATCCGCGAGGGCCGCTTCGACCGCGCCCTCGTGCCGGTCTTCCATGACGACGGGACCCTGGCCCTGGACCGCGAGGAGTTCCCGCGCCCCGAAACCACCTTGGAAGGCCTGGCCTCGCTGAAGCCCTCGTTCGCGCCCTTCGCGGCCGCCCCGATCGACGAGAACGGCATGACCCTGGGCGGGCTGATCACCGCCGTCTATCCGGACCTGAAGATCGAGCACGTGCACCACGCGGGCAATTCCTCGGGCGTGGTCGACGGCGCGGCGGCGGTGCTGCTGGCCTCCCCGGCCTACGCCGCCAGGCACGGGCTGAAGGCCCGCGCCCGCATCGTGGCCATGGCCAATATGGGCGACAGCCCGACCCTGATGCTGAACGCCCCCGTCCCCGCCGCCCGCAAGGTGCTGGCCAAGGCCGGCCTCACCGTCGACGACATCGACCTGTGGGAGATCAACGAGGCCTTCGCCGTGGTGGCCGAGAAGTTCATCCGCGACCTTCGCCTCGACCGGAGCAAGGTCAACGTCAACGGCGGCGCCATGGCCCTGGGCCACCCGATCGGCGCCACCGGCTCGATCATGGTCGGCACGATCCTGGACGAGCTGGAGCGCACCAGCGGCCGCTACGGCCTAGTGACCATGTGCGCCGCCGGCGGCATGGCCCCGGCGGTGATCATCGAGCGGGTGTAGGGCGACGCCTACCCCTTCGTCGACCGCAGAAGGTTGTCGCGCAGCCGCGTGACGGACGCCTGCACCGCCGCGAAATCCTCGCCCAAACCAATCGCGTCCTCCAGCGACGCGCCCGGATTGGCGTCGACCAGCTTGCGGCCTTCCGCCGTCAGGCTCAGCCGCACCTGGCGTTCGTCGGCCGGATCGCGCCGCCGCTCGACATAGCCCATCTGCTCCATCTTCTTGAGGATGGGCGTCAGGGTGTTGGACTCCAGGAACAGCTTCTCGCCCAGCGCCCCCACGGTCTGGCCGTCCTCGTCGGCCAGGGCCACCAAAGCGATGTACTGGGTGTAGGTCAGGCCCAGGGCGTCGAGCAGGGGCTTGTAGGCGCGGCCAAACGCCAGGTTCGCCGAATAGATCGCGAAACACAGGAACTTCGGCAGCTTGCGGTCGTCGTCGCCCGCGGGCTCGGCGACGTTCGTTGCGGTCGGGGACATGGGGCGTCTCCAGCGTTTTCGTCCTGCAATATATAAATCGTATCCGATTAAATCGGAAGTGCTTGACTCGTCCGAAGGGTGCGACTAATTACATCGCATCCGATTGAAGCGGATACGATCAACAAATCAAGAAGGAGCTCCATCATGACCCAGAAGGTTCTGTTCACCGGCAAGACCCACACCACGGCCGGCGCCAATGGCGCGGCGCGCAGCGCCGACGGCTTCCTGGACATCGCCCTGCCCCAGCCCCACCCCGCCGCCGAGAACCTGTTCGGCGCCGCCTGGTCGACCTGCTATCTGGGCGCCCTGGGCCTGGCCGCGAGCCAGCGCAAGGTGGCCCTGCCCGCCGACACGGCCGTCGACGCCGAAATCGATCTGGTCAACGGCGCCGGAGCCTTCTTCCTGCAAGCCCGCCTCGCCGTCAGCCTGCCGGGCGTCGACCGCGCCGTCGCCCAAGAGCTGATCGACGCCGCCCACGCCATCTGCCCCTATTCGAAGGCGGTCCACGGCAACATCGACGTCGTCACCACCCTGGCCTGACGAACGATCTGAGACAAAAATTTGGGCCCGCACGGACGACCGGCGGGCCCAAGTTCTTTTCAGCGAAGTCTCGGATTCAGGCGCGCTTCTTGGACGTCTTCTTGGTGGAGGCGTTCAGCGCCGCAGCCGTCTGAATCAGCGCCTTGAACGCCGCCGCGTCGATCGCCTCGCCCTGGCGAAAATCGATGGCCCGCCGCGTGGCGCCTTCCAGGCTGGAATTGAATAGGCCGGACGGATCATCCAGCGAGGCTCCCTTCGGGAACGTGGTCTTCACGGCCGCCTTGTAGGTCTCGCCGGTGCAGAGGATTCCGTCGTGCGACCACACCGGGATGCCCCACTTCCATTCCTCGACGACCTCGGGAACGGCCTCGTGGATCAGCTTCCGGATCCTGGCGAGAGTCTCGCCACGCCAGTCGCCGTCCAGGGCCGCGATGGCCTTGTCGATCAGTTCCGACGGCGGGCCTTCGACCGGGCCCATCTGCTTCTTCATCTCATCACACCTCGTACTAGGAGCGGCTTACAGGCGCTCGCCGGGCAACTGGCTGGCTTGACGCACCCAGTCGCTGAACTGGGCCGCGTCGATCGTGTCGTCCTCATGGACGTGAAAGTAGCGCACGTTCGGCTGCTTCGAGCCGACCGGCGGCGGCGGGTCGAGGTCCACGCCGCGGAAGAAGGCCACCTTCACGTACTTCGCGTAGCAGTGGACGGCCAGGAACCAGCTTCCATCGCCCAGGCCGTAGAAGGGCGAATTCCACTTCACGGCCTTGCGCACATCCGGAACGGCGGCGGTGATCAGGGCGTCCAGCTCGCGGCCCACCCGGCTTTTCCAGCCCGGCATGGCCGCGATATAGGCTTGGACCGGCGCGTCGCCGTCGCCCTTGGCGATCCGCGGATTACCACCCGACAGCAGCTTCGGCTCGGCCATGGCGCCTCCTCCTGGTCAGCGTCGCCCGCGCGTCACATAGGGCAGCACGAACATGTACAGCCCGCTGACCAGGAGCAAGATCAGGGGGACCAGGGCGAACAGGCCCACCCAGTAGGGCGGCTGGCCCTGGATCATGACGATCATGTAGCCGATGACGCCGGCCGTGAAGGCGATGGACAGCCAGCGGTGGGTCTGGCGAATGAAAGCGTTCATAGCATTCTCCCTTTAAAGCCCGGCGGCTAGTCCAGCCGGTCCAGCAGCTGGTCCAGGTTGCCCAGGAACTGCTTCCAGCCGGCGTGGGCGCCGCCGTAGGCCTGCTTCTGGGTCGGGCTGAACCCGGCCTGCTCGACCCGCAGATGCGTGCCGGTCGGTGTCGGGGTCAGGGTGAAGGTCACCACGCTTTGCAGAGCGTAGGCCGGGTCCGGATGCTCGTGGTTCCAGGTGTAGGACAGGGTCTTGTTCGGCTCGATCGCCAGAACCTCGCAGTCCAGCACCCCGCCCCACTCGCCGCGCAGCTGGAAGCCGTGGCCGACCTGGGGCTTGAAGTCGTTCTTCATCAGCCACTCCTCCATCAGATGCGGCTGGGTCAGCGCGCGCCAGAGCTTTTCGGGGGGATGCGCGATGTCGCGTTCGACGACGACGGTGCGCGTTTCGGTCGTTGCGTTGGTCATTGATCCATCCTGTTGAGCAGGTCTTCGAGGTTGTCGAACCGGTTTTCCCAGAACCCGGCCATGCGGCTTGTCCAGTCGACCAACGGGGCCAGGGCGTTCAGCTGGGCGCTGTAGTGGGTCTGGCGACCCTCCTGGCGATCGCGCACCAGGCCGGCCTGTTTCAGCACGCCCAGGTGCTTGGACACCGCCGGCTGCGAGACGCCGGCGTAGGTCGTCAACGCGCCGACGGTCTGTTCACCGTCCAGGCACAGGCGCTCGAAGATCCCCCGCCGGGTAGGATCGGCGAGCGTCCTGAAGAGCATGTCGTGAGCGTCGGTCATCGTAACCCATAACTCGTTGGCTATGGGTTACTCATAACTGGCGAGTTATGGGTTCGTCAAGGGGGCCTTATCGGCGGTAATACGCCTCGACCAACTGCCGATGCGGCGGCAGGTGCTTGAGCGCCTCGCGGGCGGCCTCGGCGACCTTGGCGAAGTTCCGCCGGGCCATCGCGCCCTCGTCGTAGCGCCCTTCGACAGGGGCGAAGTCGGTGACCGCGTTCATGCCGTAGAGGATGTACTGGTAGCTGGACGGCAGGAAGGTCTCGAGGTCGACCAGGAAGTCGAAGCGCGAGACAGGCCGGTGCTTCCACTGGGCCAAGAGGTCGCGCAGGGCCTCGGGCCAGGTGGCCGGATCGGCGTTGTCGCGCCAGTACGTCTCGTCGCGCTTGGTGAGGCAGTAGTGCAGCTTGAGGAACGAGACGATCCGCTCGAAGCGGCCGACCATGGCGGCGTTGAAGGTGCGGGCGGCGGCGTCGCGGGCGGCGCGGTCGCGCAGCGGGAAGACCTCGGCGATCATGGTGGCGGCCACCTCGATCAGCATGATGCCGGTCGATTCCAGCGGCTCGAAAAAGCCCGCCGACAGGCCCACGGCCACGCAGTTGCCGATCCACTGGCGCTCGCGATAGCCGGTCTGGAACTTCAGCAGGCGGACGTTCAGCCCGTCGCCGGCCTTGCCGACATAGTCGCGCAGCACTTCTTCGGCTCGGGCCTCGTCGGTGTGGCGGCTGGAGAAGACGTAGCCGACGCCCCGGCGGGTATCGAGACCGATGTCCCAGGTCCAGCCGGCCTCACGGGCGGTGGCGAGGGTGTAGGGATTGATCGGCGCGTCCGGCGTCTCGTACGGGACCTGGATCGCCAGGGCCCGGTCGTTGAACAGCACGTCGTCGACCCGCTTGAACGGCGCGCCCAGGGCCTCGCCGATCAGCAGGGCGCGGAAGCCCGAGCAGTCGACGAACAGGTCGCCCTCGATCGTCCCCAGCTCGCCCGCCTGGACCGAGACGATGTCGCCGCGCATGTCGCGGGTCACCCCGTCGACCTTGCCCTTCAGGTGCGTGACCCCGGCCTCGACCGCCACGCTCCGCAGGAAGTCGGCGAAGCGCGCGGCGTCGAAATGGTAGGCGTAGTTCATCGGCCCCTGGAAGTCGGGGTCCTCCAGCCGCTTGGGCGCGCATCCTTCGGCGATCAGCGCCCCCTGGGTCGTGACCGCGTCGGCGAACGGCAAGGCGCCGCCGGCCTGGTGGTCCAGCAGCCAATAGGGCGACAGATCGCGGCCGTTCGGTCGGAGCGGCAGGTTGAACGGATGAAAGTATTCGGAAGATTTCCCATTTTCCGAACGACGTTCCCAATCCACGAACCGGACGCCCTGTTTGAACGTCGCCGAACTCTCGCGCAGGAACCGCGCCTCGCTGACGCCCAGCTCGGCCAGGGTCGAGCGGATGGTGGGGAAAGTCCCCTCGCCCACGCCGATCGTGGCGATGTCCGGAGCCTCGATCAGGGTGATCTTCGCGCCATCGGGACGATCGGCTCCCAGGCGCTTGGCCAGATAGGCCGCGGTCAGCCATCCGGCCGTGCCGCCGCCGACGATGACGATGCGGTTCCCGGTCATGAGCACGGTCCCTCGGAAGCGTCTGGAGAAGCCGACAAAAACCCGAGTCGGCCCGGAAAAGAAAAATCCCGGATGACGGTCAGGAGAGCCGTCACCCGGGAGAGCGCAGTCTGGGAGGCAATACGCTCTAAGATTGGCGGAGCGGCGCGCCAGCAGGGAGCGCGCCGCTCCCGAAGCGAGGTCCGGGGGGGAGGACCGGGCTTCAAGCGGTCATCCCCGCCCGGCGGAACCGGGCGGGGACTTGGGATCGGCCTAGAACTTCGTCTTCAGACGAACGCCCCAGGTGCGCGGCGGCTGGTAGACCGCCGTCCAGATCGGAGCGTAGTTCGGCACGCCGGCGGCGCCGGCCCCGGTCTTGATGTTCTTGTCCTCCAGGTTCTGGACAAACACTTCAGCCGACCAGGGCGCTTCCGCCGGCTCGTAGCGCAGGCTCACGTCCGTACGGGTGTAGCTGCCCTGCTGATCCGGGGCGCCCTGGTTGAAGTAGGACAGCCAGCTCTTGCTTTCGAAGTGCGTGCTGATCCGCGGGATGACCCGGCCATTGGCCAGTTCGAAGGTGTGCTCGTAGGCCACCGTGCCCGAGAAGTGCGGGGCGTGGGGCAGCTCGTTGCCCTTCAGCTGGACCGCGTGGGCCGCGTCGTTCGGGCCGATGCGGCCGTCGGCGGCCATCAGCTCGTCCATCTTGGTGTCCTGGGCGGTCGCTGAGATCTGCAGGCGGTCGTTGGCCGTCAGGTTGGCGGTCAGTTCGGCCTCGATGCCGTAGGCCTGGGCGCCCTTGGCGTTGGTCGTGACGACCTGCGACTTGTCGACCGTGCCGTCCGGCTTGAACGTCGTGACCACTTGGTTGACCTGGTAGCCCTTGAAGTCCTCGTAGTAGGCCGCGAGGTTCAGGGTGGCCCGGCCGTCCAGGAAGCGGATCTTCGAACCGACTTCGTAGTTGGTCAGGGTTTCCGGATCGGCCAGCAGGCCGCCGTCCTCGATGTTGCCCGACTTGAAGCCGGTGCTGACGCTGGCGTAGGCCAGGACATCGTCGGTCACGTCGTAGTCGGCGCGGCCCAGCCAGGTGAACTTGTCCCAGCTGCCCTTCACGTCGTTCGGGCTGATGCTGTAACCCGGACCCAGCAGAGCCAGCAACTGGTCGGCCGTGGCGCTACGGTCGCGGCCGAAGATGCCAGTGTCGCAACGCTCGGGATGGCCGCCGTTCGGAGCCGTGGCTTCAGCGGTCAGACAGTCGCTGTAGCCCTTGAACGTGACGTTCCGGCCGCCCTGGTCCTGCTTCGTGTCGTCGGTGTAGCGCACGCCGCCGGTCAGGCGGATGCGGTCGTTGACGTGCCAGGTCGCCTGACCGAAGGCGGCCTTCGATTCGACCGTGCGCTTGGCCTGGATGAAGCTGCCCGACCAGCTCATCGGACCATCGCGATAGCCATCGCGTTGGTCGATGTCGAAGCGGATCGAGTTGTCTTCGTGGCTGTAGAAGCCGCCGATGATCCAGTCGACGACGTTGTCGCCCTGCGACTTCAGCTGGATTTCATGGCTCCAGGCGTCGTTGCGCGACCACACGGTGTGGTTCTCGCCGAAGCCGCCTTTCGACAGCGAACCGTCCGGCTGGGTCACGCCCAGGATGCCGGCGTCGGCGTCGCTGTTGGCGCTGCCGCCCACGCGTTGCCAGCCGGTGATGTAGGTCAGGCCGACCTTGTCGTTGATGGAATAGTCGATCGTGCTGCGCACGCCGTACGAGAAGCGGTCGCTTTCCGGGGCGGTGTCGATCAGGGCCGACCACTTCTTCTGGCCGGCGCGCGGGGTCTGGGCCAGCGCGATGATCGGGGCGCCGGTATCCTGGTAGCCCTCGACATTGACGTTCCAGGTGAACTTGTCGTTCGGCTGCCACAGGGCGCTCAGGCGCGCCGAGCGCTGGTCCTGGGCGTAGTACTTCTTGCCCTGGGTGACGAAGGCCGACGGGTTGATGCCCGGGGCTTCCGGCGGACGCTGGAAGTCGGCGTAGCCGTCATGACGCTCGGTGATCGCCGCCAAACGCAGCGCGAAGGTGTCCGAGATCGGCATGTTGACCGCGACGCGGGCGCCGAGGCGGTTGTACGAGCCGGCCACCACTTCGGCGTTGCCGTAGTAGTCGCTCAGGGTCGGCTTGGCGGTGCGGATGCTGACCGCGCCGACCGTGGCGTTACGGCCGAACAGGGTGCCCTGCGGACCGCGCGCCACTTCGACGGCGTCGACGTCGTACATCAGCACGGCCGCGCCCTGGGCGCGCGGCGAGTAGATGCCGTCGACATAGATTGCGACTTCGGGGTCGGCCACTTCGGTGAAGGCGGTGTCGTTGCCGATGCCGCGCATGGTGATCAGGATCGCGCCCTGGTCGCCCTGCTGGTTGATGGCCATCGACGGCACGAACTTGGCCAGGTCGGTGACGTCCTTGACCTGATTGCGGTCGAGCTGGCTTTGGCCGAACGCGCTGATCGCGATCGGCGTGTCCTGCAGGTTGGTCTCGCGCTTGGTGGCGGTGACCGTGATCTCTTCGAGTTGGGTGTTGTCGGTGGCGGCCGGTGCGGCGGTCTGAGCCTGCACGGCGGTCGCGGCGATCATGGCCGCCACGGCCGAGGAACCGGCCAAAAGGTTTCTGCGGAATTTCATCTTCATCCCTCTCCCTGCGCACGATCTTTTTGTCGCGGCTTGCAGGCTGTGATTAGCTACAGTAGGACAACGTTGTCAATCGGGTTTGCATTTGCGGTTTAGTTGAAACTCTCGTTTCACGAGTTGTGATTAGTTGAAAATAGTCGCCAACCAGCAAGCTTTGACAAAGAATGCCGGGCGTATAGCTTAAGACGTAAACGGGAGGAAAAAGAATGAAGCGACAGCAAATGCGGGCCCTGATGATCGCCCTGATGCTGACCACCGCGCTGCCGACGGCGACCGCTCTCGCCCAGCCGGCGACCGCGAGCGCCGCGAAACCTTGGATGAACCCCAAGCTGAGCGCCGATCAGCGGGCTGACCTGATCGTTGCGCAAATGACGCAGGACGAGAAATTGACCCTGGTGTTCGGCTATTTCGGTTCGAACCAGGAGAAACCCAAGTTCACGCCGCACGCCGAGGCTCGCATGGGTTCGGCCGGCTATATTCCGGGAATCCCGCGCCTGGGCGTGCCGCCGCAGTGGGAAACCGACGCCGGCGTCGGCGTCGCCACCCAGCGTGAGTCGAGCGACCCGTACCTTGAGCGCACCTCCCTGCCCTCGGGAATCGCCACTGCGGCGACGTGGAACCCGGAACTAGCCTTCAAGGGCGGCGCGATGATCGGTTCGGAGGCGCGCTCGTCGGGCTTCAACGTCCAGCTGGCCGGCGGCGTCAACCTGGCCCGCGACCCGCGCAACGGCCGCAATTTCGAATACGGCGGCGAGGACCCGCTGCTGGCCGGAACCATGGTCGGGGCCCAGATCGAGGGCATCCAGTCCAACAACATCATCTCGACCATCAAGCACTGGGCGCTGAACGGCCAGGAGACGAACCGCATGACGGTCAGCTCCAACATCAGCGACGCGGCCGCCCGCCAGTCCGACTTCCTGGCCTTCGAACTGGCCATCGAACAGTCGCAGCCCGGCTCGGTGATGTGCGCCTACAATCGCATCAACAGCGTCTACGCCTGCGAGAGCGACTGGCTGCTGAACGAGGTCCTCAAGAAGGAC
>JAGIBE010000279.1 GCA_017744495.1 Caulobacter sp. | reverse complement strand
AAGCTTAATCCTCCCTGAGACTTATGTTGGAACAGGGTCTCGCGAAACGGCCGCCTTATCAATGGCGGATCGGACCCGAGACGCTCGCCGGGCGCGGATTGTCGCCACCCCTGCGTCGGGTCGTCGACCGATGAACTTAACCAAATCGCGAGACCTTCGGGCGTAGACCGAACGTTGTCCGATATTGGCACGGGGGTTGCTAGCCGTCGGACACGTCGGTGTTCACGAGGTAGCAGATGGCTGCGAACGAGAAGATTCTGCCGGGCGCCGGCCGCCTGCTGGCGATCAGCGCGGCTGTTCTGGCCCTGGCCGCGGCCGCCACCGGCCTGGTGCTGGGCAGCCCCGCCCACGCCCAGACCCTGGACGCCAACTCCGCCTCGTTCAACGCCGGCTACGGCCGCGTGGCCGGTTCCGAGAACCACGTGGTCGAGTATTCGACGCGCGACGCCAACGGCAATCGGGTCATCGTCGACGGCGTCATGCTGACCGGCTCGGACCAAAGCGTTTATTCGTCCAGCCGCTCGTCGGGCTCGCTGGACAGCTATTCGGGTGTCGGCTCGCTGGGCGGCTGGGGCAGCGCCACGGCGATCGGCAACAATCTGACGGTCGTGACCCAGGGCAACAACAACACCGTCATCGTCAACTCGAGCCAAATCAACAACGGCAATGTCAGCGCCGGTACGAACGTCGGGAAATCGGGCAATGGCCAGTAAGCGTCTTCTCCTTCTGCTGGCGGGCGCCTGCGCCGCGCTGAGCGCTTGCGGAAGCGTCCCCAAGGCGATGACCGACGGCAACTACGCCACGCCGATCGGCACGGCGCCGGTGACCGCCAATCCCACGCCCTACACCGCGGGCCTGGTGTGCCTGGCCCAGTACGCCCGCGCCAACCACGTGGTCGCCCCGCGCGTCGCCATCGGCCGCATCGCCGACTACACCGGCAAGGAAGAGTCCGACGGTTCGGGCCGCAAGGTCACCCAGGGCGCCTCGCTGCTGGCCATGACCGCCTTCGCCAAGGCCGGCATGCCGATGGTCGAGCGCTTCGACACCTCGGTGTCGGAATACGAGCTGAAATACGCCAACAACAAGCTGATCTCCGACAACCCCAAGCCGGGCGCCGACGCGCCGGCCGACTACCGCCGCATCCTGGCGGGCCAGGTCCCGGGCTCGGACTTCTACGTGGCCGGCGGCATCACCGAGCTGAACTACAACATCCGCTCGGCGGGCATCGACGCCTATGGCGGCGACAAGGACACCGACGGGCTGAAGGCCAACTTCCGCCGCCGGGTGTTCGTAATGAACATCGCCCTGGACCTGCGGCTGATCAACACGCGCACGCTGGAGGTGGTCGATGTGATCTCCTACCAGAAGCAGGTGGTCGGCCGCGAGATCAGCGCCGGCGTCTTCGACTTCCTGAACGGCAACATCTTCGACATCTCGGCGGGTCGCGGTGCGCTGGAGCCGATGCAGCTGGCCGTGCGCTCGCTGATCGAGCGGGCCACCATCGAGATGAGCGCCAACCTCTACGGCATGCCGGGGCCGCAAAGCTGCCTGCAGTACGACCCCTACGCCGCCAACACCGTCGGCGCGACCGGGGCCTTCGTGCCCGCCTACAACAACCTGGGAACCAACAATGCGCAGACCCGCGAAGACCCGTCTCGCTGGAACGATCGCAGCGATCCCAATGTGCGTGATGCTGGCAAGCGGGGTCGCTACTAGCCAGACCGTCCCGGTCCAGGGCTCGAACGACCAGACGAACCTCGGCGACGTGTTCGCCGGCCAGACCCTGGACGTCGTCACCGCCGACGAAGGCGTCACCGCCACCACGACGGCCGGGGGCAACACCTTCGGCGCGACGGTGGTCAACACCGACGGCGGCCTGACCTCGAACCAGACGAACCAGGGCGCGATCACCGCCCACGGCGTCGTCAACGTCTCAGGCTCCATGGGCGACTCCAGCACGGTGACGACCACGGCCGTGGGCAACAGCGGCACGGCCACGGCGGCCTACGGCACGCTGAGCGGCTTCATGGTCCAGACCAACTACGGCGCGGTCACCGCCCGCAGCCAGATCGAGGGCGACGCCGCCCAGGCCGGCGACGTGATCGAGACCAGCTCGGCGGCCGGCAACAGCCAGGGCCTTCTGATGGTCAACGGCGCCATGGGCGCGCGGGTCAGCCAGAACAACCAGGCCGACGTCGCCGCCGACGGCGGGGCGGTGCTGCAGTACGTGGCCGGGACCGCGGTCGTGGCCGGCACGGCGGCGGGCAACAATATCGACCTGACCGGCGCCAATCAGTCGGCCGCCCGCGTGATCACCGACCAGAACAACGGCGCGGCCAATGTCACGGCCACCAAGTTCACGGCGTTCGGCAATAGCTACCTGACCACCACGGCCGCGACGGCCTCGGGCAACAACCTGAACGCCAGCAACGACGGCACGCTGCTGGACGTGGCCAGCCACCAGTACAACACCGCCTATGTGCGGGCCCAGGCCGAGGAAAGCTCGTACCAGTTCGGCGGCGCCCAGGCGACGGCGTACGGCGTGGGCAACTCGGTCATGGCCAGCAACAGCAACGGCCCGGGCCTGGTGCTCGACAACACCCAGGTCAACGACGGCGGCGGGGTCGAGGTGATCGCCAGCTTCGACGGCCACGACGGCTACGACGCCGGGGCCAGCGCCACGGCGGTCGGCAACGCGGTCAGCGGCTACGCCTGCAACCTGTGCAGCGGCACCATGAGCGCCACAAACAGCCAGTCCAACAATGTCGATGTCAGCGCCCGCTCGACCGTCAACGTCCGCTCGTCGGGCCGCGCCGTGGTGGGGGTGTCGACGGCGACGGGGAACAACGCGACGTTCTCGGTGACGAACTAGGACTCTTCCCAACACCCAAACAGTCCCTCCCCCTGTAGGGGAGGCGATCGCGCAGCGATCGGTGGGGAGAGTTTTGCGGTTGAAGATTGTAGGCCTGGCCGTCATCCGATCACTCCCCCCTCCGGCCTTCGGCCGCCTCCCCCACAGGGGGAGGGACTTGTTGGGCGCGGCTTCGCGGCCTCACGCGATCTGTCGCTGAGGGAATGGAAAGGGCTGCGGAGCGCCCGGACTTTCGTCCGGAGGAGAAGTAGAGAATACCGTTTCGACGAAGCCCGTTCGCTCCGCGCGGTCGTTATCCGGAAGCCTGCGGCGCTGAGCTCTGTTCGAACCTCGCCGCCTTGAAGCCTCCGACGGGCGGGCTGGATCAACGCCTCCAGTCCCGGACCGCGAGCCTTTCACCGCCCGCCTGCTGCTCAGCCGGCCCTCGCGTCACGTCGTTTCTGTGTTCCAGGCCCGACCGGCACCAGAGACGCGAGGTTTGGCCCCGAAGGACCGCCAAAAGAGCTTCCCGCTCGATCGCCCCCGCCGCCGCATCGGTCGCTGGCCATGCGCCCTTTCCCGCGTCGAGGTGAGAGCATTATGCGGCAGGTTTGAGTGCGGAGGATTGGTGACGCTGCTTTTTCTGCAGGGCGTTGGTGAGGCTAGGGTTTGTCGTGGCGCCGGCGAGGATAGGCGCAGCTGTATCCTCGCGACCGGGGACATGACCCCATCCCGCTGACTCAGCAGGACTGGCCCAGACCGTAGGGGGGGGCGTGTCCCTCCTTCGTCCATGGCCTCAGGGAGCCTGGCTCCCGAACTCAGCGGACGACTTAGGGGACACACACTCACCTTGGCCTCACCGCGGATCCGGTCACCGCAGGGAATGAGTGTGCGTCCCCGACAAGCGCCGCAGCGGCGCCGCCTCGCCTTAAATCCTTGGAGGCGAGCCTGCTCTGGCGTCTGGCCGTGTCAAGGACCGGCTCCGCCGGCCGCGTCGCGGCGGCGCGACGCGCCGTCCTTGACTCGGCCAGACGCCAGAGCTCCGATCCACCAAGGGGTTAAGGTGAGGCTTCATCCGCGCGGGCGGATGAAGAGTAGGAGCAGACGCTCCCATTGGCAGCCATGGGTGGTGAGCCGACATCGCGCGCGGTAGTAGGCGCCGTTGTAATTGCAACGCTCCGCCTAAGCGTGTTGTCGTCCGCCGCCGGCCATTTGCCGTGGGGGAGAATGCGCAAATGAAGACTGAAACTCCGCCGAAGGAGCAGCACGAGAAAAGCGGCCGTCGGATTTCCTTGTGGCTGGTCATCCTTGCGCTCTCTGGTCTGGCCTTGGCAGGGTCGGCCCTCGTCCCAGCTTTCGGGTTTCTGTCCGCGTTTTTCGGCCTTAGCCTTCCCTTGGCGATACTTCTGAACGTCGCGCTGCTGGGTGTCGCTTGGGACGCCACGCACAGGCGCCTCCCAAAGGTGCTGCTGGTCCTGCCTGCCTTGTTCTATGGCGGCTACTTCATCGCCGCCGGATTTGCCTGGCTCGACTTCTATCGCTGGAAAGCTGAGATCGAACGGCGCAACGCCGCCTTTGACGTCAGTTTTGACCCATCACGCGACGCTCTTTACGACGTGGACAAAGACACAGGAGCAGGCGCCTGGCTTCTCGAGAATTACCGGATCCGCACCGCCTTCGCGAAGTGGGATCGGTTCGATGGACGGGACGCGCAAGCGCTGCTGGGGCCGAAGGAATTCTGCGACGTCCCTATTCCCAATCGTGTCGATATACCCGCGTACGGTAAAGACAGTTGTGTGGTCTATTTCCCTGCTTCCCCGCCAACGGCCGCCGTCCGATTGAGCGCCGACACGAGACTGAAGGAACGAGGCATGATCCGGTCTCGACTCGTCTCGCTATCAGTCGCGCGCCCAGGCCAGGCCGCCCGCACCTTAACAACGGCCATGGTGAGCCTGCCGGGTCTGATACCGCTGCCCGTCTTCGGGTGCGGCCCATCGGGCGGCTGCTCTGGGGCCTGGCTCGGGCCGGCCAGGGCCATTGGTCCTCGCGCCGAGACTGCGGATGTCCCGGACGCCGCGCCCGCTCGCCTACTTGTTAGCGCTTGGCGTCTATCCCCGCGGGGGGCGGCTCCGCCACCTAACGATCCGAGCTGGACCGAGGTGCGCGCGCGCGTCACGACTGAGGTGGAGGCCGCTGAAGCTCGAATGGAGCTTGCTCTACAAGAGCCCACATACGACCCCGAGGCTTACCCTTACGTCCTAGCCAAGCTTGATCCTGCTTGGGCTCGTAAGGTGGGGTGCGAGCGTCTCCGCGCCTACGCGGCGGAAAAGCAAGGCGCATCTCCCGACTGCTAAATGACCACCGGTCATCGGACCCTCGGCGCCCAAGGTATCGCAATTTACGAAATCCGGCGCGTTGCTCGAAACGTCCGATCAGGGTCTCAAGCCGACCTCGGCAAATTGCGTGAGATCCGACCGCCCTCCCCAAGCATCGCCGTTCCGCCCAACCGACGCCTTGCTTGCGCCACGCGCTCCGGCCAAGGTGCGGCCCCTCCGATGCTCTATTCTCAAGGTCGCACATGATCCGCGTTTCGCGCCTGGCGCTCGTTCTCTCCGCCGGGCTCAGCCTCTCCGCCTGCGCGAGCGTGCTGCCAGCGCACCATAGGGCCGAGCGGCCTGACGGACCGGCTGCGACGCCCCTCACGCCGACCGCGTCGAACGTCCCGACCATCGACCAGGTCAAGCCCAGCCAGTGGCCGCAGGCCGTGTCGGACGTCGCGCCCGACCCACGCGTGCGTTTCGGCGTCCTGCCCAACGGCATGCGCTATGCCATCCAGAAGAACGCCACCCCGCCCGGCCAGGCCGCCCTGCGCCTGTGGTTCGACGCCGGCTCGCTGGACGAGACCGACGCCCAGCAGGGCCTGGCCCACTTCCTGGAGCACATGGCCTTCAACGGCTCCAAGAACGTGCCCGAAGGCGAGATGACCAAGATCCTCGAGCGCCACGGCCTGGCCTTCGGCGCCGACACCAACGCCTCGACCAGCTTCAGCGAGACCACCTACCAGCTGGACCTGCCCAAGACCGACGACGACACGGTCGACACCTCGCTGATGTTGCTGCGCGAGGCGGCCGGCGAGCTCACCATCGCGCCCGACGCCGTCGACCGCGAGCGCGGCGTGGTGCTGTCGGAGGAGCGCACCCGCGACAGCCCCGGCTACCGCACCTTCGTCAACACCTTCGGCTTCCAGCTGCAGGGCCAGCGTCCGCCCCAGCGCCTGCCGATCGGCAAGACCGAGATCCTCAAGACCGCCCCGGCCCAGGCCATCCGCGACTTCTACCAGGCCTGGTACCGGCCCGAGAACGCCGTGGTCGTGGCGGTGGGAGACTTCGACGTCGACGCCATGGAGGCCAAGATCAAGGCCCGGTTCGGCGACTGGAAGGGCGTCGGCCAGCCGGGCGTGAAGCCCGACCTCGGGCCCGTGGCCAAGCGCGGCCTGACCGCCAAGGTGCTGGTCGAGCCCGGCGCTCAGACCGCGATCCAGATGGCCTGGGTCCTGCCGCCCGACCTGGAGCTTGAGACCCGCGCCAAGGACAAGGAGGAACTGGTCAAGGCCCTGGGCTTCGCGGTGCTGAACCGCCGCTTCGTGGCCCTGACCCGGTCGGACAGCCCGCCGTTCATCGTCGCCGTGGCGGTGCAGAACGACCAGGAGCACGCCGCCGACATCACCACGCTCGGCGCCACGGTGCAGCCGGGCCACTGGGCCGAGGCCCTGACCGCGCTGGAGCAGGAACAGCGCCGCATCGTCCAGTACGGCGTGCGCCAGGACGAACTGGACCGCGAAATCGCCGCCATGCGCGCCGGTTTCGTGGCCGCCGCCGCCGGCGAGGCCACCCAGCGCACCACCGCCCTGGCCGGCGCCATCGTCGGCACGCTGGACGACCGCGAGATCGTCACCAGCCCCTCCCAGAACCTGGCGGTCTTCGACGAGGCCACCAAGGGCCTGACCGCCGACAAGGTCTCGGCCGTGCTGAAGGCCCAGTTCGCCGGGTCGGGCCCGCTGATCACCATCCCGACCCCGACCGCCATCGACGGCGGCGAGAAGGCCGTGGCCGACGCCTACGCCGCCTCGGCCAAGACCCCGGTCGCCGCCCCGGCCGCCCCGGCGGTCCTGAACTGGCCCTACGCGTCCTTCGGACCGAAGGGCGAGGTGGTCGAGCAGAAGGAGGTCACCGATCTGGACACCGTCTTCGTCCGCTTCGCCAACGGCGTGCGCCTGACGGTCAAGCCGACCAAGTTCCGCGACGACCAGATCCTGGTGAAGGCCCGGATCGGTCACGGCCTGCTGGACCTGCCGTCGGGCGCCCAGAGCCCGATGTGGGGCGGCTCGGCCTTCATCGAGGGCGGCCTCAAGCAGATCAGCACCCAGGACATGGAGCGGGTGCTGAACGGCAAGGTCTACAACGCCGGCCTGGGGGTCGACGACGACGCCTTCAGCCTGTCGGGCCGCACCCGTCCGGAAGACCTGGACACCGAGCTGCAGGTGCTGGCCGCCTACGCCACCGAAAGCGGCTGGCGTCCCGAGGCCTTCAACCGCATCAAGACCTATTACGGCTCGATCCACGACCAGCTCGAAAGCACCCCCAGCGGCGTGATGGGTCGCGACCTGGGCGGGCTGCTGCACGGCGGCGACGGCCGCTGGACCTTCCCCAGCCGCCAGCAGATCGCCGGCGCGACCCTGGACCAGCTGAAGACGGCGGTCTCCGGCCCGCTGGCGGCCGACTCCATCGAGGTGGTGATCGTCGGCGACACCACCGTCGACAAGGCGATCGCCGCGGTGGCCCAGACCTTCGGCGCCCTGCCGGCGCGTCCCGACACCCCGGCCCCGGCCGGGGCCGAGAAGGTCCCCTTCCCCGCCCCGTCGGCCACGCCCGTCGTGCGCACTCACAAGGGCCGCGCCGACCAGGGCCAGCTGTTCATGGCCTGGAAGACCGACGACCTGTTCAGCGACCTGCAGCGGGCCCGCAACGTCCAGGTCCTGGCTCAGGTGATGCAGCTGCGCCTGACCGACGAACTGCGCGAGAAGCAGGGCACAACCTATTCGCCCTCGGCCTCGGCGACGGCCAGCGTCACCTTCACCGGCTGGGGCTACCTGGCGGTCAGCGTCGAGACCCCGCCCGACAAGATCGACGGCGTTATCGCCAGCATCCGCCAGATCGCCGCCGACCTGCGCGACAAGCCGGTCACCGCCGATGAACTGGACCGGGCCAAGAAGCCGCGCATCGACCAGATCGAAAAGGCCCGCGAGACCAACGAATACTGGCTCGGCGCCCTCTCCGGCGCCCAGACCGACCCTCGCCTCCTGACCGCCACCCGCTCGGTGCTGGCCGGCCTGCAGCGGGTCACCGCCGCGGACGTGCAGAAGGCGGCGCAGACGTTCCTGGGCGCGGACAAGTCCTGGACGCTGGTGGTGAAGCCGGAGGGGAAGTAGGGGGCGGCGCCGCACAACGTTCGTTCATCGCCATGAGCCGACCTTAGGTCACCTCCGGAAAGTCGATGTTCAGAACCGCGCGCGTTGTTCGACCCAAGGGGCGTCACGCCGCCGAGAGCAGGCTTTCGCCCAGTCCCCAACGGTACCCCGGAACTCGGGTCCCAACCTACGAGGTCTATGGATGAACTTGCAGCGGCGGATTCCGCCGAAGTTCCCGGCCGTAGCGCCAGATTAGGGTCGGAAGCACAAGCAGGCTGGCGATGGTCGAGCTGATCAGGCCGCCAAGGATGACGATGGCCATCGGCCCCTGGATTTCGCGACCCGCCTGACCGGTCTGAACAGCCAACGGCAGGACGCCCAGGGCTGTCACCAGGGCGGTCATCAAGATCGGCGTCACCCGTTCGCGGGTCGCCTGGGCCAGGGTGGCGAGGGACCAGTCGCGCCCCTCCACCTTGATCAGGTGATCCAGATGCGAGACGAGCAGTATGGCGTTGCGGGCCGCCACGCCGAACAGCGTGACGAAGCCGACCAGCGAGCCCAGCGACAGGCTGCCTCCAGTCAGCGCAACGGCGACCACCCCGCCCACCAGGGCGAACGGAGCCGAGGCCAGGATCAGACACACGGCGCGACCGTCGCCGAAGGTGATCAACAGCACGGCCACGACAGCGACCAGGGCGATGACGATGTTGAACAGCAGCTGGCGCTGGGCCGCCCGGGTCCCCGCGGCCGTGCCCGCATAGTTCAGATAGACACCCGGCGGCAGCTTGACCTGAGCGGCGACGGCGGCCTGCACCGCCTGGGTCACCTTCTGGGCCTCGCTTGGCGCGGGATTGGTCGTGACCACCTGCCGCTGGCGTCCGCCTTCATGGGAGACACTGGTGCGCCCCTCGATCAGGTGGACATGCGCCACCGCCTTCAGCGGAACGACCTGGCCGCTGGACGACCGGATCAACAGCTCGCCGACCGCCTCGGGGTCCTGACGGAGGTCTGGCGCGGACGTCACCGCGATATCGACGGCGCGGGTCTCCTGGTAGACCTGGGCCGCCGTCGCGCCCTGATAGGCGGTCTGCACCGCATCCAGCGCCTCGGCGGCCGTCAGGCCGTAGCGAGCCATGGCCGGCAGGTCGAGATCGACGCGGACCACGGGCGTTCCAGGCGGGGTCTGGATCTTGACGTCGACCGCGCCGGGGACCTTCTCCACGATCGCCGCGATCTGGGCCGCCGTCTTGTCCAGCGTGTCGAGGTCGCCGCCATAGATGTTGATCGCCAGGGCGGCGGTCTCGCCCGACAGGGACTCGCCGATCCGGTCGCCCAGGAAAGTCATCACCTCGGTCTCCAGACCGGGGTAGGAGTCCAACACCTTGCGGATCTCCCGCTGGATGCGGTCCTGGTCCTTGCCCGACAGCCCACGCTTCAGTTCGACGTGGAACTCGCTGCGCTCCGTCCCCCAGGTGTCCTCGCCGCCCGAGGCGCGGCCGATCGTCTGTTCGATGCTCTGGACCCCGTCGATGGCCAGCACGTCGTGGGAAATGCCCTCCCCATACTTGCGCATCACCGACAGCGACGTCCCAGGCGGGGCGGCCACGCCCAGTACGAAGTGGCCTTCGCGGAAGCTGGGCAGCAGCTCGGAATTGAACAGCATCAGGCCGCCCGCCGTCACGGCGGTCGCCAGGATCGCGCCGACGACCGCCAGCACGGGACGTCCCGCGGCGCGGACCAGCACGGACTCGTGCCAGGCCTTGGCGCGCAGGACGGCGGCTGGTTCTTCGGGCAGGCGAACCTTGGCCAGCATCAGCAGGCACAGCGGCGGGGTGACGACAATGGCCACGGCCAGGGAGGCCATGGTCGCCAGGATGAAAGAGGCCGCCAGGGGCGAGAAGAACGCGCCCTGCAGGCCGCCCAGCATCAGCACAGGGGTCAGCGCCAGGGCCACCACCAGGGTCGCGTAGATCACCGGGGCGCGCACCTCCAGCGATGCGGCTAGGACCGTCGCGGCGGCGGGCTCGTCGCCTCGCATCCGCAGGCGGCGCACGATGTTCTCCACGTCGATGACCGCGTCGTCGACCACCACGCCCAGAGCCACGGCCAGACCGCCCAGGGTCATGGTGTTGATGGTCCAGCCCAGGGCGTCGAGCACGATCACCGCCGTCAGCAGCGACAGCGGAATCGAGATGAACGACACCAGCACCGCGCGTGGATTGCGCATGAACAGGATCAGCACCACGGCGATCAGCACCGCGCCGATCACCAGGTCCTCGGCGATGCCGCGCAGGGCGGCCGAGATGAAGTTGGCGGGACGGTGCAGTCCCGTGTCCATCCTCACGCCCTGGGCGTCCAGGGCCGGCTTGAGTTCGGCCAAGGCCGCTTCGACCGCGTGGGTCGCGTTCAGGGTGTTGGCCCCGTACTGACTGGCCAGGTTCACCAGCACGCCCGGCTTGCCCATGATCATCGCCGAGCCCATGTCGGGCGTCGGGGCGTCGATGACGTCGGCCACGTCGCCCACCCGCACCGGCGCGCCGCCCCCATTGGTGCTCGAGGCCGCGCCGGGGATCGGGGCCGCGGCGATGTCGGCGGCCGTCATGGCCTGGCCGCGCGCGTCGATCAGGATGCGCTGCTCGGGCGTATCGATGAAGCCGCCGCCGTTGACACCCGTAGACACCTTGACCGCCGCCACCATGTCGGCCAGCGACAGGTCGCGCGCCGCCAGGTCGTCGGGCCGTACGCGCACCTCGAACCGCCGGACCTCGCCGCCATAGACCGTGGCCCGCGCAACCCCAGGGGCCGCCATGAGGCGTGGCCGCACGGTCCACTGCACCAGGTCGCGCAGCTGCATGGGAGTCAACTTGTCGGAGGTGAAACCGATCTTCAGCAGGTCCATGGTCGACGAGGTCAGGGGCGAGACCTTGGGCGCCAGCACGCCAGCCGGCAGATTGCCCTGAACCTCGCCCAGCGCCTCGGCCACCACCTGGCGAGCACGGAAGGGTTCAGCGCCATCGACGAAGGTGACGCTGACGATCGAGAGGCCCTGGATCGATTCCGAGCGCACCGTATCGACGCCGGACGCGCCATTGACCGCCTCCTCGACCGGCCGGGTGACCAGCTGCTCGACCTGCTCGGCGGTCAGTCCCGGGGCTTCGGTCTGGATCTCGGCCTGAGCCGGCACGAACTCTGGGAAGACGTCAAACTTCGCGTGGGCCAGGACGATGCAGCCGTAGACGAACAGGAGCAAGGCGCCGACGGCGACCAGACGCGGCCTAGCGAGCGACCAGCGAACAATGGCGCTCAGCATCCTCAGTCCTCGGCTTTGGGCGCGGTTTCGGCGGCCAGCAACGCCGAGGCGCCCGACACCACCACCCGTTCGCCGGGCGCGAAGCCGCCGGCCGAGAACAGGCCCTCCGCTTGGGGGGTTGGAGCGACCAGCGGCCGTCGTTCGAAGTGGGTCGCGTCCTTGCGGACATAGGCGAAGGTCTGGCCCGCCGTGCGGATCAGGGCCGAACGGGGAACCACCACCCCTGCCCCGCCTGTCGCGCCCGCCAAGGTCACCGGCGCGGACAGGCCGACGCCCAGCCGACTGGCGACCGGTCCGCGCACGACTCCGATCAGCCCGCCCGTCTGGACGCGAGGATCGGCCGTCCGGGCGGGACCGAGGATCGCGACCCCGACGCTCTCGCCGCCGCTCAGCTGCATCCGGGCGTTCCGGATTCCACTGGCGCCGACTGGAGCGTCGATCCGTACCAGGACGGCGCGTCCGGCCACCAGCTCGGCGATCAGGCGCGAACGACCGGCGTCGCTGGCGAAAGCTGGTCCCCATTCCAGACCGACCCGGCGGCGCAGGAGGGTCAGCTTTGCGGCGTCCGCGCTTGCCTGGGCCTGAGCGGCCTGGGCGGTCTTCAACGACACGGTGGCGTCGGCGGCGGCCAAGGCCTTCGTTCGGGCTGCCTCCGCCCGCGAGGCGGCGGCGGCCGAGGCGGCTGTGACGAGGTCTCCGTCCAGGGTCGCCAGCGGCACGGGATCCAGGACCCGGGCGAACCCGGTCGCATCGACCTGGCGTCTAGCGGCCGCCAGCGGGGCGGTAGCGACGCTGAGGCGCTTCTGGGTCGGCGCGTCCATCTCCACCTCCGCGGCCCAGGCCGCGCTTGTCCAGATCAGTCCGGCCACGAGGGTCAGCGTCGCGAGCTTGTTCATTGTCGGCCTCCAAGCGCTCGGGACGCGTTCTGTACCAAGGTGGTTTCGGGGGGATCGAACGGCGCGCGCAGGGCGTCCTCCAGGTCTATGCCGGCGGTGACGGCGGCGCGGCGGGCGTCGAGGACGGCCAGTTCGGCGTCGATCAGGGTCGCCTGGGCGCCCAGGTCATCGACACGGTCGGTCTCTCCGGCGGCGGCGCCGCGCCTGGCGACGTCGGCGAGACGCCGGGCCACGGGAAGATCGCGTTCGCGGGCGGACGTTTCCGTGGTCCGCGCCGCCCTCAAGGTCGCCCATGCCTGGTCGACACCGCCAAGGACCGCCGCCTGGACGGCTTCCAGCGAACGTCCCGCTTCGGTGCGCTTGGCCTCGGCCTGGGCGATCGCGGCCCGGTTCAGGTCCGAGGACGGCAGGACCAAGCCCAGATTGAAGGGCAGTTTGGCGATCCCGTGGTCGTAGGTGTAGCCCGGCCCGATGTGGATCTCCGGATACTGCTTGGCGATCTCCAGCCGCAAGGCGCTTTCGGCTAGGTCGTAGTCAACCACCGCCCTGAGGACGTCTCGTCGCGTCAGCGCCGCTTCGCGCCGCGCCTGGATCAAATCCAGGCCGTCCGGCGGCGGCGCGACAGGGGCCAGGAACAGGTCAACGACGGCCGACGCAGGCACGCCCAAGGCCTGGGCCAAGGCGGCGTCCGCGAGGACCCGGCGAGCGTAGGCGTCGGCGACCCGTCGGTGGGCGGCGGCCAGGTCGGCGCGGGCGGTCAGGGCGAGGCCGCGATCGTCCTCGCCGGCCGCGACTCGACGATCCAGTCGATCGGCGCGCGCTTGACGCACGGCTTCCAGCTGCCGGGCCAGCGCCAACTCGGCGTCGGCCGACAGACGATCGGCCCGTGCTCGCGTCAGGGCGGTGCGGACGATCCAGACCGCCTCGCCATAGTCGTAGAGGGCTTGGAGGGCGGACAGGTCGGCCGCGTTCAGCCGCTCGCCGCGGCGCGCCCCGATGTCCAGCGGGATGTCGGAGCCTACCCCGTAGAGCCAGGCCTTGGGCTCGCTCTTGGCGTATTCCGCCGTCAAAGTCAGGGTCATGCTCGGCGCGACGCGCGAAGCCTTGGCGGCCGCTACAGCTGTCCGATACTTGGCCGCCGCCTCGGCGATCGAGGCGTTACGCGTCAGGGCGGCGGCCAGCAAATCCGCGCCTGTCCAAGTCGCGCCGGGCGGCTTTTCCTCGAGACGACCAAGATCGAGCGCGACAGGATAGGTTTCGAGATGGACGGGTGCGGCGACATAGGGCGCGCATCCGGCCAATTCCGAGGCGACACCGACGAGCAGAGACACGACGACGGCGAGGCGGACGGCGGCCATACTGACTCCTGCGGAAGTTTGGAGACGATGACCGATGGGCTACAAATCGCCAATCACGATCGCCGCCTCCCGCGCTCGCAGGTCGAGTTCCGAGGCTGCGATATAGTCGCGGATCAGCGGGACGCTGTCCTGCCGGCGGACCAACTGCAGCTGGAAAACGACGACCTGCTCGTAGCGGAAGGCCGTCTCCGACATGGCCAGGTAGTATTCCCACATCCGGCAGAAGCGCTCGTCGAACATCGCCGCCGCCTCGGCGCGGCGGGCCATGAAGGCTTCCCGCCAGGCCCTCAGGGTGTCGGCGTAGTGCAGCCGCAGGACCTCGATGTCGGACACGATCAGGCCCGCCCGCTCGACCGACTTGAGGATGTCCGACAGCGAGGGCAGATGGCCGCCGGGGAAGATGTAGCGGGTGATCCAGGGATTGGTGACGCTGGGTTCGTCCGAGCAGCCGATCGTGTGCAGCAGCATCACCGCGTCGTCGGCAAGCCGCTCGCGGCAGGTCTGGAAGAACGCGTCGTAGTTGCCCAGGCCGACATGCTCGAACATGCCGACCGAGACGACACGGTCGAACCGCCCCTCCACCGCGCGATAGTCGGTGAGGGCGAACTTCACCCGGTCCGTCAGTCTCGCCGCCAGAGCCCGCGCATTGGCGCGAGCGATCTGCTCCTCGGACAGGGTGACGCCCAGCACTTCCGCGACGCCGGCCACCCCGGACAGATAGAGCGCCAGCCCGCCCCAGCCGCAGCCGATGTCCAGGACCCGATGGCTCGGCTCCAGCAGCAGCTTGGCGGCGATGTGGCGCTTCTTGGCCAGTTGGGCGTCGGCCAGGCTCTGGCCGGGATACTCGAAATAGGCGCAGGAATATTGCCAGTCCGGATCGAGAAAAAGGGCGTAGAACGCGTCGCCCAGGTCGTAGTGATGGGCCACGTTGCGACGCGAGCGGCCCAGGTCGTTGCGCTGGCGCCAGAGCTGCGTCGCGATGCGCAGGCGGTCGAAAGCCTGGACGATCGGCGATGGATTTTCCTGGTTGTCGTTGTCGAGGACCAGGCTGAGGAAGTCGTAAATCGTGCCCTGCTCCATCACCAGCCGGCCGTCGGTGAAGAGCTCGCCGGTCCGCAGGTCCGGGTCCAGCAGCAAGGCCCAGACGGCCGCCTTGTCCGTCAGGCGGGCGACGATCGGCTCGCCGGCGCCGTCACCGAAGTTCAGGCGCTCGCCCGACGGCGAAACCACGGTCAGGGCGCCGCGCCGGACCAAGGGCGACAACGCCTTTCGAAGCGCCCAAGTGCTCAAGCTCACGAGGTCGCGCTCGCGACCGTGGGAACGAGGACCTCGCGTCGCGCCGGCAAGCGAGCGAAGATCTCGGCGCCAGTCGCCTCGAAGTGGACCTGGCCGAACCGCTCCAGCACACGGGCTCGCGCGCGCTCTCCCATGAGCGCCAATTTGCGTGGCGCCGACAGCATCTGTTTCAGCGCCTTGGCCAGTTCCTCAGGATCACAGGGCGGCACGACCCGGCCGGTCAGGCCCTCCACCACGCTGTAGGGCATCTCGCCGACGGCCGTGACCAAGGACGGGAGACCGGCCTGCATCGCCTCGTGCACCGCCACGCACAGTCCCTCGCGCCGTGACGGCTGTAGATAGAGGTGCAGTCCCGCCAGGAACTCGCGAGGCGTGTCGCAGAAGCCGGTGAGCCGGACATTGTCCAACCCGGCCTGGTCGATCATGCCCTGCAGGAGCTCGCGCTGAGCCCCCTCGCCCGCGATCCGGACCTCGAAGGGCGTCGGCGAGACGAAGCCGTTGGCGCGCAGATGCGCCAGGGCCTTGATCAGCACGTCGTAGCCCTTGGCCGGATGAAGCCGCCCCAGGGCGCCCAGCTGCAGCGTCTCGCCCGGTCGCCAGGGCGTGGCCTGAGGCGCGGTCTCGTCGGCGGCGAACAGAGGCCAGGTCGCCAGGCGGTCGGCCTTCACTTTCAGACGCGAGGCGGTCAGGGCGGTGACGCTGTGGGAGTCACCGATCCACAGGTCCGACAGCCCCTGGGTGGCGCGCAGCAGCAGGCGATTGGCGGTCTTCAGGTAGGCGCTGTGCTGCCAGCTGACGACCGGCACGCCCCGCCTCAAGCCGACGATCTGACCCAGAAGGGTGGCGCGGGTCAGCGAGGTCCACAGCAGATCCGGCCGCCCCTCGACGACCATCCGGTCGAGCCAGGCCAGGGCGGCGACGTGGTCCTTCTCCGCGCCGGGGCGGACATGCACTTCCAGCCCCTGGCGAGCCATCGGTGGCAGGGCCCGGCCATCGCGCCGGGTCAGGGCCAGGACCTCGACCTCCGCGCCGAGGTCTTGCAACACCTTGGCCACGGCCGGGACCGGCAAGGCCGCGCCGCCACCCTCGACCGAGTTGATCACGTAGAAGATGCGCATCAGAACGCTCCCGTCCCGGTTCGCGCCAGCGCGTGCGTCTCGACCGGCGGACGCACCGCGGGATCGGGCCACGGCAAGCCCGCGAACCGTGCCACGGCGCGCGCCGCGCGCTGCGACGACGGCTCGTCCGTCAGGTCGAAGCTTTCGTCGAACAGCGCTTCCTGCACGGGCCGCCACACCGTTTCATGCTCTTGGCGAGAGCGCTCCATGGCCGCGCCCAGGTCGGCGACATCCTCGATGACGGGACCCGTGCGCCAGTGGCCGAAGTTGGGGTCGCCGCTCCAGTCGAAGCGGTGCGTGTTGAGGAACACGCACGGCCGGGGGCGCAGAAGGAACTCATAGACCTGGCTGCTGACGTCGCCGAGGTAGAGGTCGGCCCGCTGGGTGTAGGCCATGGTGGTCGAGGCGCGGCTGCCCAGGTCGATGTGGATGTTGGGCGCGCGCAGATAGCGCTCCTCGATCCGTCCCGCGCGGTCCAGCCGCAGCTTGTCGATCGTCGCCACGAACGGCCGCTCGAACAGCATCACATGCGGCGCGAAGATCAGATGGTGGTCGTCGTGTTCGACGAACCAGTCCAGCACGCGACGCCCGTCCTCGTACCAGGACGACAGGTGCGGCGAGACGTGCGGATTGTACAGCACGACCGGTCGGCCATCGTCGAGCAGCGGATGGGTCGCGCCCCGCGCCGGCAGCAGGTCGAACTTGGGATAGCCGACGATCGAGATCTTGCCGGGATCGACGCCGGTCTCGTGGACCAGGCGGTCGCGGATCTTGCGCCCCGAGACCAGCACGTGGTCGAAGCCGGCGCTGGCCTTGTCGAAGCCGATGGCGCGATCGCCGGCGCCGTGCCGGGTATGGACGATCTTGAGATCCTTGAGCCCATAGCGGGTCTTGAGGATCAGCGAGGTCTTCTCGGCGACGACCAGGACGTCCAGCGCGCGGAAGAAGTCGAGGTTGTCGCGATAGACCAGCAGCTTGGTCGCCGGCAGCACCGCCTCGGCGGTGGCGGCCAGCAGCTTGGACGACCGCTTTGTCAGACCCAGTTCGACCAGGCTGACGCCGTGGCCGATCAGCCCTCCGCCCAACCGGATCACCTCCGCGGTCAGCCGGCGATTGGTGGTGGCGATCACGATCTCCAGGTCGGGGCCACCGCCGGCCAGGGCCAGGGCGATCGGCAGGCTGTGGGCCACCTGATGGACCTGGTCGTGGTTGAAGAGGAATCCGATCCGCATGGCTCAACGACGCCAGGCGATGGAAAGCCCCTCACCGATTTTCAGGCGGCGCGCAGAGGCGCGACCACGGACTGACCCACGCACGCCTTCAGCCGGTCCATCAGCGCGCCGAGCGTGGCGCAGTCGGCCCCGACCAGGTCGCCGATCTCGACATGGAAGTGGTCCTCGATCTCGACGAGCACCGCCATATAGGCCTCCAGCGGGAGCCGCAGATCACAGATCCGCGTGGGACGCTGCAGGTCATAGCGGGCCAGGCCCGCCTTGCTGGAAATCAGGGCGGCGACGTCTTCGTCGGTCAGAAAGGCGTGGGCGAAAAGGGCGTCGGTCATGGCGCGATGCTCCTGGGGGGACATGGCCCAATGACGCCGTGCGAGCGCGCCGCCCTCATCGATTTACCGCCGGTCAGGCCAGCATCCTGCCGTCTTCCATGCGCAGCACCTGATCGGCCAGATCGGTCAGCCGGGCGTCGTGGGTCACGCAGACCACGGTGGCGCCGCTGGCGTGGGCCTCGGCCCGCAGAAGCGCCGCGATCTGCCGCCCGTTCTCGGAATCCAGGGCCGAGGTCGGTTCGTCGGCGAAGATCAGGGCGGGCCGCTTGGCCAGGGCGCGGGCGATGGCCACACGCTGCTTCTCGCCGCCCGACATCTCGCCGGGCCGGTTGGACATCCGCCGCTCGAGCCCCACCGCCGCCAAGGCCTGGACGGCCCGGGCCTTCGCCTCCCGCGCAGACGCTCCGAGCCGCCGCAGGACGATCTCGACCTGCTCGCTGGCGGTCAGGGCGGGCAGCAGATGGAAGCCCTGGAAGATGAAGCCGGAATGGGCCAGGCGGAAGCGGTCGCGCTGATCCGCGCTCATCGGCGCCAGGGCCTTTCCCAAAGCCTCGACCGATCCCGCGTCGGGGCTCAGCAGACCCGACAGGATCGCCAGAAGCGTGGACTTCCCGGAGCCTGAAGGGCCCGTGATCATGACCAACTCGCCGGGCCTCAGGCTCAGGCTGACCGGATGCAGCGCGTCGATCCGCTGGACGCCTTCGCCATAGTGCTTGCGCACCGTCTCGGCGCGGAGGGAGACGCTCATGCCGCGCGCCCGCCCAGGGTCAACAGCAGATCGACATAGGCCTGGGCGCGAGCCGCCTGAGCGTTGGTCAGCGCCACATCGGCCTCGACGGCTCGCGCCTCCAGCGCGGCCAGGGCCAGGGCGTCGATGTCGCCGTCCTGGTGTCGGGTCTGCCCCGTCCCGAACACCCCGACGGCGCGGGTCCACGCCCTCTTCGCCACGGCTTCCTCGGCGGCTGCGTCCTGCAGCGCCGCGAGGTCGAGGCGAGCCTGTCCCCAGGCCTGGCCCACCGCCTTGCGATAGGCCAGTTCCGCTAGCCGCGCCTCGGCCTCGGCGCCGTGCTTGCGCGCCTTGGCCGCGCCGCCGTCCAGCAGCTCATGGGTCAGGCCGCCGGCGATCGCCCAGGCCAGGGCGCGGACGTCCAGCAGGTACAGCAGGTCCGGGTCGCCGGACCCGATGCCGGCCGTCAGGGTGAACCGGGGCCTCGACGCCGCGACGGCCTCGGCCACGCGGGCGTCGGCGGCCTGCAAGCGGGCGTAGGCCGCCTGGATGTCGGGCCGCGCCATGACCGCTTCCGACGTCGCCTCTGCGAGCGACGGCGTGACCGGGATCTCATCGCCCGCATAGGCGGGTTCATCGACGGGGACGTCCTGGCCGAGCAGGAGACCAAGCCGCCAGCAGTCGGCCTCGACGGCATGGACCCCGCGCTGGAGATCGGCGTCCGCTTGAGCCCGGGCCGTCCGCGCCGTAGCCACCGCCTCGGCCAGGATCATGCCCTCCGAGGCCCGACGGCCGAGCAGATCCTGCGCCTGCCTAGCCAGGTCCGCCCTGATCGTCGCGGCCGCGCGATGCTCCTGATCGGCGCGCAGGGTCACGTAGGCTCGAGCCACCTCGGCCAGCACCAGCTGGCGGGCGGCGGCGACATCGTGCTCCGCCGCGACCTTGTCGGCCTCGGCGGCGCCCCGTCGGCTCTTCAAGCGATGAAACAGGTCGATCTCGTAGCTGCCCGCCAAGGGCGCGCCGGCCCCGGCGCTGCTGGACGAGAAGTCGGCGCCGCCAATGGCGGCCTCCGCGCCGATCGTCAGGCGCGGCCGGCGGTCGGCGCGGGCCAGGGCGACGTCGGCCTGGGCCTTGTCCAGCCGCGCCAGCGCCATGCGGATGTCCAGCGAGCCTTGATCCGCGCGGACCAGCAGATCGGACAGCACCGGGTCGTCGAGGGTCGCCGCCCAGGCCGGCGGCGAGATCGGCGGAGAGACCTGAGGCGCTGCGCCGGCCACGGCGGGCGTTACCGCCAGGACCGCGGCCAGGATCCGCCCGATCATCCGCCGATCCTCGCCAGAACCCGCTGGCCCAGACGCAGGGTGTTGGGCTCATCGAAGGCCAGGACCAGACGCAGGACGCGACCGTCGGCGCGCGCGCCGGGCTGGTCGTCCAGGGCCGCGGCCTCGAACGACGGCGATATCCGCAGGACCCGCGCCTTCAGCACTCGACCGCCGCCGCTGGCGTCGGTCACCCAGGCGACCGCGCCGGGCATGACCCGGTCGACGAAGGCCTCGTCCAGTTCGGCGCGGACAACCCTGGGACCGTCGGGCGCCAGCACGAACAGAGGCGTTGCGGAAGCGGCCACCGCCGCCGAGCCCACCGCCGCCGTGCGCCGCAGGACCAGTCCCGAGACCGGAGCGCGGACCGTGCGGACGGTCTGCTCCAGCTCCGCCAGGCGCTGGCGGGCCCGCGCCACGTCGACGGCGTGCGCGGCCTCGTCGCTCTGGGCGGCGGCCGCCTTAGCCGCCTGCTGGGCCTGCTCGGCCTCGCGCCGGGTCGCGGCGTCGGCGGAAGCCAGGCGCGCCAGGCGCGCCGCCTCGCCCTGAGCCGCCGCGGCCCGCGCCTGGGCGCCGCGCCAGGCGGCTTCCTGCTGAGCGGTTTCGGCCCGCGCCTGCGCCGCCAGCAGGGCGTCCCGCTCGGTGTCCAGTTGGGCCAGCACGGCGCCGCGATCGACGTGGGCGCCCTCCTCCACGCTGACCTTGGCGATCAGCCCGTCGCGGGGCGCGGCGACCGGGATCAGTCCGCCCTCGACCGCGATCACCCCTCGGGCTACCGCGGCCGGCGCCGGCCGGTTCTGGGCGTTGGCGGCGTCCGGCCCCCTCTGGCAGGCCGTCAGCAGGACGCCGGTGGCCAGCAGGACGGGGACGAGGACACGGCCCCTCGGCGCGTGGCGGAGCATCATCGAAACCTCACAGAAGCAACGCGGCCGGATCGGCGCGCGCGACGCGTCGCAGCGCCCACAGGCCCGAACCGAAAGCGACCAGCGCCACCAGGCCGGCCGCGCCCCCGACCATCGGCGCGGTCATGACCAGCGGCGTGGCCTGCCATCGCGCGACCATCGCCAGGATGGTGGTCAGCACGCCGGCCAAGACCACGCCCGCCGCCGCGATCCAGGCTGTCTGGGCCAGAACGATCGCGCGCAGAGCGCCGATCGTGAAACCCAGGGCTCGCAAGGCCGCGTAGTCCTTCAGCGAGGCGGCGACAGCGGCCGCCAAGGTCTGGCTGGTGACAATCACCGCCACCAGGATCGCGACGGCGCTGCCGAACACGAAGGCCACGCCCGCGCCGGACTCACCCAGCCAATAGCGGACGCTGCGGTCGGCGAAGGTCTTGCTGGTCATGGGCTCGAAGCCGCGCTGGCGGCCCACCGCCCGCAGGTCAGCGACGGCGCCGGACGCCTGGGCCGGGTCGTTGAGGCGGGCGGTGAAATAGGCCGCGCCCTCCCCATTGCCGATCGCCGGGTCCAACCGGCGGGCCGTGGCGGCGGAAGCGATGACGTTGACGCCGCCCAGGGCGCGCAGGCCGTCGGTGACGCCGACGATCCGCACCTGGTGGCCGTTGATCTCGGCCAGGCCGCCGACGCCGGCCTCCAGCTTGCGCAGGTCCGCCCGGTCGATCAGCACGGCGTCCGGTTCGCTGAGAGCGGCGCGCAGGTCGGTCGGCAAAACTTGCGAGAGCACCATCGCGCCGGGCGCCGGGTCCAGACCGACGATGTAGACATTGACCATGCCGTGACGACTGGTGCGCCATTCGCCCGAACCCCAGTAAAAGGGCTCGACCTGGGCGACGCGCGGGTCGGCGCGCAGGAAAAGCTCGGTCGCCCCGCCGATCGGCCGCCCCAGATCGATGCTCTGCACGCCGGGGAACCCGACCCAGAGATCGGCCGAGGACTTGGTCACATAGACGCTGGCCAGGGAAAACACGCCGAGGATCAGCCCGGCCTGCAGCAGGACCAGTAGTCCCGAGAAGCCGACGGCCACGGCGGCCGGCGCGAACCGGCGCCAGTCGAACAGCAGGGTCTTGAGGGCCAGCCCGGTCATGCGGTCGGTCCCGCTGGGGCCTCGCGGCCGCCTCGTCCGATCAACCAGACGCCCGTCAGGATCGCCAGGCTGCCCAACACCTGCAGCAGACTCACGGACTCGTGGAAGACCACGGCGCTGGCGGCGATGATCAGCACATAGCTGACCGCCGACAGCGGAAAGGCCGCGCTCAGGGGCATTTCGGACAGCACGGTCATCCAGGCGACGAAACTGGCGACCTCGCAGACCAGCAGAATCTGGACGCTGGGCATCCGCACGGCGGTCAGCAGCCAGGCGGCGTCGAACTGAACCTCGGCCAGATGGGCGGCCGAAGCCTTGGCCGCGATCTGGTAGCCCAGGGTCAGCAACGGCAGGATGGCGAACAGCACCATCGGCGCCAAACGCCGACGAGGGCGAGCGGCCAGGGCGGTCATGCGGCCAACCCTTCCAGCGGATCGCCCATGACCAGCGGCGCCAGGGCGCGCAGGGCGCCGTTCAGCAGGCCGTTGCGATGGCGGAAGTACATCGTCGTGGGAGTCAGCCGGCTGCCCAGCCGCACCTTGTCGGCGAGGTTGGCCTGGCCGCTTCGATAGCGCTTGAGGCCTCGCGCCAGGCAGCGCTCGAGATTGTAGAACCAGCTGAGGAAATAGAGGTTATGGGCGCGCCCGCGCTCGGCCTCCATGCAGAAGAACTTGTCCAGCAGCACCTCGCCGTCCTCGAGCAGGAGGTTGAAGGCCAGCAGGTCGCCGCCGACGTAGTAGAGGACGAAGACGGCGTGTCCCGGCATGCGCGCGGCCACCTCGGTGAAGAAGGTCGGAGTCAGGGTCTCCAGCTGGGCCTCTGCGCGCGCCAGGGTCTGATGATAGAGGTCCATGGCTCTGGGCAGGTCGGAGCCCAGGTCGCTCCGCACTTCAATCCGCACCTTCGGCCGGGACCGCAGCTTGCGGCGCATGTCCTTGCGCACGCCGCTGGAGAGCCGCGCCAGATAGACGTCGATCGTCGGGAAGTCGATGTCGAGATCGGCGATAGCCTGGCCGGATACAGGGCTGTAGCCGCCCTGCTTCATCGCAGCCGCCCAGAGCTCGGCCTGGGCGTGGTCGGCGTCCTTCACGCCGGACAGGGCGCATCCGGACCGGACGGCCTCCCGCCCGAAGGCGCGGACCAGGGCGCTCAGAACGATGGGCCGCTCGGCGTCGGCCAGATCCGGCGCGAAGCCGACGGTGGCGGTCTCGGTGCAGGGCGAACCTAGACAGGCCAGCTTCGGCGTTATCACGCCCGGCGCGAGGCGGCGGACTTGTTCGGCGATCCGTCGGCTTGCGCCTTCGAAGGTGGTCTCCAGCCGATAGTCGGTGATGAAGGCCGGGACCGCCCCGACCAGCCGCCCGTCGCGGTGGGCGAGCACGTAGCGCCACTCGAAGCCGGCCAGGCCCGCGCCTTCGATGGCGCGCAGATAGTCGAAGCCTTCCAGCGTATCCTCGAACAGCGCGTCCCATTGGCCGCTTGGCAGGTCGTCCAGCGTGGTCAGGACCTGGGTCTCAAGCATGGGACTTCAGGTCCAGCCGTTCGGCCGCGTACAGCGTCTCGCCGTCGAAGAAGGCCGCCGTCAGGGCCGCCACCCGGTCGCGCTCCTGATCGACGTGGATCATGTGGTAGCTGTCGTCGAGCAGATGCAGGCGCGTGGGCCCGCCCAGGGCCTTCTCCAGGCGGTAGGCGTTGCGCGGATGGCTCATGTCGTCGTCGCGGGCGTGCAGGATCAGGGTGGGCGTCTCGATCGCCTTGCCGATCCGCTCCAACCGCCGGCCCATGCGGTACATCTGATAGAGGGCGCCCAGCGGCAGCCGATCGATCGCGCCTTCGATCAGGCCATCTGGCGCGCGCTCGGCCAGGCCCCGCAGGCGCTCGTCCTTCAGGCCGAAGGGATGGGTCTCGGCCCAAGCCAGGCGGCGCACGCCCGGCAGATTGGCGATCAGCTGGATCACCGGCGCGGCCACGGCGAAGCGCGGCATGTTCCAGCCGTCGTACTCGAAGGTCATCGAATAGACGGCGGCGGCGTGGATGTCGGGCCGCTCGGCCGCCAGCAGCAGGCCCAGCGCCCCACCCACGCAGATGCCGGCCACCGACACGGTGTCGACCTCGGCGGCGAACCGGTCATAGGCCTCGACCAGACCCTCCAGCCAGTCGCGCCAAGTGGTGCGCAGCAGGGTCGCCTCGTCCGCGCCATGCCCGGGCAGGAGCGGCGCGTGGACTTCGAAGCCGCGCCGCGCCAGGCGCTTGGCCAGGGGCTTCATTTCCGCCGGGGCGCCGGTCAGGCCGTGGATCAGCAGGACGCCGTGGCCGGATCGGCCGGCCAGTCTCAGGGGCTGGACGCTCATGAGCGCACCGCCCGATCCACGCCGCGCGGCCGGCGGTTGGCGCGAGCCAGGAAACCGAGGGCGTGCGCCGGACCGATGACGTGGACGCCATGCGCCGCCTGCTGTTCGACCAGGGCCTTTCGGAGGGCCGGCAGCCGCGTCCAGTGTACGGCCGGTCGATAGTGGTGCTCGGCGTGGTGTCCGTTGTTGAACCAGGTGAGATTGTAGATCGGATCGTAGCTGGAAACGCCCCAGGCGATGGGCGTGTCGGGATCGCCGTTGAAGTGCTCGTAATAGCCATTCAGCTGCGAGAGGCATTCGCCCAGATAGTAGAACGGCAGCAGGAACAGCACCGCGCGCCAGTCGATCAGGGCCATGCCGATGGCGAAGGTCGCCACCGCGAAGAGCTCGATGCGGCCCCAGCGCGCGTCCTCCTCGCGGCCCTTCGCCTTTAGGGCCTGGTAGACCGAGCCGCCGCTGTCGCGGAAGAAGCCCAGGAAGACGTAGGACCAGACGCTCTCGGGCCGGCCGTCCTTGCCGTGGCGGTAGATCGACAGCCAGTCGCGGGTCTCACCGTCCGGTCCAGGCCGGTCGCTGTTGCCCTCGTGATGGCGCAGGTGAACCCAGGTGTAGAAGGTCTGGGAGAAGCCGATGGCCACCGACTCCAGCAGCGAGAAGGCGCGGTTCAGGGCCTTGGATCGGAAGTACGGCGTGTGCAGGAAGTTGTGCGAGACGCCGTTGACGTTCCAGCTGATCGCCAGGGCGTAGCCGAAGCCGCACAGCAGCTGGCCCCACCAGGGACGGGTGGCCGAGCCGACCACGATCCAGACCACGAAGGCCAGGTGCGCGATGGCGGCGCCCACGGGGATCAGGTCCCAAGTCGTCCAGGCCATCAGGCCCTTGGCGCGCTTGGGCAGTCGGAGATCGGAAGGACGGAAGTCTGGCGGCGTCATGGCGCTCGCTCCAAGGCTTGAAGGGATCACAGGCCCGACAGCCCCACGCAGGTCACACCGGCGGCCACGAGGGCCGCGCCGGCGATCTGGACGGGGGTCAGGCGCTCCTTGAGGATCAGCGTGCCGGCCAGGGGCACGCCGGCGTAGGTCAGGGTCATGATCGGAAAGGCCAGGCCCAGCGGCGTGGTCTCCAGCACCAGCACCCAGGCCACCATCTCGACGAACCAGAAGACGATCCCGGCCCACAGCATCGGCTGCGTGGCCAGGGCGACCAGATAGGCCGGCTTGCCGTCGGCGCCGTCCGAGGCGGCCTTGAAGCTCAGCTCGCGCCCGATCTCGGTGACGATGCAGAAGGCCAGCAGGCCCGCGCTGGACGCGGTCAGGGCGGCGCTCACGACGCCACCTCGGCGAACAGCGACAGCAGGCGCAGGTTGGTCGCCTCGTTGGTCCGCGATTGGTCGCCCGGCACGCCGCCTCGCGGCTGGTCGAGGAACGCCTCGCCGCGTTTCAGCAGGTTCGACAGCAGGTCCGGCCCGTAGCGCGGCTGCGACCAGTCGCCGACCACGTCGGCTCCGATCACCCGCGCGCGCTCCGCCACGGCGCGGACGAGACGCTCCAACGCCGCCAGGGACAGCTGCCCCTGGTCCCAGTTGGTGATCGCGTCGTCGGGGCGCAGCACGTCCTTGTCGATCGTGATGTAGACCGCGTCGGTCTCGATCCGCGAGGCGAGCAGGTTGATGAACCCCTCCTGCCCCATCGCCGTCATCGACGGCCAGTTGCGGTCGCCGACCCGCAGGATCGGTCCGCCGTCCGGCGCGCGGTAGGGATAGAGCTCGACGCGTCCCTCGGAGACCAGGGAGAGGTCGGCCCGCTTGGTCTCCGGACGGTCGATGTCGCCGCTGCAGACCCCGACCGTGATCACCCTGGCGACGCCCGGCGTTCGCGCCGCACGCCCGACCCACGACCCGCAGTGCAGGCCGTTCTCGAACCGCACCCAGTCGGGATGGTTGTCGAAGTGGACGACCGTCACCGCCTTGGCGGAGGACGCCGCCACGGCCCGCTCGATCAGCAGCGGCGTGACGTGGTGGAAATCGCCCGATCCGGCGAAGACCAGATCCGGCCCCGCCGCCGACGCCGCCTGATCGCGCAACCGGGCGGACAAGGCGGCCAGGGCCGGCGCCCGGCTCCACAGGCGCAGCGCCGGCCCAAGGTCCCTGGCCTCGACCGTCAGGCCGCCTCGGCCGCGCAACGCGTGTTGCGCATCCAGGGCGTTGTCGAGGTTCAGGAAGACCGGGCGCATCGAACCGTCAGCCCACGCAGCGGCGCAGGACGGCGTCGAGCAGCTTCAGCGCCAGATCGATCTCGTCCTTGGTGATCTCCAGCGACGGCGCCAGGGTAATGACGTTCTTGTAGTAGCCGCCGACGTCGAGGATCAGGCCGTAGCGCTTGCCGTCGACCTCGATGTCGCCCTTCATCCCCTCGGCTTCCATGCGGTTGAGCAGGGCCTTGTTGGGGGTGAAGCCGTCGGCCTCGCAGATCTCGGCGCGCAGGGCCAGGCCCAGGCCGTCGACGTCGCCGATCTGCGGCCAGCGCTTCTGGAGGTCCTTCAGGCCTTCCAGGAAGTACGCGCCCTTCTCCAGGACCTGGGCGCCGTAATCGACCTCGTGCGTCATCCGCAGGGTCTCCAGCGCCACCGCCGTGCCCATCGGGTTGGAGTTGAAGGTCGAGTGGGTGGAGCCGGGCGGGAAGATCTCGGGGTTGATCAGCTCCTCGCGGGCCCAGACGCCCGACAGGGGATTGAGGCCGTTGGTCAGCGCCTTGCCGAACACGAGCACGTCGGGCTGGACGCCGAAGTGCTCGATCGACCACAGCTTGCCGGTCCGCCACATGCCCATCTGGATCTCGTCGACCACCAGCAGGATCCCATGCTGGTCGAGGATCTTCTTCAGCTCGCTGAAGAAGTTGGGCGGCGGGATCACGTAGCCGCCGGTGCCCTGGATCGGCTCGATATAGAAGGCCGCGTATTCGGCCTCGCCGGTCTTGGTGTCGAGCACGCCGTTGTATTCGGTCTCGAACAGGCGGGCGAACTTCTGCACGCAGTCGTGGCCGTACTCCTCCTTGGTCATGCCCTTGGGGCCACGGAAGTGGTACGGGAATTCGATGAACTGCGCGCGATCGCTGAAGTGGCCGAAGCGACGGCGATAGCGGTACGACGAGGTGATCGCCGAGGCCCCCAGGGTGCGGCCGTGATAGCCGCCCTCGAAGGCGAACATCAGCTGCTTGCCGCCCGTGCCGTTGCGCACCAGCTTCAGCGAGTCCTCGACCGCCTGGGCGCCGCCGACGTTGAAGTGGACGCGGCCCTTGCGGCCGAACTTCCGCTCGGCGTCCTGGGCGATCATCGCGGCCAGCTCGACCTTCTCGCGGTGCAGATACTGGCTGGCCACCTGCGGCAGGGTGTCGAGCTGACGGTGGGCGACGGCGTTCAGGCGCGGATTGCGATAGCCGAAATTGACGGCCGAGTACCACATCTGCAGGTCCAGGAACTGGCGCCCCTGAGCGTCGTACATGAACGAGCCTTCGCAGCCGTCGAAGAACTTCGGGTCGGGCAGGTAGTGGACCGTGTCGCCATAGGAGCAGTACTGGGCCTCGAGTTCGCGCAGGGCGGCCTCGTCGAGGACGGCGTGTTCGGCGTCATACATTCGGGGGAACTCCGGTCAGATGGCGGCGCGGCGCGCCAGGCGGCCGTGGGCGGCCGCGAGGGTCGTCGTGATGATGTGGAAGTCGGAAAACTCGTGGTGCGGCACGGCGCGCGCGCGGGCGTAGGCGGCCAGCTTGTCGCGGGCGAACAATAGGTCGGCGCGATTGGAGACGCAGAAGTCCGACCGCCCGTCGCCGATGAAGACCATCAGGTCGTCGGTCTCGCCGGCGCGCTCCCGGGAAACTTCGGCGGCCTTGGTCGCGACCTGGCACTTGCAGACCCCGGAGCCCGCCGCGCAGCCGGCCCGCGACCAGGGCTGCTCCAGGCGGCGGCCGGTCTCGGCGTTGCCGACCAGGCGGTTGGCGATCACCGGCAGATGGCCCAGGCCGTGGCGACCCAGGATCCGGGCGATGAAGTGATCGACCCCGTCGCTGACCACGGTCAGCGGCACGGCGTTGGCCTGGCACCAGGCGACAAATTCGGGAAAGCCGTCGGCCAGTTCCACGCTGTCGAGCACGGCGTCCAGCGCCGCGTCGTCGCCGCCGATCAGGGCGACTTGGCCGCGCATACACTCGGCGGCGGTGATCTCGCCGCGGGTCCAGCGGTCTTCCAGATCTTCCCAGGCGGGGTCGGCCAGACGGGTGAGGACCAGGTCGGTGGTGTCGACCCTGGCGATCGTCCCGTCGAAATCGCAAAATATCCGCATCAATCCGACTTGGCTCCAGACGCCCCCGCGCCGTTCGAGCCAATGACGCCGTGTGTATTCGCCCCCCTCACCGATTTTTCGCCAGGCCCGACGACACCCCGCGAGCCTTGCCATGATGCCGCCGCCGCGCGATGTCTTTTAGCCCCGCCGAGTCCCTCCAGCCCGGGCCGTTCGTCCCCGTGATGACCACCGACACGTCCCGCTCGTCCTCCCGCGTCGCGCCCGTTCGGCGCCGCATGCGAGCTCACGGCTGACGATGGAAGACCTGCAGAATCTCTCCCCGCTGGCGGCCGCCTATATGGAGCGGCGCGAGGACATGCGGCGGTTCTTCCAGGCGCGCCTGGGCGGCCGAGCCGATGTCGAGGATCTGGTCCAGGAGCTCTATCTGAAGGTCCAGTCGGTCGCCGGCGAGGCGATCGACAACCCACCGGCCTATCTCTACCGCCTGGCCTCGAACCTGATGCTGGACCGTCTACGCCGCGCCAAGCGGGCCGGCGCGCGCGACGACGAATGGCGGCGGACCCACCAAACGGCGGTCGGCGTCCAGGACGTGGCCGAAGAGCCTGACGCCGAGAGCGCGGTCATCGCCCGCCAGCGTCTGGAAAAGATCGCCGAGGCGCTGAAGACCCTGTCGCCCCAGACCCAGCAGATCTTTCGCCTGCACAAGTTCGAGGGCCTGACCCACGCCGAGACCGCCGCCCGCCTGGGCATCTCGCGAAGCGCGGTCGAGAAACACGTCAGCCTGGCCCTGGGCCACCTTGTCAAAAGGGTCGGGCGATGACCGTGGTAATTCCGCATCACCCCACGAAGAACCGGGGAGGGACTTTCTCGGTCATGGCGTCATTCTGGCAGAGCCCCTCCCCGCCCCCCCGGCAAGGAAGCAAAACCCGTCGATGACCCGGTCCGACAACACCGATTCCATCCAGCAAGCGGCGAGCGACTGGTTCGCGCGCCTGCAGGGTGACGCCGGTCTGGAGGACTGGACCGCGTTCCAGGCCTGGCTGGAGGCCGACCCCGCGCACGCGGCGGCCTATGACGCGGTCGAGGCGCTGTGGGTCGAGCTGGAAGAGCTGCCGCCCGAACACGTCGCGGCGCCTGCTACCGCCCCCGCCGAGACCGTCGTGGCGTTCGCGCCGCGTCCCAAGCCGCCGGCCAAGCCGCCTGCGCGTCGCTGGGTCTGGACCGGCCTCGCCACCGCCGCGGCGGCCGCCGCCGTGGTCGTGGCCGTGCTACCGCAACTCACGCGCCCGACCTTCACCGACTACACGACCAAGCGCGGCGAAACCCGGGAAGTGGCCCTGGCGGACGGCTCGCGCCTGACCCTGGGCGGCGCCACCACCCTGCGCGTACGTCTGACCCGCGCCGAGCGCGACGTGACCCTGGTGGACGGCGAGGCCAGCTTCGACGTCGCCCACCTGGAGAACCGCCCGTTCGTGGTCGCCGCCGGCGATCGCGAAGTCCGCGTGCTGGGCACAGAATTCAACATTCTCAACCATCACGACCGTCTTGCAGTCACCGTCCGGCGGGGCCTGGTGCAGGTCTCCGGCGGTCCGGACGGCGCGGTCCGCCTGGCCAAAGGGCAGCAGCTGATCCACACCCGGGGTTCGGCCGCCTCGCTGGTGCGCGCGACCGACCCCGACGCCGCCTTCGCCTGGAAGACCGGCAAGCTGGTCTATCGCGAGACGCCGCTGGTCGAGGTGGTCGCCGACCTGAACCGCTATGTCGCCACGCCCATAAGGGTTGATCCCAGCGCCGCCTCAGTCAAAGTCACCGGCGTCCTAGTGGTCGATGAGGAAGCGGCGATGATCCGGCGTCTGGAACTGTTCGCACCGGTCATCAGTCAGCACAGCGGGAGCGAAATCCTGCTCAAGGCCAAGCCGACCCGACTCTGATCATGCGGCGCAAGAGGTCGATCCCGCGTCGTCGCGATCGCGCGTGGCCCATCGTGCTGATCGCCGGCCTGGCCGCCGGCGCGGCGCACGCGCAGGGGCCGGGCGCCTCGGTGCGCTTTCAGATTCCAGCTAAAGCCGTTCACGCCGCCCTGATCGATTTCGCTCTCCAGGCCGACCTGTCGCTGGGCGGCGACCTAGACGCCTGCTCCGGCGCCTCGCCCGCCCTCTACGGCCGCATGACGCCCCAGGGGGCGCTGGACCGGATTCTGGCCCACAGCGGCTGTGGCTACACGATGCCCGATCCGCGCACCGTGCTGATCCGCCGGGCCGCCCCGCCTCGCCCCCGCCATGCCGCGGTCATCACCCCGCCCGCCAGCCTGGGTCTGGGCGAGGTGGTGGTCACGGCCCAACGCTATCCCAATCTGCCTGGACGCACTCCCTACGCCATCTCGGTGGTGTCCGGCTCGACACTGTCGCGAGAAACCCTGACCAGCCTCTCCGATCTGACGGGGCAGGTCGCCGGCATGACCGTGACCAATCTAGGCCCCGGACGTGACAAGATCCTGCTGCGCGGCCTGTCGGACGGCGCCTTCACCGGCCAGGCCCAGTCGATGGTCGCGCTCTATCTCGACGACGTGCCGATCACCTACAGCGCGCCGGACCCCGACCTGCGCTTGGCCGACATCGAGCGGGTCGAGGTCATGCGCGGTCCGCAGGGCACACTCTACGGCGGCGGGTCTCTCGGCGGCGTCCTGCGTATCGCCACCCGCAAGCCCGACCTGGACCGCTACGAGGCCAGCATCATGGGCGGCCTGTCATATACTTGGAACGGCGGCGGCGGCGACGAGATGGAGGCGATGGCCAATATTCCGCTGGCGCCGGGCCGAGTGGCCCTGCGGGTCGTGGCCTACAGCGACGGCCAGGACGGCTACATCGCCAATCCGACCCTGGGGCTCAAGCGCGTCAACGGCTCGCAGCGGGACGGGGTGCGCGCCAGTCTCCGCGCGGCGCTCTCGCCCCATTGGACGGCGACCCTGGGCGTCACGACCCAGTGGATCAACAACGCCGACACCCAATATGGCCTGCGCCGACTGGGACCCTATCTGCGCGACAACCCGGTGCGCGAACCCCACGACAACGATTTCGAACACGTCTCGCTGACCCTGGCCGGCGAGGGCGCCTGGGGTCGGGTCACCGGCTCGGTCGCGCGTCTGTCGCACCATTTCGACAGCCGGTACGACGCCACCACGGTATCGACGCTCTACGGTCTGGCCTCCGCGCCCGCCGCTCTGGACGACGAAAAGGCCACCGACCTGACGGTGGCGGAGGTCACCTACGCCAGTCCCAGCGATCGTCGCCTGCACGGCCTGGTCGGCGCGTTCGGCTCGACCGGCACAACCCGGCTGCATAGCCTGCTGTACGATCTCCAGCCCATCGGCCAGACCGCCTATGCCGAACAGCGACGCGACAAGATCAACGAGACCGCGCTCTATGGCGAGGTCACTTTCGACGCCACCAAGCGGCTGTCGGCGACGGCCGGCCTGCGCTGGTTCGACTTCCGGTTCGACACCGACTCCGTCGTCGTCCAGGCCGCTGGACAGCGGGCGTTCAGCGAGGCGGACGACGCCACCGGCCTGTCCCCGAAGATCCTGCTCAGCTACGACGCCCGGCCCGCCCTGCTGTTCTACGCCCAGGCCGCCGAGGGCTACCGGCCCGGCGGGTTCAACACCGCGGGCCGGATCGGCCAGATCTTCGACGTTCCCGGCTGGCCGGCCCGCCGCTACCATGCCGACGAACTTTGGAATTATGAGATCGGCGCCAAACTGCGCGCCTGGGACGACCGCCTCCAGGGTCGGGTTGCTGTCTTCTACGCGACCTGGGAGTCGGTGCAGAGCGACCAGTACCTGGCCGACGGCACGGCCTACACCGCCAATATCGGCAACGGCGACAATCGCGGCGTTGAGGTCGAAGGCGCCCTTCGCCTGAGCGATCAGGTCGACCTTCGGGCCGCCGCCCTGCTGAACGATCCCGAGATCACGCGGCAGAATCTCGACTTCAACTCGCGCCACGACGCGCGCCTGCCGGGCGTGTCACGGGTCTCGGCGAGCTTCGGCATCGACTATCACCGCGCCTTGCCCGGCGACCGGACCCTGCGCCTGCAAGGCCAGGCGACCTATGTCGGGGCCTCGTACGTGACCTTCGACGCCAGCTCCATGCACGAGATGGGCGAGTATCTGGGACTGCGCGGGGTCGCGAGCCTGGAAGCCGGGCGCTGGACCCTGGCCGCGACGCTGGACAATCCGTTCAGCGCCCATCCCAACAGTTTCGCGTTCGGCAATCCGTTCCTGATCAGCCGCGATGAGATCATCACGCCGCCTAGACCAAGGACAATCGCCCTGCGGATGTCCGCGCGCTTCTAGACCAGCCGAGACTAGACGCCGGGCGGCGATAGGCGCGTGGGCGGCATCGCCAAGATGACTAGGATCGCCGAGCCATCGCGGCGGTCTCGTCCGACTGGGCGCTTGGTCTTTCGCGGCAAGCGTGACGCCCGCCCCCTCCCCAGGTCCCTGCCCAGCGCGGGGCCTGTGCGTGCCCCGCCAGGTACGAGACTCTACCGGCAGGCCACCAGCTTCACCCGCTCCGCCACCGCCTCGGCCCTGCGCGGAACCAGCGCCGCGTAGCCCACCAGTCCCCAAACCGCCAGCACAGCCAGCCATTGGGCGGGGGTGACGTGATAGGGCCGGGTCCGTTTCATGCCCGCGTTATCCGACGGTTGCCCTCGCGCCGATAACGACTTATCAGCGGCCATCTGTGAGATTTCGTCACATGGCCGCTCGATCGCTCCCGCCGCTCAACGCCCTGCGCGCCTTCGAGGCGTTCGGGCGGCGTGGGCGGATGACGTTGGCGGCCGACGAGCTGTGCGTCACCCACGGGGCCATCAGCCGGCAGATCCGTCAGCTGGAGGACCACCTGGGCGTGGCCCTCACCGAGGGGCCGCGCAACAACCTGGCCCTGACCGAGGCCGGCGCGACCCTGGCCCAGGCCCTGAGCCAAGCGCTGGACCAGATCGAGGCCGCCCTGCCCCGTCCGGCAGGGTCGGGCGACGGGACGCTGGTGGTCTCGTGCCTGCCGACCTTCGCCATGAAGTGGCTGATCCCGCGCCTGCCCGGCTTCGTGGCCGCCCATCCCGACATCCAGGCGCGGATCGTGGAGTCCAACGGGCCGTTCGACTTCCGGGCCGACGGGGTCGACCTGGCCATCCGCATGCGCCTGCCCGACGCCCCGCCCTCGGCCGACGCCGACGTCACCCCGTTCCTCAAGCACTATGTCGGCCCGGTGGCCGCGCCCGAGTTGGCGGCTCGGCTGCGCGACGTAGCGAGCTTGGCCGACCTGCCCCGGCTGCATACCCGCACCTTCCTGGAGAGCTGGGCCGAGTGGGAGAGCGCGGCGGGTCTCGAGGTCCCGCCGACGGCGGTGAACCGCGAGTTCGACCACTATTTCTACATGCTTGAGGCCGCCGCCGCGGGGCTGGGCGTGGCGCTGAGCCCGTTCGCCTTCGCCGAGAACGATCTGGCGTCCGGTCGGCTGGTCGCGCCTTTGGGCATGATCCCCGGCCAGGCCCAGGTCTGCGCCCTGACGCCCAAGGGCAAGGCCACGCGCGCCGCGCGCCGGTTCCGCGACTGGCTGGTGGCCGAGGGCGCGGCGACGCCGGCTCCCCCTGGTTCTCAACAGCTGGTGGACCACGACGGAGCAAAACCCCTTACACTTTCCGCCGCCGCCCTCTAGTTTCCGCCATCCCCCCCGCGCCCCGCGCGCCCCACCGATATCAGGAGCCCGTCATGGACGCCGGCACGATCACCAAGCTCGAAGCCCATCTGAAGCGCACCTTCGGCAACCCGCACATCGCTCTGAAGGCCCGCCCCAAGCAGAAGGACTCGGCCGAGGTCGAGGTGAAGGGCGAATTCATCGGCGTCATCTTCCAGGACGAGGACGAGGACGGCTCGTTCATGTTCGAGATGGCGATCCTGGCCGAGGATCTCGAATAGGTCCTGCCACAACGCTTGCCCCCTCCGAGCCTTCGGCCCTCCTCCCTCATGGGGGGAAGAGCTTTAGCCGGCCCCGAGCGGCTCCGCCCCCCTATGGGGGCGGACAGGCGGCGAAGCCGCCAGGTGGGGGCAAGTCAGGCCGCTCTGACGCTTCCGACCATCCCACGCCGCACCATCAGCGACGCCCCGGCGGCCAGCAGGCCCGCCACGCCGGCGATCACGAACGCCTCCATGTACTGCCCCTGCTGTGCGCGGATCACACCCGCGCCGACCGCGGCCGTCGCCGCGCCCAGCTGGTGGCCCGCCCCGATCCAGCCGAACACGATGGGGCCGTCGCGGTCGCCGAACGCCTCGGTGGCCAGGCGCACGGTCGGCGGCACCGTGGCGATCCAGTCCAGGCCGTAGAACACCGCGAACACCGACAGGCTCATCACCGAGAAGTCCGAGAACGGCAGATAGATCAGCGAGAGCCCGCGCAGGGCGTAGTACATGAACAGCAGCTTGCGCGGGTCATAGCGGTCGGTCAGCCAGCCCGAGGCCGTGGTGCCGAAGAGGTCGAACAGGCCCATCAGGGCCAGCAGGCCCGCCGCCTTGACCTCGGGCAGGCCCCGGTCGCCGCAGAAGGCGATCATGTGCACGCCGATCAGGCCGTTAGTGGTCAGCCCGCAGATGAAGAAGCCGCCGAACAGCAGCCAGAAGGTGCGGGTCTTGCTGGCCCGGTGCAGGGTGCCGAAGGCGGCGGCCAGGGCGTTGGAAGCCGAGCCCTTGGGCGGCGGGGTCCAGTCGTCGGGCGCGCCGAACGGGCGCTGGCCGATGGCGTCGGGGCTTTCGGGGATCAGCAGCCAGCAGATCGGGGCCATGATCGCGGCGACGGCGGCCACGGTCAGCACCACCGGCCGCCAGCCGCCGTGGTCGGCGATCCAGGCCATGGCCGGCAGGAAGATCAGCGAGCCGGTGGCCGTCGCCGCCGTCAGCAGGCCCAGCATCAGGCCGCGCCGCTGGACGAACCAGCGGTTGACGATGGTCGCGCCCAGCACCATGGCCACCGCCCCGCTGCCGACGCCCGCCATGACGCCCCAGGTGGCCACATACTGCCAGCTCTGGGTCATGAAGGCCGACAGCCCGGTCGAGACCGCCATCAAGAGCAGGGCCAGGCTGATCGTGCGCCGCACGCCGAACGACTGCATCAGCGCCGCCGCGAACGGTCCGGTCAGGCCGTAGAGGAAGATGCCCACCCCGGCGGCCAGGGAGATCGCGCCGCGATCCCAATGGAAGGCCTTCTCCAGCGGCAGGATCAGGACACCGGGCGCGGCCCTGAGGCCAGCGGCCGACAGCAGAGTCAGGAAGGTGGCGGCCGCGACGACGAAGGCGTAGCGGTTTCCGAGAAGGCGGCGGAGCGTTTGCATGGGCGATGTAACCGATCGGTACGGGGTTGTCGCCATGCATACGTACCGGTAAGTAACATCGTCAAGCGCCATGACGAAGTTCGACGAAAAAACCTCACCCCAAAAACCCTTGGAAGGGCCCAAGCACCTGGCTCCTTACAATCCGGGCGCCCGCGCCGCCGAGCGCATCTTCGAGACCGCGCGGGACCTGTTCTATCGGGAGGGCATCCGCGCTGTGGGCGTGGACGAGATCGTCACCCGGGCCGGCGTGACCAAGCCCAGCCTCTATCGCAGCTTCAAGTCCAAGGACGAGCTGGTGGCCGCCGTACTGCGCGAGGTCGAGACCGGTTTCTGGGAGCGGTTCGAGTCGGCCGAGGCGGCGTTCCCCGGCGATCCCAAGGCCCAGATGGTCGCCTATTTCGAAGGCTTGGCGGCGCGCTCTGGCGGAGCCGACTATCGCGGCTGCGCGCTCAGCAACGCGGTCGTTGAATATCCCGACCGCGACCATGCCGGCCGGGCGGTGGCGCAAGGCCACAAGCAGGAGCTTCGCGACCGGCTGCGCGCCAAGGCCGTCGAGATGAGCGCGTCCGACCCGGGCGCCCTGGGCGACGCCATGATGCTGCTGGTCGAGGGCGTGTTCACCTCCAGCCAGATGTTCGACGACGACGACAAGCCCGCCCTGGCCGTGGTCGGGGCGGTGAAGGCGTTGATCGCGGCGTATTGCCCGGACAGCGAAGCGTGAAGATGGATCGAAGGGCCGCTCTTCGGCGGATCGACCAAGTGCGCCAGGTTCTGCTGGCCGATTGGGATCCACTGCACGTCGGAAGCAATCCCATGCTGTCGGACGAGTACGACTCGTATCTGGGTAAGGTCCTTAAGACACTCGACGCGGGCGAGGCTGAACGGATCGTCGATCTGCTGGTCGAGTTGGAAGGTGACTTAGGCGTTGGGCCTGCCCGTCGCGAAAGCTTGATGCCGGTGGCGCGGCGCCTTTTGGATTTGCCTCGCGTATGACCGGTCACCCCCTCGACCGGCCCGTATGGTCCGCCTTCACGGGTCGCCAGGCGCATCTGGCGCTGCGGGATGGCGGGGCGCTGCGGGTCCATCCGGAGTTCGGCCTCTTCGCCGCGACGGCGGACGACTCGGCGGGAAGCCTGGAGGCCCTGGGCCGGCTGGTCCGCGCCCACGGCGGCGAGGTCGGGCTGGTCGAGCGGTTCGATCCGCCGCCGGTTCCGGGGACAACGGTCGTCAAGCGCGCCCTCTGCTGGCAGATGGTCGCCGAGACCCTGGCCGCGCCCAAGCCGGTGGCCTTCGACATCCTGCCCCTGACCGACGCCGATGCGCCGGAGATGCTGGCCCTGGCCACCCTGACCGCGCCCGGCCCGTTCTTCTCGCGCACCCACGAGCTGGGCGGCTTCGTGGGGGTGAAGGTGGACGGCCGCCTCGTCGCCATGGCCGGCGAGCGCATGCGGCCCGAAGGCTTCACCGAGGTCAGCGGCGTCTGCGCCCACCCCGATCATCGCGGCAAGGGCTACGCCGCGACCCTGATGCTGCACGTGGCCCGCAAGATCGCCGAACGCGGCGAGACGCCCTTCCTGCACAGCTACGCCGACAATGCCGGGGCCATAGCGCTGTACGAGGCGCTGGGGTTTCGGTTTCGGTGCGAGCAGGTGCTGACGGTGCTGGCGGCGGCCTGATCCCTCTCCCCTTGCGGGAGAGGGTGGCCTCGCGAAGCGAGGTCGGGTGAGGGGTCGCACGTGGCATGCCGGACAGACCCCTGAACCCCTCATCCGTCGGCTTCGCCGACACCTTCTCCCGCAAGGGGAGAAGGAAGCCGAAAACAGAAAGACCCGGAAAGCTTCCGCCCTCCGGGTCCTTAGAAACGCTCCGGCCCGAAACCTAGGCCTCGATCTGGTTCGCCGACCGGCGTGACCAGCCATAAAGCCCCACGACCACGACCGCCGCCGCGATCAGGGCGAAGATCATGCCCACGTGCTCAGACGGGGCGAAGGGCACTTCCAGCGGGCCCGGCTTCTGGGTGGCGACGATCAGGCCGGCCAGGGCCACGTTGAACAGGCTCTCGCCGACGATGAAGCCCGAGGCGATCAGCACGCCCAGGCGCTTGGCGGCCTCGCCCATGCGGTCCTTGTCGACCATCTTGTCATAGACCCAGCCGATCACGGCGCCGACCACCACCGGGGCGGTCACGGCGCTGGGCAGGTAGATGGCCAGGCCCACGCCCAGGGGCGGCAGGCTGAAGCGGCCGTTGCTGGCGCGGCGCAGGACGATGTCGACGATCACCAGGCCCACGCCGATCAGGGCGCCGTAGCCCAAGAGGCTCCAGTTCAGATCGCCCCCGATCACGCCCTTGGCCAGGGTCGAGATCAGCGTGGCTTGAGGCGCGTCCAGCGGCTTGGCGCCGGCCACGGTCGACAGGTTCGCCGCGCCCGAGAAGCCGTTCGACTGGTTCAGCAGCTCCAGCACGAACGGGATGACGACGGCGCCGGCGACGACGCCGATGACCAGGGCCACCTGCTGCTTCCACGGCGTGGCGTCGACCAGCTGGCCGGTCTTCAGATCCTGCAGGTTGTCGTTGGCGACCACGGCCACGGCGAGCACCATGGTGGTGACGTAGAGGGCGTAGGCGACCAGGGCCTTGGCGATGTCCGGGCCGATCACGCCGCGGCCGACGATGCCGACCATCAGCGAGGCGCCCAGCACGGTCAGGATGGCGATGCCCGAGACGGGGCTGTTGGACGAGCCGATCAGGCCGGCCATGTAGCCGCAGACGGCGGCGGCCAGCAGGCCGGCCACCAGGACATAGCCGATGCCGATGGCCACCAGCGGGGCGGCCAGGCTGGTGATCGGGCCGCCGGTCAGGAAGTGGGCCAGGAACCAGCCGGCCGGGGCCAGCAGGACCAAAGAGACCATGCCGACGATGCCGATCGGGATGTCCTGCTCGGTGCGGGGAATGTCGCCGCCGCCCGACTTGCGGGCCTTGTTGGCCTCGAAGGCCGAGACGAGGCCCGACCAGATCGGCAAGGCCAGCTTGCCCAGGGTCCAGATGGCGGCCGCGCCGATGACGCCCGCGCCCATGAAGCGCACCTCGGTCTTCCAGACGGTCAGGGCGTGCTTGGCCGCGTCGGCGCCCGCGATCGGGTGCAGGTTGGTCATGACCGGCACCAGGACGCCCCAGGCGATGGCCAGGCCGGCGAACATGGCGACGCCAACGGTGATGCCCATCAGGTGCCCCGCGCCCATCAAGGCCAGCGAGCTGGAGGCGCCCAGGCCGGTGGCGCCGGCCTTGACCTTGAAGTAGCCGGCCACTTCGGCGGCGAAGATCTTGGCGGCGGCCAGGGCGGCGAACAGGGCCGAGGCGACGGTGCCCAGCACCACGGCGACCAGCCCCTTCTGCCCTTCGGCGGCGCCCGCGCGCGAGCCGGTGCCGACCTTCAGCACTTCAGCGGCGGCGACGCCTTCCGGGTAAGGCAGGTCGGAATTGGTCACCAGAGCCCGGCGCAGCGGGATGGTGTACATCACCCCCAGCACCCCGCCGACCAGGCAGGCGCCGAAGGTGGTCAGGAACGGCACGTGGCTCCACCAGCCGATCATCAGCAGGCCCGGCAGCACGAAGATCACCGACGACAGCGTCCCCGCCGCCGAGGCGATGGTCTGGACGATGTTGTTTTCCTGGATCGTGGCGCTCTGGAAGGCGCGCAACAGGGCCATCGAGATGACCGCGGCGGGGATCGAGGTGGCGAAGGTCAGGCCCACCTTCAGGCCCAGATAGACCTGGGCGGCGGTGAAGACCAGGGTGATGGCGATCCCGAGAAGGACCCCTCGGATAGTGATCTCCGAACGGGGAGTCGCGGCGGCGTCGGACGGCATGAAGGGTCCCAAAACAGTTAAGGCGGTCGGACCTTGCACGTCCGACCGCCCCAAACTCAAGCCTTGTTCCGCATTTTCACGTTTTGCGGGTCGTCACGACCCTTGAAAACGCCTTTGCGGGTACAGGGTTAGAGAACGCCCAGCATTTCCGCGACCAGCGGATGGCGGACGATGTCGCGGTCGGCCAGGCGGACCACCGCGATGTTCTCGACCGCCTCGAACTTGGCCGACACCTCGGCCAAGCCCGAGATGCCCGGCAACAGGTCCGACTGGTTCGGGTCGCCCGTCACCACCATGGTCGAGTTCCAGCCCAGGCGGGTCAACAGCATCTTCAGCTGCATGTAGGTGCAGTTCTGGGCCTCGTCGATCACCACGAAGGCGTTGTTCAGGGTGCGGCCGCGCATGAAGCCGACCGGGGCGATCTCGATCGCGCCCTCGGCCATCAGGGCCCGCATGCGCTTGACCGACAGGCGGTCGCTGAGTGCGTCGTAGAGCGGGCGCAGATACGGGGCCAGCTTGTCCTCCATGTCGCCCGGCAGGTAGCCGATCGACTCGCCGGCCTCGACGGCGGGACGCGACAGCACGATGCGGCCGACCTTGCCGGCCTCCAGCGCCTCCACGGCCTTGGCGATGGCGATATAGGTCTTGCCGGTGCCGGCCGGGCCCAGGGCCATGATCAGGTTCTTGTTGTCGATCGCCTCGATCAGGCCCGCCTGACCTGGCGATTTGGGTTTGATCGTTTTGAGGTAACTCTGGTCCCGATCCTCGTGCCCCGGATTTCCCAGCGGAGACCAAGCGTGGCGATGCTCCACCGGCAGGCGGCGCACCTTGGCGTCGTCGTCGTAACGGCCAGCATCGTTCGCGCCTTCGCGCACCATCCGCTTGAGAGCTCGCTTGGTCATGTAAGCCTCCATTCAGGCATGAAAAAAGGACGTGGCCGAATGGCGACGTCCTTGGAGCAGGTGGGGAGGAGTGAAACGGAGACGCGTGCGCGGCCGGGCGGTTCGGTGGTTGCCCCCGAAGGCGGATGTGAACGCCCAAACCCCAAAACCGACACCCAAGGTCTCCGTTTACCGGGAGGCCGCGATCGGCGATCGAACGCGGCTCGGATACGAGAAGAATGTCTCCCGATGTGGGAGTGTTCCCCCTCGAATCGCAGAAATACAATGGGGCGGGCATGGTTTATGAGCCGTTAAGCCATTGCCGGATTTTAGAACACGAGGTGTACGGATGACTGTCTATTCCTTGGGCGCCACAGGTCCCTCGCTGCCTCCGGAAGGCGAATACTGGATCGCGCCCAATGCCGAGGTGATGGGAAATGTCATCATGCGGAAGAACTCCAGCATCTGGTGGGGGGCAATAGTTCGCGGCGACAATGATCCGATCGAGATCGGCGAGAACAGCAATGTCCAGGACGGATCAGTACTGCACACCGACGTCGGCAGCCCGCTGACCATCGGAGCCAATGTGACGATCGGCCACATGGTCATGCTTCACGGCTGCACGATTGGCGACGGCTCGCTGATCGGCATCGGCTCGATCATCCTGAACGGAGCCAAGATCGGGAAGAACTGCCTGATCGGGGCCGGCGCCCTGATCACCGAGGGCAAGGAAATCCCCGACAACTCGATGGTCATGGGCGCGCCCGGCAAGGTGGTCCGCGAGATCGGCGAGGGCCACGCCCTGATCCTGCAGGCCTCGGCCCTGCACTATGTCGAGAACTGGAAGCGGTACCGGGCCGAGCTCAAGCGGCTCGACTGAGGCCGATCGAAGGCGCGTCTCGTGATGACCCAGCACCGCATCTACACGACCAGCTTCGCCAGCGTTTATCCGCTCTACGTCGCCAAGGCGGAGAGGAAGGGGCGCACCCGGGCCGAGGTCGACCAGATCATCCTGTGGCTGACCGGCTTCAGTCCCGAGGCCTTCCAGGCCCAGCTGGCCGGCAAGACCGACTTCCAGGCCTTCTTCGCCCAGGCGCCGCGCCTGAACCCCGCCCGCGCCGAGATCAAGGGCGTGGTCTGCGGCGTGCGCGTGGAAGAGGTCGAGGAGCCGCTATGCGCGAGATCCGCTACCTGGACAAGCTGATCGACGAGCTGGCCAAGGGCAAGGCGATGGAGAAGATCCTGCGGGGGTGAGGGTGTCGCGCCTGCTTCCCTGACGTCCCCCTTGCCGCCCGCGCGAACACGGGTCACTCTCTGTCTTAACAACGATAACATTCCAGGGAGGCGACGTCGGGCCATGGCCAGCACGCGCTACGACTACGTCATCATCGGCGCCGGCTCGGCCGGTTGCGTCCTGGCGGCGCGGCTGACCGAGGACCCGAACGTCAAGGTGCTGCTGCTGGAGGCCGGGGGCAAGAACACCTCGATCCTGGTGCGCATGCCGGCCGGCGTCGGCGAGCTGATCAAGGCCAAGGGCGATCAGAACTGGGGCTTCTGGACCGAGGCCGAACCGCATCTGGATAACCGCAAGCTGTGGTGGCCGCGCGGCAAGGGCCTGGGCGGCAGCTCGGCCATCAACGGCATGATCTACATCCGCGGCCACGCGCGCGACTACGACCAGTGGCGGCAGATGGGGCTGGCGGGCTGGTCCTATTCTGAGGTCCTGCCCTACTTCAAGCGCTCGGAGACCCACCACGGCGGCGGCGACGCCTATCACGGCGACGCGGGTCCGCTGCACGTTTCGCGCGGCGAGTCCAAGAGCCCGTTCTACGGCGCCCTGATCGAGGCCGGGCGCCAGGCGGGCCACGCGGTGACCCAGGACTTCAACGGCTACCGGCAGGAAGGCTTCGGCCCCTACGACCTGACCATCCGCGACGGCAAGCGCTGGAGCGCGGCGGCGGCCTATCTGACCGCGGCCCTGACTCGGCCGAACCTCACCTGCGTGACCGAGGCGCGGACGACGCGCATCCTAGTCGAGAAGGGCAAGGCGATCGGCGTCGAGTACGTGGTCGGGACCGATCCCGAGCGCGCGGTCGCCCACGCCGCCGAGGTGCTGCTGAGCGCCGGCGCCGTGCAGTCGCCGCACATCCTGCAGCTGTCGGGGATCGGCGATCCGGACGACCTGAAGGCCCAGGGGATCGCGGTCGTCCACGAGTCCAAGGGCGTCGGCGCCAATCTGCAGGACCACCTGGACGTCTGCCTGTCGTGGACGACCAAGAACCTGCAGACCGCCTATTCGGCCAACAAGGGCCTGAAGAAGCTGGGCACGGGCCTGTCCTATATGCTGTTGGGCAAGGGCCTGGGCCGCCAGCAGTTCCTGGAGAGCGGCGCGTTCCTGAAGTCGCGCCCAGACCTCGACCGCCCCGACCTGCAGATCCACGGCGTGCTGGCCATCATGCAGGACCACGGCAAGGTCCAGGTCGAGAAGGACGGCTTCACCCTGCACGTCTGCCAGCTGCGTCCGGAGAGCCGGGGCAAGGTGGGCCTGCGCTCGGCCGATCCGTTCGACGATCCGACGATCCTGGCCAACTATCTGGCCACCGAGGAAGATCGCCGCGCCATCCGCGAGGGCGTGCGCATCGCCCGCGACGTGGTGGCCCAGGCCGCCTTCGATCCCTATCGCGAGGCCGAATACGCCCCGGCCGCCGACGTGAAGACCGACGGGCAGATCGACGCCTGGGTCCGCGCCAAGGCCGAGACGATCTACCACCCGGTGGGGACCTGCCGCATGGGCGCGGCGGGCGACCCGCTGGCGGTGGTCGACGACCAGTTGCGGGTGCAGGGCGTGGCCGGCCTACGGGTGATCGACGCCTCGGTCATGCCCACCCTGATCGGCGGCAACACCAACGCCCCGACCATCATGATCGCCGAGCGCGCCTCGGACCTGATCCGCGGCAAGGCGACCCTCGCCCCGATCGATGCGCCGGTGTTCGAGGACGGCAGGGCGGCGGCGGCGTAAAGCTGAATCCCTCTCCCAGAGGGAGAGGGAGGGACCCGCGCCGCGAGGCGTGGGAGGATGAGGGGTTAAAACATCTGATGGCGTGCCGGCAGGGCGTCGGGATAGACGGTGACGGCGTAACCCCTCACCTTCCCACCGCTACGCGGCGGGGCCCTTCCTCTCCCTCTGGGAGAGGATCCAAGAAAAGCGAGGACTCCACATGAACCAACGTCCTTTGGGCCGCTCGGGCCTGTCCACCGCGCCGCTGGTGTTCGGCGGCAACGTCTTCGGCTGGACCGCAGACGAGGCGACCTCGCACGCCCTGCTCGACGCCTTCGTCGATGGCGGTTTCAACGCGGTCGATACCGCCGACGTCTATTCCGCCTGGGTTCCGGGCCATACGGGCGGCGAGTCCGAAAGCGTGATCGGCCGCTGGCTGAAGGCGAGCGGTAAGCGCGACAAGGTTCTGGTCCTGACCAAGGTCGCCATGTGGCCGGCCCAGCCGGGCCTGTCGGCGGCCAACATCGTCGCGGCGGTGGAAGGCTCGCTCAAGCGGCTGCAGACCGACTATATCGACCTTTACCAGGCCCACCAGGACGACGCCGAGACGCCGATCGAGGAGACGCTGGAGGCCTTCGACCGGCTGGTGAAGGCCGGCAAGGTCCGAGCGATCGGCGCCTCGAACTTCTCGCCCGCGCGGCTGGGCGAGAGCCTGGCGACCAGCGCCGCCGGCCGACTGGCCCGCTACGAGACCATCCAGCCCAAGTTCAACCTGTTCGACCGCGACCAGGTGGAGGGCGAGCTGGCGGGCCTGATCGCGCGCGAGGGCTTGGGGATCATCCCCTACTACGGCCTGGCCGCCGGCTTCCTGACCGGCAAGTACCGCACCGACGCCGACTTGGAGGGCAAGGCGCGGGCCCAGACGATCCTGCGCGACTACTGGAACGACAAGGGCAAGCGGGTCCTGGCGGCCCTGGACGCGGCGGCCAAGGCCGTGTCGGCGTCTCCCGCCCAGGTCGCCCTGGCCTGGATCATGGCCCATCCGGCGATCACCGCCCCGATCGCCAGCGCCACCAGCGTCGCCCAGCTGGACGAACTGACGGCCGCGGCCCGGCTGAAGCTGCCGGCCGAGGTGATCGAGAGCCTGAACGCGGCGGGGTAGAAACCCAATGGGGAGAGGTCGCCCTGCGGCGCCCTCTCCCCATCCGCGGCGCGTCCCCCCGACACGCCGCCCTTTCCGTCCCCCCCGGTACGGAAAAGCTCGTGAAACCTTCTAGGCGATCCGGCGCCCGTGCAGGGTGGCTAGGCGCAGACGCGGCGACTCCTCGTTCGCCGGACCCAGGCTCTGGATCTTGCGCACGCCCAGCTCCGAGGCCGGGCGGCCCATCAGGCGCTGGATCATGGCGATGGGCTGGTAGAGGCCCAGAAAGCGGTCGACCTGGCCGTCGTTCCCGACCATCGGGGCCAGCAGCACCTCCATGCCCACCGACGGCGCGCCGATCGAACGGATGTCGGCGGTGATGACGACCGGCTCGCCCCGGCGGCGCGCGACCTCCAGGGCCGACTTGACCTCCAGCCGATGCGACAGGGCCCAGAAGCCCAGGGCGTCCTCGCCGCGCAGGTCGCGGGCGTGCAGGTCGGTGACGAAACCGCCGGCCAGGCGCACGGGATAGCGACCCTTGGCGTCGCGGCCGAGGATGAACACCTGCGGCAGCAGATCGAGGAAATCGCCCGGATTGACGCTGGCTCGCGCGGGCACGCCGTCGTTAACGGCCCTGCTACGCCAATAGTCTATCAACCGTTCCGTGCTTGGATGGAACATCGTCGTTCCCCTCGCGGGCTCGCTCGCGGTCCACTTTTCGACCGCATCGGGCTTGCAAGGAGAACCGTGCCAGCACCGGGACCGTGCCGTCCTGGGACAATTCCGCCAATCCGAGACGAGCTCGGACGGCGGGCATGGCGTGGTTCTTGCTTGGCTTTGGCCACGCGGCACGTCGGGGTGTTGTGAAGGGAAGAGGCCGATGCAAGCGCCGAAAATGACCTTGTCCAAGCTGTGGCTCAGCCTGGCCGCCTTTGTCGGCGTGCTGGTCCTGGGCGGGGTCGCCTACGCTCAGTGCGGCAGCTGCACGCCGCCGCCCCCGCCCTGCTGCAGCCCGCCGCCGGCCCCGCCGCGTCCGCCGACCCCGCCCAGCTGCGACAGCTGCGGCGGCGGCCACAACGTCTATGTGCCCGGCATCAACATCCACGTCGGCGGCTCGGTCGTCGTCAACGCCAGCGCCTCGGCCACCAGCACGGCCGTGGCCGGCGCGGGGGCCGGCGCGGGCGCGGGCGCCGGAGCTTCGGCCGGCACGACCGTCTATTACGGCGGCGGCACGCACGGCGGCTATTATTCCGGCCCGGTCTCGACCGGCTACATCCAGGGCCTGAACGTCGAAGGCGCCGAGCTGCGCCGCCGCGCGTCCTACGAGGCCACCCGCACCCGCTACAAGCGCGTGGTCATCCGCGCCGTCTGCCTGGACGACCGCGACGTGCCCCACCCCGCCTCGCAGGTCACCCCGGATCGCGAGATCGACAACGGCTACGAGGGCGAGCTCTATCGCTGCATCGCCGGCTCACGCATGCAGTACGTGGTCGGGGCATACGAAGGCATCGAACGCAGCAACTTCAGCGGCGAGACCTATGTCTGCGGCAAGAACGACGCCCTGTACTTCAGCCCCGGCGCCCAAGGCGGTTCCGTCGCCTGCCGTCCGCAGAAGCCGGCCCGCGACTGCAACGAGCGCTCGCTGTTGCGCCGCTACGGGGCCGGCGTGAAGATCCTGACCATGCTCTACACCGAGAAGTACACCGCCGAGCGCGAAGAGACGGTGCGCGAGCAGTCCAGCTCGGGCCTGAGCCTCAGCCTGGACGGCGGCGTCGGCGGGGTCGTGTACTAGGACAGACTTTCAGCGCCCGGGCGTCTTGGACGTCCGGAGCCGCCATGGCAGGATGTCGCTATCGGACACCGCTCCGCCCTGAGCACGCGCACCGTCGCCCCTGCTCGATCCAGGAGACCGTGAGCGATGGCTAGCAAAGCCGTTTCCGACATCACCTTCGGCCGCGTCGCGCCGGGCGTCTTCGTCCGCGACATCGAAAAGGCCCGCGCCTTCTATTGCGACGTGCTGGGCTTCACCAAGACGTTCCAGAACGGCGATCCCGTCGGCTTCATGATCCTCGAGAAGGACAAGGCCGAACTGCATCTCAGCCTGGTGCGCGACCACAAGCCTTCGACCACCAATATCGGCCACCTGATGGTCGACGACGTCGACGCTCTGCACGCCGTCTGTCTGGCGGCGGACGTGCGGATCATCAAGTCGCTGGCCGACAAGGACTATGGCTTACGGGCCTTCGTGTTCGCCGATCCCGACGGCAACCGCATCGACGTGGGCCAGCCGATCGGCAACGAGGCGTCGAGGACCGGACCGTACTTCGAGCGCCGCAATCTATCCGGCGCCGTGTTCCACGACTGCGCCCTGCCCGGCGCGACGTTCGACGACGTCAATCTGTCCGACGCGGAGTTCTCGAACGTGAACCTGCGCGGGGCCCGGCTTTCCAACGTCAACCTGAGCGGCGTCGCGATCGAAGACGCCAATATCGAAGGCCTGACGATCTACGGGATCGACATCCACGCCCTCGTCCAGGCGGAGCTGACGAGGCGTTGAGCCGGCTAAGCTCCTCTATGGAATCAGCGTGGAGGGATGCCTTTCTCCGAGGAATTTGAAAAATTCGAATTTTTCAAATATTCTCTCGGAGAAAGGGTTCCCATGGCCGGTATCAAGATCTCGTCTACCGACTTCCTCAAATCCTACGGCCGGATCAGCGAAGCCGCGCTTCGAGAACCGGTGTCGATCACCAGTCATGGCCGCGAGCGGCTGGTGTTGCTTTCCGCGGACGAATACCGCCGCTTGAAGCAACAGGACCGCACCGCGCTCTATCCTTGGGAGCTGGAGGACGACGCGTTGCGTGCGTTGGCCGTCGCCGAACCACCCGCCGAGGCGGCCAAGTTCGATCCGGAAACCCGCTAGTCCGTGGCGCTTCCCGATCCCGCGCCGGGACTGGTCATCGGCTACGCCTATCTCTGGCGCGACGAGGCCATGGCGGGGCGAGAAGAGGGGCGGAAGGATCGCCCCTGCGTCATCATCCTGACGGTCGAAACGAAAGACGGGCAAACCGTGGTGACGGTGGCTCCAATCACCCACAGCCCGCCGACCGACGCCGAAAACGCCGTGGAGATTCCGCCGGCGACCAAGGCGCGCCTTGGCCTCGACGGCGCGCGATCGTGGATCATCGCCGCTGATCTCAATCGTTTTGTCTGGCCCGGCGTCGATCTACGTCCTGTTCAACGCGGCGAAACCCAGTACGCCTACGGCCTGTTGCCAGCGATGCTCTACCGGCAAGTGCGTGACAAGGTTCTCGCGTTGGCGAGGGCCGGACGCGCCGCGATGACAACGCGAATGAGCTGATCGTTCAGATCACGTAGTCGTAGACCACGTCGGCCAGCGTGTGGTCCATCGTCCGGGCCGGCTCTTCGCAGGTGGGACAATTCACGATCCGGGCCGGCACACCGGCGGCCGTGCAGTGTGGGGGCACGGGCTTGAGCACCACCGAGCCCGAGGCGATCTTGGCGTATTCGCCGATCTGGATGTTGCCCAGCACCTTGGAGCCGGCGCCCAGCAGGACGCCCTTGCCGATCTTGGGGTGGCGGTCGCCGCGGTCGGCGCCGGTGCCGCCCAGGGTCACGCCGTGCAGCATCGAGACGTCGTCGCCGACCACTGCGGTCTCGCCGATGACGATACCGGTGCCGTGGTCGATGAACACGCCCTTGCCGATGCGGGCGGCGGGATTGATGTCGACCTGGAAGACCTCGCTGGCCCGGCTCTGCAGATAGAAGGCCAGGGTCTCGCGGCCCTGGCTCCACAGCCAGTGCGACACGCGGTGGGTCTGCAGGGCCAGGAAACCCTTGAAGAACAGGAACGGCTGGACGTAGCCCTTGGTGGCCGGGTCACGCTCGAACACGGCCACCAGATCGGCCTCGGCGGCGGCCACCAGAGACGGATCGCTCTCGAAGGCGTCGGCGGCGAATTCGCGGGCGGTCATGGCCCGCATCTCCTGGTCGCCCAGCTTGCGCGCCAGCTGGAAGGTCAGGGCGTCGGCCAGGTTGTCGTGGCTGAGGATGACGGCGTTGAGCAGCGAGGCCAGGGCCGGCTCGGCCTTGGCGGCGTGTTCGGCCTGATTGCGCAGCGCGGCCCACACGGGCGGCGTCGTTTCCTGCGTCACGACCTCGAGATGCTTGGCCACCGGGTTCTCCCTCGCCCACGCCGCTCTTAGAGCATCTTTATTGGAAATGCTCCAGACGACCTTTGGATTCAACGGCCAAGCCGTCGAACCCCACGCCAATTAGGAACGCGCTCAGGCCAGCACAAGTCGCGCCAGGCCCTCCGGAAGCTCGCCCTTCACCGCCATATGGTGCACCCGTAGCAGTAAAGCCACCGTCAAGGAGTCCGGCATGTGGCCCGACACCGCCGCGTCGAGGGCCTCGGCGAACGGGACGCGGACCATGGCCAGGTCCTCCGTCTCGTCAGGCGCGGTCGCCGTAGGCGTCAGGTCCAGGGCCAGATAGCCGTAGCAGAGCTCGTCGGTGATCGAATTCGACAGTTCCATGGTCAGGATCAGGCGCCAGTCGGCGGCCTCCAGCCCGACCTCCTCGGCCAGCTCGCGCTTGGCGCCGTCCAGCGGGTCCTCGTCCAGGGGCGCGCCGCCCTCCGGGATCTCCCAGCTGTAGTTGCCCCGCGGAAAGCGGCTTTGACCCACCAGAGTCACCGTGCCGTCGGCGTGCAATGGCACGATCCCGATCGCCCGGTTCTTGAACGCCACCTTGCCGTACAGCGCCGGCCGTCCCGTGGGGGCGACCGTCTGGTACTCGGTCAGGCTTATCCAGGGGTTGTCGTAGACGGCCTTTTCGCTGGTCACCGTCCATGGCCGGCCGTGAGCTTTCAACCAGGTGGGTTTATCGGTCATGCGAATGGCTCGCGACTTGTGGCGGCCGTGGCGCGGCCCTAGGTGTGCCCCCTTAGCTTGCTTTCCGGAGGTCGTCTTGACCGGTTTCGTCCCCCCTGCCCCGCAATTCGGCCAGGAGCTGCCGATCGAACCGTCGCAGGCGGTGCTGGACTTCCTGGCCAAGCGGCGCTCGGCCTCGGCCATGAGCCTGACCGCGCCCGGCCCGGACGACGCCCAGCTGGCCGATCTGCTGCGCTTGGCCGCCCGCGTGCCCGACCACGGCAAGCTGGCGCCCTGGCGGTTCGTGATCCTGCGCGGGCCAGCCAAGGACGCCTTCGCCGAGAAGATCTCCGCCCTGGCCGACAGCCAGGCCAATCCGGTCAAGGCCAACGCCGCCCTGCGCAAGCTTACCCGGCCGCCGGTCTGCGTGGCGGTGATCTCGCGCTTCATCCCCGGCGAGATCCCTGAGTGGGAGCAGCGTCAGAGCGCCTCGGCCGTCTGCCAGCAGATGCTGCTGGCCGCCGCGGCCATGGGCTGGGGCGCCAACTGGATCACCGACTGGTATTCGTACGACCCGCGCGCCAAGGCGATCCTGGGCCTGGCCGAGGACGAGCTCGTGGCCGGCTTCCTCTATCTGGGGACCTCGACCGAAGCGCCGCAGGAGCGCGTGCGGCCCGACGTGGCGGCGATCACCACGGAATGGTCCGCCGACTGAGGCTTTCCGGCGGCCTTCCCCTGTTGCGTTTCGGCATCGGTGGGAGGCCGTTATGAAGGCTCGTCCTGAGCGATATCAGCACTAAAGTCGCAGATCGGCCGCTATACTAGTCTATAGTCCCAAGCCATGGGACTATCGAGCCACAGGACTGCTCGTGCATCAACCACGACATTTTATGTAACAGTCTTGCATCAATTCGACCTTAAGCATCGGTAACTTGTCATCTGGCCTTCGGTTGCATAAGGCCCAGCTTGACGACGTCTGCGTACTTACACGCCGACCAAATTTTTCGGCCGACGGGGTTTATGACGCTCTCTCTATTCGTTCTCGGCGTAGCCGCCGCTCTCGAAGGCGCGCTCGAAGGCGCGCCCGTACAGCAGCAGCCGGCCGCCCAGGTCCAGCAAACGCCGCAGCAGGCGGCCGCCCAGGCCGATCCCTACGCGGCCGAGGTCGACGCGGTCGAGGTGGTGGCCGGCAAGCCCCGCGGCTCGGTCGAGGGCGATATCAAGCCAGACCTGACGCTGAACCCCGGCCAGATCCGCGCCTACGGCGCCGGCAGCATCTCGGAGCTGATGGCGTTCCTGGAGCCGCAGCTGCGCAGCAGCCGCGGCGACGGCCAGCCGGTCATGCTGATCAACGGCCGTCGCATCTCGGGCATGCAGGAGATCCGCGACATCCCGCCCGAAGCTATCGAGCGGTTCGAGATCCTGCCGGAGGAAGTTTCGCTGACCTACGGCTACCGCGCCGACCAGCGGGTGGTGAACATCGTCCTGCGTCGCCGGTTCCGCGCCGTGACCAACGAGGTGGGCCTGAAAGGCGCCACCGAGGGCGGCCGCACCAGCAGCGACCTGCAGAGCACCCTGTTCCGCGTCCAGGGCGACCAGCGCTGGCTGTTCAACGGCAAGATCAGCCACGACACCCCGCTGTTCGAGGACGAGCGCGACATCAACCGCCTTGCCGACGGCGCACCCTACGACCTGACCGGCAACGTCACTGGCGTCAACGGCGTGCCGATCGCCGACCTGTCGGCCCTGGCCGGGCGGCCGGTCTACAGCGCGCCCGTGCCCGCCGCGGCGGGGGACGGGAAGCCGGCGGTCGCCGACTTCTCCGGCCTTCCGGCCACCGACGACCTGACCGCCTGGCGCAGCCTGGCGCCTAAGACCACGGCCGCCTCCCTGACCGGCGCGGTGACCCGTCCTGTGGGCAAGTCGTCGATGGGCACGATCAGCGGCTCGTTCGAGGACACCACGACCCTCAGCTATCTGGGCCTGCCCACCGTTCGCGACCCCAGCCAAACCACCGACCCGCAGAAACAGACTCCCGTCGTTCCGACCGGCAACCCGTTCTCGCCGTTCAGTCAGAACGTCGAGCTCTATCGCTACGTCGACGACTACGTGTCGATGCAGCGCAAGGTCGACAGCCAGAAGGGCACTATCGCGGCGGCCGCCAACGGGCGGTGGGACGACTGGCGCTGGAGCGCCACCGGCAGCTTCGCCCGCTCGGTCAGCGACACCACCACCGGTCGGGGCCTGGACGCGGCGGCATTCGTGGCCGCGATCGCCGCCAACGACCCGGCGGTCAATCCCTTCGGCAACATCCCTTCGACCCTGATCGCCCGGATTTCGGCGGACACCGCCCACTCGACCTCGAACACGGCCAACGGCGAGTTCGTGGTGGTCGGCCGTCCCCTGCATACGCCCGCGGGCGACGTGTCGACCACGTTCAAGGTCGGCGCCGACAGCCAGACCCAGAACTCGCGCACCACCCGCTACGACTACGACACGCGCAAAAATCTGATCCTGGATCGCGACATCTCGCGCACCAGCGGCAATCTGCAGACCAACATCCAGGTGCCGATCACCAACCGCGCCAACGGCGTGCTGCCGCTGCTGGGCGACCTGTCGCTGAACTTTAACGGCGAATACGAGCAGCTGTCGGACTTCGGCGGCCTGACAACCCTCGGCGGCGGCTTCAACTGGACGCCGGTTGACCCGCTGACCATCCTCGTCGGCTACACCGATGAACAGGGCGCGCCCACGGCCTCGCAGCTGAACGACCCGTACCTGGCGACGCCGAACGTCTCGATCTACGACTTCAAGAAAAGCCGCACGGTCCTGGCCACGCGGATCGAGGGCGGCAACCCCGACCTGCTGGCCGACAGCCGCCAAGTCATGAAGCTGGGCGTCACCCTGCGGCCGCTGCCCAAGGACGCCAAGACCAACCTGCAGTTCAACGCCAACTACACCGTCACCCGGATCGACAACTCGACCAACAGCTTCCCGGCCATCACGCCCGACATCGAGAACGCCTTCCCCGATCGCGTTCACCGCGACGACGACGGCAACCTGATCTCCGTCGATGCGCGCCCGGTGAACTACGCCAAGACCGAACAGGAACAGGTGCGCTGGGGCTTCAACCTGTCGCGGCCGTTCGGCAAGCCGCGCGCGGGTGTTCCGGGCTTCCAGTTCGGAGGCGGCGGACCGCCTCCCGGCGGTCCTCCTGGTGGGGGCGGCCCTGACGGCCCCGGCGGTCCGGGCGGCGGTCCTGGCGCGGGCCCGGGCGGCGGCGGCTTCCGCGGCGGTGGCGGTGGCGGTTTCCGCAACGGCCCGCGCCCCGGCCAGGGCCAGTTCCAGGTCTCGCTCTACCACACCTGGAAATTGAAGGACGAGATCACCATCCGCGACGGCCTGCCGATCATCGACCGTCTGAACGGCGGCTCGGGCGCGGGGCCGGAGCACGAGGTGCAGCTGCAGGCCGGCGTCTTCAAGAGCGGCATGGGCATGTTCCTGAACGGCAGCTGGCGCAGCGGCTACCGGCTGAACGGCTCGACCAGCGACAGGGACCTGTTCTTCGGCGACCAGTCGACCTTCAGCCTGAACGTCTTCGCCGATCCGACCTCGCGGCCGGACCTGATCCGCGCCCATCCCTGGCTGCGCGGCACGCGGGTGCAGATGCAGATCCAGAACCTGTTCGACACCAAGCAGGACGTGCACGACCGACTGGGGATCACGCCCCAGGCCTATCAGCCGGACTATCGCGACCCGGTCGGCCGGACGGTGCGGATCAGCTTCCGCAAGCTGATCGGCCCGCCCCCGGTGGTGCGTGGGCCGGGCGGGGCGCCAGGTGTCCGGCCTGGTATGACGCCGCAGGGCCCGCCTCCGACAGGCGCGCCCCGGACGGGCGTTCCTTCAGGCGCCCAGCCCGCCTCTCCGGCCCAGCCGGTGACACCTCGCTAGAAAAAGAAGGGCGCGTCCAGCTGGACGCGCCCTTTGCCTTTGTCTGACGGTCCAGACTTGCCTGGAACGCCTCAGCCCCGGCCGCGATAGGGCGCAACGCCCTGGTCGGGGACCCACAGCCCCTCCGGCGCCGGCCCCGTTTGCCAGAACACGTCGATAGGAATGCCGCCGCGCGGGTACCAGTAGCCGCCGATGCGCAGCCAGCGGGGCTGGGCGATCTCGACGATCTTGCGGCCGATCTTGACCGTGCAGTCCTCGTGGAACGAGCCGTGGTTTCGGAAGCTGGTCAGATAGAGCTTCAGCGACTTGCTCTCGATCAGCCAGTCGCCCGGCGCGTAGTCGATGACCAGATGCGCGAAGTCCGGCTGGCCGGTCACCGGGCACAGCGAGGTGAATTCGGGGGCCACGAAGCGGGCCAGATAGGTCACGTCGCTTTGCGGGTTGGGCACGCGCTCGAGAACGGCCTGGTCGGGGCTGGCGGCGGGCTCCACCACCTGGCCCAGCTGGGTCACATGAAGATCGGTCATGGCCGGTCATCTAGGCCCCGCGCCCCCGCGAGACAAGCGCGCGTGGTGTCGCTATCGTCGCCTTAAACAAGCGTTGGGATGAGGGAACAGCTATGAGCGGACGCGATTTCGAGGGCTTCACGGTGGTGGTCACCGGCGCCTCCACGGGCTTAGGCCGGGCCATGGCGCTGGAAACCGCCCGGCGCGGGGCCGGCCTGGTGGTGGTCAACTTCGCCAGCAGCGCCGCCGAGGCCGAGGAGACCGCCCGGCTGATCGAGGCCGAGGGCGCCAAGGCCGTCCTGGTCCAGGGCGACGTGGCCCAGGACGCCGACTGCCGCAGAATCGCCCAGGCCGCCGCCGGCACGGGCCGCATCGACGCCCTGTTCAACAACGCCGGAATCACCAAGTTCGCGCCCAACCACGCCGATCTCGACGCGGTGGACGCCGAAGACTTCCTGCGGCTCTACGCGGTCAATGTCGTGGGCGCCTTCCAGATGGTCCGCGCCGCCCGCAGCCTCTTGGAGGCCGCGCCGCAGCCGGGCGCCGTGGTCAACACCGCCTCGATCGCCGGCGTGGTCGGCAACGGTTCGTCCGTGCCCTACGCCGCATCCAAGGGCGCGCTGACCACCATGACCCTGTCGCTGGCCCGGGCCCTAGCGCCGCGCATCCGGGTGAACGCCGTCTGTCCCGGCTTCATCGACACGCCCTGGTTCGGCAAGGCCATGGACGCCGAGAGGGTCGACCGCCTGCGCGCCGGCGCGGCGGCCGCCGCGCCGCTGAAGGTCGCCTCCACCGCCGAGGACATCGCCGGATCCGCCGTGTTCCTGGCTTCGCCCGCCTCGCGGCACGTCACCGGCGAGACCCTGCTGGTGGACGCCGGCCTGCACCTGGGCGGCGCGAGCTTGGCGATGCGCTAGAGCCGCAGGTAAAGCGTAAACAAACCCCCTCACCGCACTGTGGCGCCCGACGCCACTTCTGCAGCAAAATCGTCACACTTCGCTTATTCCTTGTGCTCAGGGCGCCGTTTCTGCTGGCGATTTAACCAACGCGATTGCAACTAAGGTGTAGACGACGACGAATGCAGTTGTGCGTAAACACGCTTGCAGGCGTCGCTGGACGGTGAAGGCTCCAAAGCCCTTCGGTCGGCAAAACGAAATAAGGGGATAGAACACATGAAGTTCATGAAACTGGCGCTGGTCGCCGCCGCCGCTTCGGTCGCCATGGGCGGCGCCGCGATGGCTGAAGAGCTGAAGCTCTCGTACAATGTCGGCGTCGCCAGCGACTACATCTTCCGCGGCATCAGCAACACCGACACCAAGGGCCAGGTCTTCGGCGGCGTCGACGCCTCCTACGGCATCGGCTATGCGGGCGTCTGGACCTCGAACGTCGACTTCGGCACCCCGCACCCCGACCAGGAAATCGACGTCTACGCCGGCGTGAAGCCGACCGTCGGCCCGGCCTCGCTGGATCTCGGCGTGATCTACTACGGCTACAGCAAGGACAAGAACGGCGCGCCGGGCTCGTACAGCTACTTCGAAGTCAAGGCTGCGGGTTCGATCCCGGCTGGCCCGGCTACCGTCGGCGCCGCGCTGTACTACTCGCCGGAATTCCCGGGCAAGGGCGGCGAAGCCTTCTATTACGAGCTGAACGGCTCGGCTCCGATCGGTGAAAAACTGACCCTGAGCGGCGCGGTCGGTCGTCAGCAAGTCGACACCAACGGCTACTTCGGCGGTCTGACGGACAGCTACGTGACCTGGAACGCCGGCGTCACCGCCGCGATCACCGACCACGTCAGCGCCGACATCCGCTACTCGGACAACAACCACAGCGACTACGGCAAGATCTATCACGCGACGGTCACCGCCTCGCTGAAGGTCGCCTTCTAAGCCACGCGCTTCGTGAAGTCTGGAACGGGCCGCCTCGACATCGTCGAGGCGGCCTTTTCTTTGGCGGCGACCTCAGGCCTTTGGCGCCGAGGGCGGCCGCATGAACAAGGCCGCCAGGAACACCACCGCCGTCAGAGCCGCGAACAGCTCGAAGGCCGGGGTGAACGAGCCGACCCGGTCGCGGATCGCGCCGCCGATGAACGGCCCCGCCGCCGACACCGCCCCGATCAGGCAGGTCAGGGAGAACAGCTCGACATTGTTGCGGCGGCCGAAATAGTTCAGCAGCAGCAGGCTGACGGCCAGAACGGTCAGGCCGAACCCGACGCCGACGCCCACCGCATAGGCCGTCAGCAGCCAGGGCGTCGTGGCCCGCGACAGGGCCAGCAGGCCGATCACCAGCAGGCCTTGAGCGAAGACCAGCAGCCAGCGCGGATCGACCCGGTCGCCGATCGCCCCGCCGCCCAGCCGCGCGACCACCTGCATCCCGCCCTCGAGACTGAGCATGCCCGCCGCCACCGCTCCGGCCACCCCCATCTGGGTCAGGTGGGCC
>JAGIBE010000278.1 GCA_017744495.1 Caulobacter sp. | reverse complement strand
GCGCAGACCTTCGGAGATGGCGTGGACCGCGAACTTGGTGCCGCTGTAAACCGTGCCGCCCGGGCTGAAGACCTTGCGGCCGGCGATCGAGCTGATGTTGACGAAATGGCCCGAGCCCTGGGCTTCGAACACCGGCAGGACGGCGGCCACGCCGTACAGCAGGCCCTTGATGTTGATGTCGATCATCTTGTCCCACTCGTCGGTCTTGGTCGCCGACATCGGGGCGATGGCCATGAAGCCGGCGTTGTTGACCAGCACGTCGACGCGGCCGAAGGCCTGGAGGGCGGCGGCGATCATGGCGTCGGCGTCGGCCTTGACCGTGACGTCGGTCTGGACGGCGATCGCCTCGCCGCCGGCGGCCTTGATCTCGGCGACCAGGGCCTCGAGACGGTCGACGCGGCGGGCGGCCAGCACCAGGCGGGCGCCCCGCGTGGCGAGGTGGCGGGCGGTCTCTTCACCCAGGCCGCTGCTGGCCCCGGTGACGACGACGACCTTGCCGGAAATGTTGTTGGTCATGGCGGTTTCTCCTTGCCTGGGTTGGTTTCGTGAGGCGTCCCACGCCTCGTGAGGAAAAGATGAGGGCTCGACCGCTCCGCGATAATCCTTGATAGTTTGAACGTCGTTTCAAACAGGATTTGATAATGCAGCGCGACCTGCTGGACGGCGTCGTGGCCTTCACCACGGTGGCCCGGCGCCGCAGCTTCACCGTCGCGGCGGCTGACCTGGGCGTGACGCCGGCGGCGGTCAGCCATGCGGTCAAGCAGCTGGAGGCTCGTTTGGGCGTGGTGCTGTTCGCCCGCACCACCCGCGAAGTCGGCTTGACCGAGGCCGGGCGGCGCTTCCTGCAGGGCGCCCAGCCGGCGGTCGAGGCGATGGTGGCGGCCACGGCCTCGGCCCGGTCGCTGGGCGAGGGACCGGCGGGCACGGTGCGCCTGACCACCTCGCGCCTGGCCCTCCGGATGGTGCTGGCCCCGGTGATCACCGACTTCACCCGCGCCTATCCGGACGTGCGGCTGGAGATCGTGGTCGACGACGCCCAGGTCAGCCTGATCGAGGAGGGCTTCGACGTCGGGGTGCGAATGGGCGAGATGATCGCGCCCGACATGGTGGCCGTGCGGGTCTCGCATCCGTTCCGGTTCTGTGTGGTCGGGTCGCCGGCCCTGCTGGAGCGCTGGGGCCGGCCCGAGCATCCGCGCGACCTGAAGGGCTATCCCTGCCTGAACGTCCTGCAGACCACCCGGATGAACAACTATCGCTGGGAGTTCGAGGAGGAGGGCCGCGAGTTCGAGGTGGCCGTCGACAGCCCGCTCAGCGTCAACGATTTCGACCTCCTGATGAAGGCTTCGCTGGACGGCCTGGGCCTGAGCTACCAGCCCGAGCCGCTGGCCATGGGGCACGTGATGAATGGCCGGCTGGAGCGGGTGCTGGACCGCTACCTGGCCGGCTCGACGTCCTGGCATCTCTACTATCCCAGCCGCCTGGGCGCCTCGGCTCCGCTGCGGGCGTTCGTGGAGTTCATGCGCGGCCGCATGCGGATGGCGGGACGGGCCTAAAGGGCTTCCCCCGCCGCCCTCACCGCGCTAACCCCCGTGCCGATGCCTACATCCGTCCGCACCGCCTATCGAGAGCGCCTGGCCCAGGGCGAGATCAAGCCCGACGTCGCCCAGGCCGCCGCGGTCGACGCCCTGTCGCGGCTCGAAGCCGATCTCGACAACGCCGGCGAGCCCGGCTTCTCGCTGTTTGGCCGCAAGCCCAAGAGCCAGAAGGGCGTCTATCTGTGGGGACCGGTCGGGCGCGGCAAGTCCATGCTGATGGACCTGTTCTTCGACAGCGCGCCGGTGAACCGCAAGCGCCGCGTGCACTTCCATGTGTTCATGGCGGAGGTGCACGAGCACATCAACGCCTGGCGCAAGGGCGACGCCGCCGAGCGCAAGGCGCGGTTCGGCCAGCACAGGGGCGACGACCCGATCGTCCCCACCGCCGACCTGATCGCCGCCGACGCCCGTCTGCTGTGCTTCGACGAGCTGCAGGTCACCGATATCGCCGACGCCATGATCCTGGGCCGGCTGTTCGAGGCGCTGTTCGCGCAAGGCGTCACCCTGGTAGCCACCTCCAACCGCCCGCCGGACGACCTCTACAAGGACGGCCTCAACCGCCAGCTCTTCGTCCCCTTCATCGAGATGCTGAAGGAGAAGCTGGAGATCGTGGCCGTGCGCGGGCCGGTGGACTTCCGGCTGGACCGCCTGCGCGCCGCCCGCACCTGGCTGGCCCCCGACGACAAGGCCAACCAGGCCGAGTTCGACCGCCTGTGGGCCGACATGCTGGACGGGGCCGAGGAGACGGGCGTCAAGCTGGAGGTCCTGGGTCGCAAGATGCACTTCCCGCGCGCGACCGGCGGTCTCCTGCGCGCCTCGTTCGCCAGCCTCTGCCAGCAGGCTCTCGGGCCGCAGGACTACCTGGCCATCGCCGAGCGTTTCCACACTCTGTTCCTCGAGGACGTGCCCCTGCTCACCCCCGAGCGGCGTGATGCGGCCAAGCGGTTCAACACGCTGATCGACGCCCTCTATGAAGCCGACGCCAAGCTGGTGGCCCTGGCTCATGGCGAGCCGGAGGCCCTGTATCCGGCGGGCGACGGCGCGTTCGAGTTCGAGCGCACGGTGTCGCGCCTGCAGGAAATGCGCTCGGCCGACTATGTGGCCCGCATCCGCGACTAGGAGAGTCTGAATGAGCGTGCCCCGATGAGCGTGAAAGACCGCGTCCGCATCCATGAGACCCGGCTGCTCTCCGACAACTGGTACGTCCTGAAGACGACGACCTTCGACTGGAAGCGCCGCGACGGGACCTGGCAGACACAGCATCGCGAGGTCTACGACCGCGGCAACGGGGCGGTGCTGCTGCCCTACAACCTGGCCCAGCGGACCGTGCTGCTCGTCAAGCAGTTCCGCTATCCGGCCTTCGTCAACGGCTATGACGACCTGCTGATCGAGGCCGCGGCCGGCCTGCTCGACGACGCCGAGCCCGAGGCGCGCATCCGCGCCGAGGTCGAGGAGGAGCTGGGCTATCGGCTAAGCGCCGTGACGCCGGTGTTCCAGGCCTTCATGAGCCCGGGCTCGGTGACCGAGATCCTGCACTTCTTCGTGGCCGAGTACGACGCCTCCATGCGCATCGGCGACGGCGGCGGCCATCCCGACGAGGGCGAGGACATCGAGGTGCTGGAGCTCACGATCGATGAAGCCCTGGCCATGGTCGCCGACGGACGCATCCGCGACGCCAAGACCATCATGTTACTGCAGCACGCGGCCCTGACGGTGTTTCGCCCTGAAAACCCTCTCTCTTAGAGAGAGGGAGGGGCCCATGGCGGAGCCATGGGAGGGTGAGAGGTTACAGCTTGTCTGGGTGAAGCACGGACAGGATCATATGCCCGAACAACGTCTCCGCCTCCTGATGGCCTCCGACTGAAGAACTCGAGATTTCCCTGAGAGGGTGAAACCTCTCACCCTCCCACCGCCTTTCGGCGGCGGGCCCCTCCCTCTCTCAAAGAGAGAGGGGTTTGGCCTGCTCTTCCTCCGCCGCCCTAACCCCCGTCCACCGCTCCACCGCGCCCAGCAGCTCCGACGGCGAGATCGGCTTGCCGATGTGGCCGTTCATGCCGGCCTTGGCGCTGGCGGTCACGTGTTCGGGCAGGACATCGGCGCTCAGCGCGATGACCGGGGTGTCGCGGTTCACGCTGTCCTGCTCGCGGATGGCGCGGGCGGCGGTGAAGCCGTCGATCTGGGGCATCTGCAGGTCCATCAGGATCAGGTCGAACCGCTCGCAGGCGGTCAGGCGCAGGGCCTCGGCGGCGCCGGCGGCTTCGGAGACCTCGTGGCCCACGGCCTGAAGCATGGCGCGCACCAGTTCGCGGTTCACCGCCACGTCGTCGACGACCAGGACCCGGGCGCCGCCCGCCGGCCTGGCGCGTTCGATCCCGGTCCCGGCGGGCGCCAGCTCAGCCGCCTCGGCGCGGATGTCGAAGGCGAAGATCGATCCGCCGCCCGGCGCGGGCCACATGGCGATCGAGCCTCCCATCAGCTCGACCAAGCCCTTGCAGATCGACAGGCCCAGGCCCGTGCCGCCATGGCGGCGGCTGTTGGAGCCGTCGGCCTGGAAGAAGCGCTGGAACAGGCCGCCGCGCTTGTCCTCGGGCACGCCGCAGCCGGTGTCGCGCACCGACACCTGGAGCACGCCGTCCTCGTGGCGCACGGCGATCCGCACCTCGCCGGCCTCGGTGAACTTGATGGCGTTGCTGAGCAGGTTGACGATGACTTGGCGCAGGCGGTTGGCGTCGGCCTTCAGGGTCGCGGGAACACCCGCGTCGAGCTCCAGCGCCAGCGCCAGGTTCTTGGCGCGGGCCTGCTCGGCGAACAGGGCCATGGCGTCGTCCAGGAAGGGCGCGACGGCGAAGGGCTGGGGCGACAGCGACACGTGGCCGGACTCCAGCTTGGAGAAGTCCAGGATATCGTTGACCACGGTCAGCAGGGTCATACCGGCCGTCCGCACCCGGCGGACATAGAGGCCGGCGTCGGGGGGCAGGTCCTCCATGTCGCCGAGCAGGCTGGAGAAGCCGTTGATCGCCGTCAGCGGCGTGCGGATCTCGTGGCTCATATTGGCCAGGAACTCGGCCTTGGCCTCGGCGGCGGCCTCGGCGCGCAGCTTGGCGTCCAGCAGGGCGGCCTCGCGGGCGCGGGTCTCGGTCATGTCCATCAGAGCGCCGAACAGGGTGGCGACCTTACCTTCGGCGTCCAGCTCGACCGCCACGTGGCTGACGATGTCCCGCACCGCGCCGCCGACCTGAGTGAGGCGTGTCTGGAATTCGAACGGCTCGCCCGTCGCGGCGGCCTTCTCCAGCTCGGCCGCCCAGCGGGGCCGATCATCGACGGGATAGTGGCTCAGCTGGGTCTCGCGGTCGGGCACGGGCGTCGACGGGTCGCGGCCGTAGATCCGGTATACGCCGTCGGACCAGCTGGTCACGCCGCTGGCCACGTCGATGCGCCAGTGGCCGACCCCCGCCATGTTCTCGGCCATCATGGCGATGCGGTTGGCCTCATGGGTGCGGCGGGCGTCGGCCTCGGCCCGGGCCCGCGCCTCGGCCAGGTCACGGCGGGCCCGGACTAGGTCGATCTGCAGCGAGCGGAAGACGCGGAACACCAGATAGGTGGTGGCCAGCACGGTGACGATCCGCCAGGGCTGGTCGCGCTGGATCAGCCGGGCGCTGGCGCCAAGCTGGACCACGACGATCGAGACCAGCATCGGCGACAGGTTGGTCAGCAGGCGCTTGGGGCGGCTATAGTCGCGCACAAGGATCTCGAACATGACCACGCCGTAGAGGGTCACGCCGAAGGTCTGGGCGGCGCCGATCTGGAAGAAGGTCAGGTAGAACGCGGCCAAGCCGTAGCCGGCGCTCTGCATCCAGGCGAAGAGGTCGGCGGCCCTCTCCGAGGTCCGCGCCTCGGCGACGGCCAGGGCGGCCATCGCCGCCATCCAGAACCAGGGCGAAGGATCGCTGGAATAGGGCAGGGTGGCGCAGAAGACGACGGCGGAGAACACCAGCCGCGCACTCATTCCACTCGTGGGGCCGCCGGTGTCGCCGCCCGAGACCCGCAGCACGTCGCACACCGCCGCGAGGCCGCGCCGCCAGCCGCCGGCCGGCCTCGGCCCATCCGTGTAACTCCCAGCGGCCATCAAACGCACCCCGACTCGGTCAAGATCCGTTTAAGGTTAAGGTTTGAAGGAAAGGTTGAACCTGGTCACCGAACAAGGGTCGCGTGTCAGGGGCCCGTCATCGGGACCCAGAAGGCGCAGACCAAGCCCTCCGGCCGATAGTCGAGCTCGATTCGGCCGCGTAGCTCGCTGGCGACGCTGCGCTCGATCAGCCGCGAGCCGAAACCGCGGCGGGTTGGAGCGAAGACGGCCGGTCCGCCGGTCTCGCGCCAGGTGAACGCCAGGCCTTCTTCCTCTTGCCGCCAGCTCACCGAAAGCCGGCCGTTCTTGGACAGGGCGCCGTACTTGGCGGCGTTGGTCGCCAGCTCGTGGAACACCATGCCCAGCGACAGGGCCATGCGGGCGGGCAGGTGCACGTCGGGACCGTCCAGCGTCACCCGCTCGGGCCCGTACGGCTGGAGTTCGAGGTCGAGGATGTGGCGCAGGCCCGCGCCCGACCAGACCCCGTCGGTCAAGGCGTTGTGGGTCTGGGACAGGGCCAGCAGCCGCGCCTCGAACGCCTTGGCGAAGGCGGCCGGGTCGGCGGCGCCGCGCAGGGTCTGTTGCGAGATGGCCTGGACGGTGGCCAGGGTGTTCTTGACCCGATGGTTCAGCTCGTCCAGCAGCAGCCGCTGCTGGTCCTGGGCCTGGACCTGGTCGGTGATGTCGAAGCCCTCGACGAACACGCCGGAGACCGAACCGTCCGGTTCGATGATCGGCTGGTAGATGAAGTCGAGATAGCGCTCCTCGAGCGGCGTGTCGGGCGCGCGCTGCAGGGCGACGCGCACCTGGCGACCGACGAAGGCCTCGGCCGTGGCCAGCACCTTGTCCAGCAGGTCCGAGAACCCCTGCTCGATCACCTCGGGCAAGGCCTCGCGGATCGGTCGGCCGACCACGTCGCGGTGGCCGATCAGTTGCAGATAGGCGTTGTTGACCAGTTCGAACACGTGATCGGGGCCGCGCAGCACGGCCATGAAGCTGGGCGCCTGCATGAACAGCTGGCGCAGCTGCAGGCTCTGGGCCTGGACCGCCTCGGCGCGCTGCAGGATGTCGTCGCCGAGCATGGCGGCGGCCGCGGGCGCCCGGCCGCCGAACGCCACGTCCTTCAGGCGCTGGATCTCGGTGACGTCCTGGGTGTGCTGCAGGATATAGGCCGTCTCGCCGCGTTCGCCGGCGATCGGCGTGTGGGTGGCGCTCCAGATCCGCGCCTCGAAGCCGCCGCCCAGATGGGCGGGGCGCTGGATCGCGTATTCGATCAGCGGGATCATGTCGACCTGGCCGGTGTCGCGGCAGCGGAGCAGCGAGTCCTCGACCACCCGCCGGCTTTCGCCTTCTGACGGAAACGCATCGAAGATGTAGCGCCCGGCGATCTCCTCCCAGCTGCGCTCCAGCGCGGCCAGGTAGGCGCGGTTGGCCGCCGCGTACCGGAGATCGCGGTCCAGCATCATGTAGGGCGTGGGGATACGGTCGAAGACGTTCTGAAAATCAATCGGCCCGGACATCAATTCGGGCCTCCCCCGCCTCAGCGTCAATCAACGTAAGGCGCAGCTTAGGGTTCCCTGCTAAAACGACCTTACCTTGCGAACGTTTCTCAACAAGGGCGGCCGCGTTGACACCCCCGGCGTCGCGCTTAAAAGCATCCCGCAACGCACAAAGCCAGAGGGTTGGACACAACCATGACCGAGACCAGCGGGGGCCTTCCGGAGCGCCCCCTGTCGCCGCACCTGCAAGTCTGGCGCTGGCACATCACCATGGCCTGCTCGATCCTGCATCGCGCCACCGTCTTCGCGCTCTATGTCGGCGTCCTGTTACTGGCCGGCTGGGCCCTGGCCCTGGCCGCGGGTCCTGAAGCCTACGCCGGCTACACCGGCTGCCTCGGTTCGCCGCTGGGCAAGCTGGTGCTGTTCGGCCTGACCGTCGCGGTGCTCTACAACATCGCCTACACCGTTCGGCAAACCTTCTGGGACCTGGGCAAGGGCTTCACCCCCAAGACCGCCGACATGACCGGCGCGGCCGCCATCGCCTTCGCGGTGGTCGGCGCGATCGTCGTCTGGGTGATCGCCGCCCAAACCGGAGCGCTCTGATCATGACCAAGTCGTCTTCCGCCCGCTTCCGCACGCCGATGTCTCGGGCCCGGGGCCTGGGCGCCTCGCACCACGGCGTCGGCCACTTCATCACCGAGCGCGTCTCGGGCCTGGCCCTGGTGCCGCTGGCGCTGTGGGGCGTGTTCGCCGCCCTGCGCCTGGCCGGGCTTGGCTTCGACGGCGCCGCCGCCTGGGTGGCCATCCCGCACAACACCGTCCTGCTCAGCCTGCTGATCGTCGTCGCCCTGGTTCACCTGAAGGGCGCGGTGCAGGTGGTGATCGAAGACTACATCCCGGACTTCACGACTAAGACCGTGCTGGTCCTCGCCAATCTTTTCGTTTGCGTCCTCGGCGGCGCTCTTGGGGTCGTGGCGATCCTCAAGGTCGCCTTCACCGGAGCCCTCTGATGTCGGCCTACAAGTTCATCGACCACAAGTTCGACGTCGTCGTCGTCGGCGCCGGCGGCTCGGGCCTCCGCGCCGCACTGGGCGCCGCCCAGGCCGGACTGAAGACGGCCTGCATCACCAAGGTGTTCCCCACCCGCAGCCACACGGTCGCCGCCCAGGGCGGGATCTCGGCCTCGCTGGGCAACATGGGCCAGGACGACTGGCGCTGGCACATGTTCGACACCGTCAAGGGTTCGGACTGGCTGGGCGACCAGGACGCCATCGAGTACCTGACCCGCAACGCCCCGGCCGCCGTCTATGAGCTGGAGCACTGGGGTGTGCCGTTCTCGCGCACCGTGGACGGCAAGATCTATCAGCGCGCCTTCGGCGGCATGACCAAGAACTTCGGCGAAGGCCCGATCCAGCGCACGTGCGCGGCGGCCGACCGCACCGGTCACGCCATGCTGCACACGATGTACGGCCAGTCCCTGGCCCACGACACCGAGTTCTTCATCGAATACTTCGCGCTCGACCTGATCATGGAAGACGGCGTCTGCCGGGGCGTCACCGCCTGGAAGCTGGACGACGGCACCCTGCACCGGTTCCAGGCCCAGATGGTCGTGCTGGCCACGGGCGGCTACGGCCGGGCCTACTTCTCGGCCACCTCGGCCCACACCTGCACGGGCGACGGCAACGCCATGGCCCTGCGCGCCGGCCTGCCGCTGCAGGACATGGAGTTCGTGCAGTTCCACCCGACCGGCATCTACGGCGCCGGCTGCCTGATCACCGAGGGCGCCCGCGGCGAAGGCGGCTACCTGACCAACTCGGAAGGCGAGCGCTTCATGGAGCGCTATGCGCCGTCGGTGAAGGACCTGGCGCCCCGCGACATGGTCAGCCGCGCCATGACCATCGAGATCCGCGAAGGGCGCGGCGTGGGCCCGAACAAGGACCACATCTTCCTGCACCTGGATCACCTGGACCCGAAGATTCTGCACGAGCGCCTGCCCGGCATCTCCGAGACCGCCAAGGTCTTCGCGGGCGTCGACGTGACCAAGGCCCCGATCCCGGTCCTGCCGACTGTCCACTACAACATGGGCGGCATCCCGACGAACTATCACGGCGAGGTCGTGACCAAGTCGGGCGACAATCCCGACCAAGTGATCCCGGGCCTGATGGCCGTGGGCGAAGCGGCCTGCGTTTCGGTGCACGGCGCCAATCGCCTGGGCTCCAACTCGCTGATTGACCTGGTGGTGTTCGGCCGCGCGGCCGCGCTGCGCTGCGCCGAGATCCTCAAGCCGGGCGCCACCCAGCCCGAGCTGAAGGACAGCATGACCGACGCCCACGTGGCGCGCTTCGACCGCTTCCGCAACGCCAACGGCAACCAGCCGACGGCGGCCCTGCGCCTCGAGATGCAGAAGGCCATGCAGGAAGACGCCGCCGTGTTCCGCACCGGCGAAAGCCTGGAAAGCGGCGTCAAGCGCCTGGGCGCGGTCTGGGAGAAGGCCAAGGACATCAAGGTCAACGACCGGGGTCTGGTGTGGAACACCGACCTGATGGAGACCCTGGAGTTCGACAACCTGATCGGCCAGGCCGTGGTCACCGTGGCCGGGGCGGTGAACCGCACCGAAAGCCGGGGCGCCCACGCCCGCGAGGACTTCTCCACGCGGGACGACACCAACTGGATGAAGCACACCCTGGCCTGGCTGGATCAGAACACGGGCAAGGTCAGCATCGATTACCGTCCGGTGCACAGCTACACGATGTCCAAGGACATCGACTACATCCCGCCGAAGCAACGCGTGTACTGAGGGTACGATCGATGGTTCAGCTCACCCTCCCGAAGAACTCCACCGTCCAGAACGGCAAGCACTGGCCCGCCCCGGCCGGCGCCAAGAACACGCGCTCGTTCAAGGTCTACCGCTACGACCCGGAAGACGGCCGCAACCCGCGCTGGGACACCTACGAGGTGGACGTCGACGCCTGCGGCCCGATGGTCCTGGACGCCCTGCTGTACATCAAGAACACCATCGACCCGACGCTGGCCTTCCGCCGCTCGTGCCGTGAAGGCGTCTGCGGTTCGTGCGCGATGAACATCGGCGGCCGCAACACCCTGGCCTGCACCCACGGCCACGCCGACACGCCCGGCAAGGCCGTGCAGATCAGCCCGCTGCCCTCGCAGCCGGTGGTCAAGGACCTGATCCCCGACCTGACGCTGTTCTACGCCCAGTACGCCTCGATCGAGCCCTGGCTGCACACCGTCACGCCCGAGCCCCAGACCGAGTGGAAGCAGTCGCCGGAAGACCGTTCGAAGCTGGACGGCCTCTACGAGTGCATCCTCTGCGCCTGCTGCTCGACCTCGTGCCCCAGCTACTGGTGGAACGGCGACAAGTATCTGGGTCCGGCGTCGCTGCTGCACGCCTACCGCTGGCTGATCGACAGCCGCGACGAAGCCACGGGCGACCGCCTCGACGATCTCGAGGACCCGTTCAAGCTCTATCGCTGCCACACGATCATGAACTGCGCCCAGGTTTGCCCGAAGGGTCTGAACCCGGCCAAGGCGATCGCTGAGATCAAGAAGATGCTGGTGGAGCGCGTGGTCTAAGGACTGCGCGTTCGCCGCCTCCGTCCTTCGACGGGCTCGGGACGGGGCGCACTTCAACTGCCGCAGGGACGCGTGTATCGCCTGTCCTGAGCCCAAGGCCGCTCGGCTTGCAAAAAGGTGACGCTGCCGTCATCTTTGCTCGAACGGAGGACATTGGCGTTGAGTGAAGCTGGAACCGGGGACCTGAACGCCCGCGTCGTCATCGTCGGCGCCGGCCATGCCGGCGGTTCGGCCGCGGCCTTCCTTCGCCAATATGGCCACACCGGCCCGATCGTCCTGATCGGCGACGAGCCCCTGCTGCCCTATCAGCGCCCGCCGCTCAGCAAGGCCTGGCTGAAGGGCGAAGCCGACGCCGACAGCCTGCAGCTGAAGCCCACCACGTGGTACGAGGAAGCCGGCGTCTCGCTGCGCCTGGGCGGGGTGGTCGTGTCGATCAATCGCGGCGCCAAGACCGTGACGCTGGCCTCGGGCGAGGCCCTTCCCTACGACTATCTGATCCTGGCCACCGGCGCCCGGGCCCGGGCCCTGCCGATCCCTGGCGCCGATCTCTCCGGCGTGCTGGCCCTGCGCACGGCGGCTGACGCCGAGGCGCTAAAGGCGCATCTGGGTCCCGGTAAGCGGCTGGCGGTGGTCGGCGGCGGCTATGTGGGCCTGGAGGCGGCGGCGTCGACCATGGCCCTGGGCGGCCACGCCACGATCATCGAGCGCGAGCCGCGCGTCCTGGCCCGAGTGGCCTGCGAGACCCTGTCGACCTTCTTCCAGGACTATCACGGCGAGCGCGGCGTGACCTTCGTGCTCAATGCGGGCGTCGAAGGCTTCGAGGGCGCTGGCGGTCATGTGACCGGCGTGAAGCTGTCCGACGGCTCGGTCATCGCCTGCGACGCGGCCCTGGTCGGGGTCGGCGCCGCGCCGAACGAGGAGCTGGCCCGCGACGCCGGGCTGGAGTGCGCCAACGGCGTGGTGGTCGACATCGAGGCCCGCACGGCCGATCCGTTCGTCTTCGCCATCGGCGACCTGACCCACCGGCCGCTGCCGATCTATCAGCGCCAGTTCCGCCTGGAGAGCGTGCCCAACGCCCTGGAACAGGCCAAGCAGGCCGCCGCCGCCATCGCCGGCAAGCCCATGCCGCCGCACGAGATCCCGTGGTTCTGGTCCGACCAGTACGACCTGAAACTGCAGATCGCCGGCCTGCCGTTCGACACCGACCGTCAGGTGGTGCGCGGCGATGTCGCCGCCGCCAAATTCGCCGTCTTCCACCTGAAGGGCGACCTGGTCCAGGCCGTCGAGGCCGTCAACGCGCCGCCCGAATTCATGGCCGGCAAGCAGCTGATCGCCAAACGCACGCCCGTCAGCATCGAGAAGCTGGCGGACACCACGATTTCCATGAAAGAAGTAGCGGCGTAAAACGCCTGTTCGAAACGTAAACGTCGAAACGAGTTCAGGGGACCCATGGCCAAGATCACCTATATCGAGCACGACGGCACGGACCACGTCATCGACGTCAAGCCGGGCCTGACGGTCATGGAAGGCGCGGTGAAGAACAACGTGCCGGGCATCGACGCCGACTGCGGCGGCGCCTGCGCCTGCGCCACCTGCCACGTCTATGTGGACGAGGCCTGGCTGGACAAGACCGGCGAGAAGTCGGCCATGGAGGAGTCGATGCTGGACTTCGCCGAGAACGTCGAACCGAACTCGCGTCTGTCGTGCCAGATCAAGGTGAGCGACGCGCTGGACGGGCTGGTGGTGCGCCTGCCGGAAAGCCAGCACTAGGGTTCGTTTGAGGGCCGGTGCGGAGCGCACTTGCCCCCACCTGACGGCTTCGCCGTCTGTCCGCCCCCATAGGGGGCGGAGCTTTCAATGCGGCGCCGGCCAAGGCAATTCTTCCCCCTATGGGGGAAGACGATCGCGAAGCGATCCGTAGGGGGCAAGTGGTCACCCCCTGATCAAAACCCAAACTCCGGCTGCGCGGCCCCCGGCTGTTGCGTCTCGGGCAAATGGCACGTGAACGTCGAGCCCGCGCCCGGCTCGCTCTCCAGCGCCACCCAGCCGCCGTGCAGCTCGACCAGCGCCTTGACCAGGGCCAGGCCCAGGCCGGGTCCGCCGCGATCCCGACCCACGAACCGGTCGAAGATGTGGGCCTGGACGTGGAACGGCACGCCGCGGCCGGTGTCCGACACGTCCAGTCGCACCTCGCCCAGGGCCCGGCGGGCCGACAGGGTGACCACGCCGTCCGGCGGGGTCTGACGCAGGGCGTTCTCGATCAGGTGGTCCAGGATCTGCGACAGGCGCTTGTGATCGCCTCGGATCAGGCCGACGTCCTTGTCGCATTCGACCGACAGGGTGACCCCGCCGATCTGGGCGGCGTTCAGCGCGCGTTCCTGAGCGTCGGCCAGCAGGCCCGCCACGCGGATGTCCTCGATCTCCAGCGCCATCTCGCCGGCGTCGATCTGGGCCATGTCCAGGACGTCGTCGATCGAGCGGGCCAGCTGAGTGGCGGCGGCGCGCACCGAAGCCACGTGGCCGCGCCCGCGCTCGCTCAGGCCGTCGGCCCGTTCCAGCAGCTCCGAATAGCCGATGATCGTCGTCAGCGGCGTGCGCAGCTCGTACGAGACATTGCCGACGAAGTCGCGCTTGAGCCGCTCGGCCTCGGCCAGGGCCGCCGAGCGGTCGGCCAGGGCGCTTTCCAGGGACCGGGTGTCGGTGACGTCGGCGAAGGCGATCAGGGTCGCGCCGTCCGGCAGGGGGCGGCTCTGATAGACGATGATCCGGTTGTCCGAGGTGCGGGTCTCGCCCGAGGTCGGGGCGCGCATCTGCGGGTCGGGATCGGCCACCCGGCCCTTCAACTCGCGCCAGAAGGAAAGGTCGTGCAGGCGCGGCACGCACAGCTCGACCACGCCCTCGAAATCGACCGCCGCCTCCAGGGCCTGGGCCGAGACGTTCCAGAAGGTCTCGAAGGCCTCGTTGTGCAGGCGGAGGCGACCGTCCGAGCCGAACACCGCCACGGCGTCGTTCAGCTTGTCCAGCGTGGCCTGTTGCACCTGAATCAGGGCGTTGTACTGGGCCTTCAGCTTCAGCTCGCCGGTGATGTCGGAATAGAGCACCAGCATGCCGCCCAGCGGGTGGGGCTGGCGCACGACGCGTAGGGTGCGGCCGTCGGGCAGGTCCCACATCTCATCGGCCTGGGGGCCCAGGTCCTCGTAGCGGGCGAGTTCGGCCGCCTTCCATTTGGCGTAGTCGACAGTCTCGGGCAGGCGGCGGCGCTGGCGCAGGCGGTCCAGCACCTCGCCGTGAGTCGGGCGCTCGGCCAGCCAGGCCGGCTCCAGGCCCCACAGCTCGGCGAAGGCGGTGTTGTGGAAGGCCAGGCGCCGGCCGGCGCTGAAGATCGCCACGGCGTCGGCGATGTGGTTGAGGGTCTCGTCGTGGGCGGCGACGTGCTTCTTCAGCGCGTCGCGCATGTCCTCGACCTCGGTGACGTCGCTGCTGAACACCCCGACCCCGCCGCCGTCCAGCGGCTGGGCCGAGAAGCGCAGGGCGCGGCGGCGGCCGTCCAGCGGCACCCAGCGGACCAGTTCACGCAGCTCGCCGGCCTTGGCGGCCTCGACCGCCAGGGCGTCGGCGGCCCGGTCGATCGACTTGTTGTCGCGCGCCGCGTCGGCGGCCGTCTCGACCCCCACCACGCGCAGATAGGCCGCGTTGCCCCAGACCGGCGCGCCGTCGGCGCCCGAGATCCACGCCGGCTCGATCAGGCCGTCCATGAAGGCGGCGAAGCGTTCGGCGTCGGGAAGGCCCGTCTCGGCGGCGGCCGCCGCGGCCAGGCGCAGCCAGGCGCGGGTCCCGGCCGCCCGGCCCTCGACCGTCACCCCGCCGCGCGGACCGTGGACTTCGAAGGCGCAGGACTGGCCCTGCTCGAACAGGGCCTTCAGCTTCTGGGCATGGGAAGGATCGGCCTCGGTCAGGGCCAGGACCACGGCCTGGGCGTCGGCCGCGACGTCCAGGATCTGGGCGCATTGGGCCAGGGCGTCCTCGCCGGACACCAGGTCGACGCCGCCGTCATGGAGGACGACCACGGCGCTCTCGAAGGCCTCGGCCGCGCCCTGGCTGTCCATCAGCCGGGTTTCCAGTCTGGCGGCGCGGGTCTTCAGGCGGGCAAGGTGGTCTTCGAACCGCCGGCGCTGCGACATCGCCCACAGGGTGGCGCAGAGGGCGAGGCAGACCGCGCCGGCCGTCGCGGCCAGGATCAAGTCGGACGAGGTCATCAGGCTTGGCGTCGGCCTCTGGCTGCACACGTGGTTAGCGAATCAGCTTCACAGATTAGGCGTTGCGTGACCAGAGCGCGATGAGCGCCGCTGTCGCGGAGGCTTTCGCCCGTCGAACCTCCGGCCTATGTACCGTCCATGAGCTGGACCGACCGTTTCGCGCCGTCCCTGGACGACTTCGCCGCCTTGGCGCGCCAGGCCTTCGACGACCTGCCCGCCGATTTCCGCCGCCAGGCCGGCGACGTGGTGTTCCGTGTCGACGACTTCGCCGCCGACGAGGTGCTGGACGACTTAGGGATAGAGGATCCGTTCGAGCTGACCGGCCTCTACCAGGGCGTCGACCTGGGTCGCCGCTCGGTGCTGGGCCCCTCGCCGCAGCCGTCGATGGTGTTCCTCTATCGTCGCCCGATCCTGGACGAGTGGTGCGAACGCGGCGACGTCACCCTGGGCGAACTGATCGCCCACGTGCTGGTGCACGAGATCGGCCACCACTTCGGACTGTCGGACGACGACATTCACCGCATCGAGGACGACGCATGAGCCACGGCGAAACGCTATTTGACGCCGACGCCTGGCGCGGCCGCATGGACGAGCGCTGGTTCGAGAGCGGTGCGGCCATGGCCGAGAAAGGCGACGTGGACCTGGTCGCCATCGAGGACGACGCGGTCACCGCCCACGTGAAGGGCAGCGCCGGCGACCTCTATGTCGTCACCCTGCGCGCCCCGGACGGCGAGGGCGCCTGCACCTGCCCGGGCTTCGACAAGTTCGGAGCCTGCAAGCACCAGGCGGCCGTGGTCGTGGCCGCCAACCTGCTGGACGGCACGGGCCAAGGCTATGTCCGCGAGCGTCTAGCCCGCCTGCGCGACGGCCTGGCGCTGGAGGACAAGGACGCCTTGATCGAACGGATCGTCGAGCTGGCGAAGACGGACCCGAAGGTGCTGGCGGGGCTGGAGCGGTAGGGCGGCCGAGGCCTGCTTCTAAAAGTTAGGGTGCGGCCCACGCACGACCGACAGATCGATGCGCAAAAGTCATCGCCCATGACGACGTCCCTTCGGGCGCACCTGAAGTTGACCGTTGAATTCTCCACTATCGCAGCGCCCACTATTGGCGTGCGTCCGGCGCTCGAACACGCTAAGCCCTCAAGAAAGACCTGCGAAAGAAGGCAAAGTCATGCAGGTTTTCCGGAGGCCCGGGCCGCCTGAGTAAGTGGAGGCGGCCGATGATCGGGACGGACACGGGAACTTTGGAACGGGTTCTGGCCGAGCGCCAGCTTCGCGCCCGAGACGAGGCCAAGGCCGGTGTGCGTCTGCAGGACGTCCTGGAGCAGCTGATCCTGACGGCCGAGATCGCGTCGGGCGGCGGCATGATTGCGTCGATCCTCCTGGTGGATGAGACCGGACGCCATCTTCTGCACGGCGCCGCTCCAAATCTGCCCGGCGCCTATTGCGCCGCCATCGACGGGATCGCTGTCGGGCAGGGCGTCGGTTCCTGCGGCACGGCGGCGTTCCTAGGCCATCCCGTCTATGTGACGGACATCGAGCGCGACGCGCTCTGGGCCGACTTCCGCGATCTGGCCCTGCGCCATAGCCTCCGAGCCTGCTGGTCCACGCCGATCCTCGATGGCGACCGGGTGATCGGGACCTTCGCGGTCTATCATCACACGCCGCGAAGCCCCACGACGGCGGAGCTCAATGCGATCGCCGTCATCAGCGACGCCGTGCGTGTCGCGATCCTGGATCATCGCGAGCACGGACTAGGCTGAGCGGGCCGGCTCGAGTGAGGTCTTGCACGCTCTCCGGCGGGCACGTGTAGGGCGGCCCCGCGGGCTGGCCTCTATCCTCGGCGTCGCGAGATGAACCTGAGCGAAATCAACGCCTTGGATTTTCTCGACCAAACTTATCCTCACCCTTCCCGGCGACCGCATAATGCTCTCACCTCGTCGCGGGGAAAGGGCGCACGGCCAGCGACCGATTGCGGCGGCGGGGGGCGATCGAGCGGGGTCCTTTTCCGGCTTCGGCTGGAAGGAGACTTAAACAGAGGGCGAGGGACGTAAGCTCGCCCATCGGGATCTTCGCTGGAAGGTCCCGCCCGTCGTGGG
>JAGIBE010000277.1 GCA_017744495.1 Caulobacter sp. | reverse complement strand
ACTTGAACTTGCCGTAGTCCAGGATCTTGCAGACCGGAGGGTTCGCGTTCGGAACGATCTCGACCAGGTCCAGGCCAGCTTCCTCGGCCGCTTCCAGGGCGGCGGAAATCGGCATCTCGCCTTGCTTCTCGCCGTTCTGGTCGATCAGCAGGACGCGGGGGACCCGAATGTCTTCGTTGATACGCGGACCATCCTTGACGGGCGGCGTTTGCATAGGACGGCGAATAGGGCGGCTCCGGTGTTGTTTAAGGGCTTTTGCCTCCAGACCGACGATCCGGAGGCGTATCGTTGAATGAGTTCGCGCGGAGTCCGGGGGACACCGCGTTCGCAAGTGATATATGACGAAGGAGTCCCGCGCTATCAAGGCGCATGCGCGACGGAAGCCCGCCTTTTAAGGGGCTGGGCGCGCCGAAGCTGGGACCAAGGGAGCGAAACGTCGGGTCGGGTCGGCCTTATTTCCAACCGTGACCCGTTTCGCACCTTCATGAGCACGCCGACCATCGCCGCCCGTCACACGCCGCTCGAGGACGTCCACGCCCTGTTGATCGGCTCCAGCTTCATCGCCGTGGGCCTGACCCTGCTGAAGGCCGCGGGCCTTTCGACGGGCGGGGTGGCGGGGATCGCTCTGATCGTCTCCTACGTCACGCACTGGCCGGTGGGGGTGCTGTTCTTCCTGATCAACATCCCGTTCTATGTCCTGGCCCAGCGCACCATGGGCTGGGCGTTCACGGGCAAGACCCTGATCACCAACTTGCTGCTGGCCGGCCTGACCCTAGCCCTGCCCAAGTGGCTGCGGGTGACCGACGTCGACCCGGTCTTCGCGGCGATCTTCGGCGGCACGATCATCGGCATGGGCATCCTGGCCCTGGCCCGGCACAAGTCCAGCGTCGGCGGGATCGGCGTGCTGGCCCTGTGGCTGTACGAGAAGCGCGGGATCAGCGCCGGCAAGGTGCAGATGGCGTCCGACTGCCTGATCCTGGCCTGCGCCTTCGCGGTGATGAACTGGGACAAGCTGCTGCTGTCGATCCTGTCGGCCGTGGCGCTCAGCGTGGTGATCATCGCCAACCACAAGCCTGGTCGATACGAAGGCTATTGAGGCGCCGATCGGGCCTTCACCAAATCCACTGTTAAGCTTGGTTAATTTCGTGTAAAGGTGGAGCTTTCATCGCCGAGTTTGGGCGCGACCTTGATCTGATCACGTCCCGCACGTCGGAAGCCTGCGGACCTGATCCTTGGGGGCTACGAACGTGCGAAAGATCCATATCCTTATTGCATCCGCTTGCCTGGTCCTTGGCGCGGCGACGGCCTATGCGGGCCAAGCCGGCCGTGGCCGTCACCCCGAACCGGGTGTGAGCGACCAGGCCCTGGCCATGATGGCCAAAGGCAACAACTGGCTGGCGACCAACGTCTTCAAGCGCCTCACGGCCAAGGACAACTCGCCCCTGAACCGCTTCAATCTCGCCACCGGCTACCAGCGCACGGGGCGCCTGCAACAGGCCGAAAGCATCTATCGCGACCTGCTGGTCGAAGGGCGCGACGTTCGGGTCGTGGCCACGCCGTCGAAGGAACTGCCCGGCGCGCAAACCTTCAACCTGGCCGAGGAGGCCGCCTCGCGGCTGATCTACTTCGATTGGCTGAAGTCGGAGAACGCCCGGCGGACGATGGCGGCTCGGTCGGCGACGCCGAGCGCGGCCTCCGGCGCGGCATCGGCCGACACCTACGGCGTCGAGACGTCAGTCACGGTCGGCGGGCCAACCTATGGCGACGTGTCCGACGAGCAGGCGATGGCGCTGGACAAGGCGGGGAACCAAGACGCCGAACGGTGATCGTTCGGCATCGCCCCAAGATCAACAAAAGCTTGGCCTTATCGTCCTGTAAATATTGTTAACGCCACGCGAACCAAAATCTCGGGCGCGCGCTTCTCCCATCGGATCAAGTCTTTGCACGTCGGAAACCTGCGAAGACTTAAGACTGGGAGGACGAAAGTGCGGAACATCCACACTATGCTTTTGGCTGCCTGCGCTCTGGCGGCGTTCACGCCGGCCGGGGCGCAGGATCGTGTCGGCGCGCCGCCGACAACGATCGTGGGCTCGCAGGTCGACACTCGGATTGGCGGCTCGCCGCCACTGACGGACACCGAGGCCCTGGCCATGCTGGATCGCGGCGACAACTGGACGGGCGTAAACGCCTTCCGACGGGTGGTGGCCAAACAGGGCGGGGTCATGAACCGCTTCAACCTGGCGACGGGCTATCAGCGGACCGGCCGCCTGGACCAGGCCAAGGCGATCTATCGCGACCTGCTGGTGGACGGCGAATTCACGACGGCGGTCTCCTCGGTGAGCGGCGGGCCTTCGACCTTCAACGTCGCCGACGAAGCGGCCTCGCGGCTGCTCTACATCCAGTGGCTTCAAAACGGCGGCGGAAGGCAACTGGTCCGACTGTCGGGCTCGGGCGCGGTTTCGGCCGACTCCCTCGGCGTGCCGGTCGCGGCCATCGAGGGCGGCGGCGAGGTCTCCGATGCGGAAGCCGCGGCGCGAGACCTGGCCGCTCGCCGCGCTGCCGCGCCCTAGCGATCGCCGTCCGCCTTACTGCGGCAACAGCGCGATCGCGGCGCTCGCCACGGTGCTGACGGGCAGGGCCTTCAGGTCCGGCGAGCGGATCACCGCCACGTGGCCGCGCGGACCGCACAGCTCGGGATCGGAAGCGTCCGAGAACAGGGCGATGGTCGGCGCGCCGGCGGCGGCCAGCAGGTGGGTGGGTCCGGTGTCGTTGCCGACCGCCAGGGCCGCCTTGGCGCCCAGCACGGCCAGTTGGGCAAAGTCGGTGCGGCCGGTCAGGTCGCGGGCTTGGCCCACGGCCTTCTGGATCTGGCGGGCCATGGCGCTTTCCTGCGGGCCGCCGATGATCACGATGTCCAGCCCGCGCGCCTTCAGCAGCGCCGCCAGCTGGGCGTAGCTCTCGACGGGCCAGCGCTTCTCGGGCCGGTGGGCCGAGCCGCCCGGCACCAGCAACACGTAGGGACGTGGGGCGGGCGCGCCGGCGACCGGGCGCGGCTCCTTGATCTTGCGCAGGATCCACGACAAGTCCGGGGCGGGCGCGCCGCCGGGCTCGGTCGGAGCGTCGGGCCAGATGCCGGCCTGCTTGAGCTGGTCGGCCTGCCGCTCCAGCGTGTGCATGTGGTAGCGGGCCTTGCCGCGCTGGGGCAGCGAGCAGCCGAACGCGATGCCCGACCATTGCGGCGCGAACGGCCGCAGGGCCTGGAAGTACCAGTTGGTGCGGCTGTTGGTCTGCAGGTCGTAGACGCGGTCGTAGCGTTCCTTGCGGATCCGCCCGAGCATGGCCGTCAGGTCGCCGAAGTCGCCGGGACGGCCATCGGTTTCAACCCGGTTGAAGTAGGGCGACAGCTTGGCCAGGGCCTCGAAGGGCGGGGTCGTCAGCAGGGTGATCTTGGCGCGCGGATGGGCTTCGCGGATCTTCTTCATCGCCGCCAAGGCCAGAACGAAATCGCCGAGGGCGCCCAGCTTGATGACCAGGACCTTCTTGATTTCCTTGCTCAACTTTTCGTCTCCAGAACGCGTGCGTAGACCTTGAGCGTTGCTTCGACCATCGCGTCAACAGAATACAATTTTCGGGCGCGCGCCCGAGCGGCCATGCCCATCGTCTGGCGGCGCGCCGCCCCGGCTTCGCAGGCGTTGGAGAGGGCGCCGGCCCAGGCCTCCACGTCGCCGGGGGCGACCAGCCAGCCGGTCTCGCCGTCGACCACGGTCTCGCGCGCCGCGCCGTGATCGGAGGCCAGCACCGGCTTGCCCATCACCTGCGGCTCGACCGCCGTGCGGCCGAAAGCCTCGGGCTCCAGCGAGGGGGCGATGGCCAGGTCGGCGACCAGATAGGCGGCCGGCATGTCGTCGCAGTGGCCCACCAGCTTGGCGCTGTCCTGCAGGCCGGCTTGGGCGATCATGTGTTCCAGCTCGGCGCGGTAGGCCTTGCGGCCCTGGTCGTCGCCGACCAGCAGAAGCAGGACGCGGGTCTCGGAGATCGCCTTCAGCCGCGCCATCGCCTCGATGACCAGGGCCTGACCCTTCCAGCGGGTGAGGCGTCCGGCCAGCAGCACCTTCAGCCGCCGGTCCTCGGCGGACACGCCCCAGGCGTCGCGCAGCGCCTTGACCCGCTCGGCCGACACCAGGCCGGGCTCGAAACGCGTCAGGTCGACGCCGCGCGGGATGGCCACCACGCGGTCGGGCGAAATCCCGTGCTCGGCGATGACGTGCTGGCGGGTGTATTCGGAATTGGCGATGACCAGGTCGCCCTTGGTCATCACCGCGTTGTACCAGCGCTTGAGGTTGGACTTGGCGTTGTAGACCCCGTGATAGGTGGCCACGAACGGCGTCTTGGTGGCGTGGGCGGCCCACAGGGCGCTGAAGGCCGGGGCGCGCGAGCGGGCGTGGACCAGGCTGACCTTCTCGCGCCGGATCAGGTCGATCATCCGCGCGGCGTTGCCCAGCATGACCAGCGGGTTCTTCGACTGGGCGGGCATCTGGGCCAGGCGCCCGCCGTCGGCCTCCAGCCGCGCGGCCATGCGGCCGCCCTTGGTGGCGACCAGGGCCCTGCCGCCCTGGGCGATCACGCCGTGGGCCACGTCGATCGTTGTCTGCTCCGCGCCCCCGGTTTCAAGTTCCGGAGTCACCTGCAGAAGCGTGAAATCGTCGGGAAGGATGGACACGCGTTGCTCTGACGAGGTTTGAGGGGTGGTAGTATCGAAATGAACAAGGCCGCGCCATGACCGATTCCCTTCAGCACCTCGTTCGCAACGACAATCTGCGGTTGGCGTACCGCGTCGTAAATGGAACCCAGCCCACGGTTGTGTGGCTGGGCGGATTCCACTCCGATATGGCGGGGACCAAGGCCCAGGTCCTGGCCGACCAGGCCAAGGCGACGGGCGGCGGTTATCTGCGGTTCGACTACTTCGGCCACGGCGAGTCCGACGGCGCCTTCGAGGACGGGACGATCACCCGCTGGCGCGAGGATGTCCTGGCCGTGATCGACGAACTCACCGAGGGGCCGCTGGTGCTGGTGGGCTCGTCGATGGGCGGCTGGCTGGCCTGCCTGGCGGCCATCGCTCGCCCCGACCGGATCAAGGCCCTGGTGCTGATCGCGCCCGCGCCGGACTTCACCGAAAAGCTGATGGAGCCGGAGCTGTCGGACGAAGCCCGCGCCGCCATCGCCCGCCACGGCCGCTGGGTTCGGCCTTCCGAATATGACGACGGCGGTTACGCTATCACCCGCGAGCTGCTGGAGGACGGGGCGCGGTGGTCGATCCTGCCGGGGCCAGTGCCGATCGACGTGCCGGTGCGCGTCCTGCAGGGCGGCGCCGATCCTGACGTGCCGTGGACCCACGCGCTGGAACTGGCCAACGGCCTTACGTCGCAGGACGTGGTCTTCAGCCTGATCAAGGACGGGGATCATCGCCTGTCGCGGCCCCAGGACCTGGAGCGGCTGGTGGCGGCCGTGGCCGAGGCGCGGATGCTGGCCGAGCCGGTCGACGACGACCCCGTCGCCCGCCGCCTGGCCCGCGCCGCCCGCGCCCGCGCGGCGGGTCAGGCGCCCGCGACCGCGTGGGCGGCGGCGGACATGGGGCCGGACGAGGAATAGAGCGATGGAAATTCCAAGCTTTGACGACTGGAAAATGGCGGCGATCGAAGAGGGGCTTCGCGCTGCCGAAGAAGGATGCGTTGTCGATCACGACGTTGTCGCCGCCTGGGTCTCATCCTGGGACACGGACGACGAAAAGCCGATGCCGCGAGCCGAGCGCTTCTAACCGCCACCCGCCAGGATCGCCGCCAGACCCTCGCGATACGTCGGATACTTCGGACGCCAGCCCAGTTCGGCCTTGGCCAGGGCGTTCGAGACGCGCTTGTTCTCGGCGTAGAAGCGGCGGGTGGCGGGCGACAGGCCCAGTTCGTTGAACGGCAGGTCGGGCGGCACGGGAACGCCCAGCAGGCTGGCGGCGTGCTCCATCACGTCCTGCGGCGGGACCGGTTCGTCATCGACCAGGTTGTAGATCCCGCCGGCTCGGGGCCGCTCCAGCGAGGCCAGCAGGCCCGAGACGATGTCCTCGAGGTGGATGCGGCTGAACACCTGGCCCGGCTTGACGATGCGGCGGCCCTCGCCGGCCCTCAGGCGGTCGAGCGCGCTGCGGCCGGGGCCGTAGATGCCCGGCAGGCGGAAGGTGGTCACCGTCAGGCCCATGCCGCGTCCCACCTGGCGCCAGTCGCGCTCGGCCCCGACGCGGCGCGCGCCTTCCACCGACTGGGCCTTCAGCGGCGAGCTCTCGAACACCCAGCGGCCTTCGAAGTCGCCGTAGACGCCGGTGGTCGACAGGTAGCCGATCCAGTCGGGGAAGGCCTCGGCGGCCGCCAGGGCGGGAATCACCGCCTCCAGGCCCGGGCAGCCGTCGGCGGTGGGCGGGGCGGTGATCAGGACCGCGTTGACGCCGGTCAGGGCGGCGGTCATGGCCGCGCGGTCCTCGGCGTCGACGGGCTCGATCCCCGCGGCGCGCAACGCGGTCGCGCGATCGGCGTCGCGCGCCGTGGCGGCTACGTCCCAGCCCCGGGCGAGCAGGGCCTCGGCGAAGGCCCGGCCGACATAACCCAATCCGAACACGAACAGACGCAAGACGCTCAAGTCCCCGAAAAGAAGGGGCGAATGAGCGGGCAAAACGTGCAGGGGCGCAAGTGCCGATGCTACCGGAATGGGGCGGGTGCGACGCGTTGTCCACAATGACGAGGTCGAACCCGCGTCAGACCGCTTGCCAATGGCGAGGCGCTCTGCCATAAGCCGCCTCCTCGTCGCGGGGCGCTGTTTTCGGCCCCTACGATGCGGGCGTAGCTCAGTGGTAGAGCACAACCTTGCCAAGGTTGGGGTCGAGAGTTCGAATCTCTTCGCCCGCTCCATTCTCCGGTCTTCCGGGGATGGAACGAGACCCGAAATATCCCGGATGCGGGCGTAGCTCAGTGGTAGAGCACAACCTTGCCAAGGTTGGGGTCGAGAGTTCGAATCTCTTCGCCCGCTCCAATTTCCCTTCCAGAATTTGAAGCGTGACGCATCCGGTGGGGGCTTGATAGTCCTATGGAACCCGTTACGGAGCACTGCCGTTTCTGATCGGTGATCACCTGCTCGGGGCGGGTGAGGCTGGGGATTCTAGACCATGGCTCGATATGGCCTTCGATTTGCGCATGCGGGCCGCCTGGCGGCGGTCGCGGCGGTGTTGGCGCTGGCGGGTGCGGCTCAAGCCGAGGTGAAGCCGCAATATCCGATCACCAAGGCCGACAAGCCTCTCAAGCCAGTCACGCCGCCGAACTCGTCCACGACCCCAGATAAAGATCATCCGGACGAAAGCTGGGGAACCGAGGTGCGCAAGAAGTCGGTGGAGATCGGCACTCAGCCGGTGCGTGACGTCGGCATCGCCAAGCGCCAAATCCCGCCGATCCTGATCAAGGCGCAACAAGAGCCTTATAGCCTCAAGGGTCTGAAGACCTGCAAGCGGCTGAGCGCCGAGGTTACGGACCTCAACGCGGTGCTCGGCGCCGACTATACGGTCGGCAACGAGGTCAAGGAGAACCGCGCGGGCAAGCTGGCCGAGGCCGGCGGCAAGACGGTGATCAACTCCATCATCCCGTTCCGGGGTCTGGTTCGCGAAGTCACAGGGGCGGCTCCAGCCGACCGTCGCCTGAACGCCGCGCTCGACGCCGGCATGGCGCGTCGTGGCTTCCTACGCGGCGTCCAGGCCCAGCGGGGCTGCAAGACCACCAACTAGGGTCAGCTTCAGGTCCGCCTTCTAGCCGGCCTCGATTCCTGATCTAACCTTCGCGGTGAACCTGCGGGGGAAGTTTCCGATGTCCAAGCGCGTCCTTCTGGGCCTGGCCCTGGTCCTGGCGCTGAACGGCGCGGCCGTCGCGGCGACGCCGAAAGGCCCCAGCGCCGCCGATCGGCTGGCCCAGGCGGTCAAGGCCTATGAGGCAGCCGGGGCGGGCGAGGACGACGGGGAGGGCGGGGCCGATGAGGCCTCGCGCTTCAAGTTCCCGCCGGTGGGCCCCAAGGCCGACGCCGAGCGCAAGGCCCTGTTGACCTCGGCCCGCCAGTCGCTGGACGGCGTCGATCTCTCCGTGCTGAACGCCAACCAGAAGCTGACCCACGCCATCCTGAAATGGAGCCTGGACGAACGCCTGGAGGGCCTGTCGTTCGACGAGGCGCGCCTGCCGTTCAGCACCGACGGCGGCTTCGACGTCATCCTGCTGTATCGCGCCAACGGCATGCACCTGAAGTCGGAGGACGAGGCGAAACAGTGGATCGCTCTGCTGGCCCAGACCCCCGACTGGTACGCCGCCAACATCGCCAACGCCCGGCGCGGCGTGGCGACCGGCTTCGTCCAGGCCGTCCCCACCGCCCAGGCGGTGCTGGACCGCGCCCGCCGCACGGCCGCCACGCCGATCGCCGAAGAGCCGCTGCTGGCCCCGCTACGCGACCTGCCGTCCAGCATCTCCGCCGACCGCCAGGCCGCCCTGCTGGCCGAGGGGACCAAGGTGGTGACCGACAAGGTCGCCCCAGCCCGCGCCGGCTTCGTCACCTTCATGGAGCAGGAATACCTGCCGCACGCCGCCAAGAGCCTGGCCGTGTCGGACCTGCCCGACGGGGCGCGCTACTACGCCTTCCTGGTGCGCCGTCACACCACCACGACCATGACCGCCGACCAGGTCCACGCCCTGGGTCAGGCCGAGGTCGCGCGCATCCGGGCGCGGATGGAAATCGTGATGAAGCAGGCCGGCTTCCAGGGCGACCTGCCAGCCTTCATCGCCTTCCTGCGCAAGGACCCGCGTTTCTACGCCACCAGCCGCCAGCAACTGCTGGAGAAGGCCAGCGAGATCGCCAAGCGGGCCGATGACCAGCTGCCCGCCCACTTCGGGACCCTGCCGCGCCTGACCTACGGCGTGCGTCCGGTGCCGGCCAGCATCGAGCAAGGCTACACCACCGGCCGTTACTTTGGGGGAGACCCCAAGACCGGCCGCGCCGGCGGGCTGATGATCAACACCTCGGCCTTGGATCAGCGGCCGCTCTACGAGCTGCCGGCCCTGGTGCTGCACGAGGGCGCGCCCGGCCACCACATCCAGACGTCGCTTGCCCAGGAGCAGGCCGGCGTCCCGGACTTCCGCAAGACCGTCTATTTCAACGCCTACGGCGAGGGCTGGGGTCTCTATTCGGAGTGGCTGGGCGAGGAGATGGGAATCTATCGCGACCCCTATGAGCTGTTCGGCCGGCTGTCCTACGAGATGTGGCGCGCCTGCCGGCTGGTGGCCGACACGGGCCTCCACGCCAAGCACTGGACCCTGGACCAGGCCAAGGCCTGCTTCGTCGAGAACACCGCCCTGTCGCCGACCAACATCGACGTGGAGGTGGCTCGCTACATCTCCTGGCCGGGCCAGGCCCTGGCCTACAAGGTGGGCGAGCTGAAGATTCTAGAGCTGCGGAAGCGGGCCGAGACGGCGCTGGGCGACAAGTTCGACGAGCGCGCCTTCCACGACGCGGTGCTGCTGAACGGCTCGCTGCCGTTGGCGGTGCTGGAGCAGAAGATCGATGCCTGGATCGCGGCGCGGAAGCGATAGGGGCGGGCGGCCTATTCAGTCCCTCCCCCTGTGGGGGAGGTGGCCGAAGGCCGGAGGGGGGAGTGATCGGCAGGCGGTCACGACCCGGATCGAACGATCCGAATACTCCCCCCACCGATCGCTTCGCGATCACCTCCCCCACAGGGGGAGGGACTAAGAAACTCGGACGGACCTTCCCAGTGGCCCGCGAGGTCCGAGGAGGCTATCACTGCCCTAATGACACCGGGGGACATTTGAGCCATGGCCAAGATCACCGTCCTGGGCGAATGCATGGTCGAGCTGTCGCCGGAGAGCGAGGGCCTGCATCGGATGGGGTTCGCGGGCGACACCTTCAACACCGCCGTCTACATGGCTCGGCTCGGCGACGAGGTCGGCTACTGCACGGCCTTGGGCAAGGGCGACCCGTTCAGCGACGGCGCCCTGGACGCGATGCGGCGCGAGGGACTGGACACCCGGCTGGTGCGTGAGGTCGAGGGCCGGCTGCCGGGCCTCTACGCCATCGTCCTGGACGAGAACGGCGAGCGGAAGTTTCACTACTGGCGCGAGCGGGCCCCGATCCGCGATCTGTTCTCGCAGCACACCGCCGACCAGCTGATCGCCGCCGCCAAGGCCAGCGATCTCGTCTATCTGTCGGGCGTGACCCTGGCGGTGATCGGCGACATCGGCCGGGCGCGTCTGAAGGATATCCTGGCCTATGTCCACTCGCTGGGCGTGGCCGTGGCGCTGGACTTCAACTACCGCCCGGCGCTGTGGGCCGGCGCCGAGGCGGCGCGCGAGGCGCTGGACGGCGTCGTGCCCGCCTGCCGCTTCGTCTCGCTGAGCAGCGAGGACAGCCGTCCGCTCTACGGCCGCGAGGCCGAGGATCTCGCCGCCGAATGGGCGTCGACCGGGGCCGAGGTGGTGGCGCGCGACGAGAGCCACGCGGTCAACGTCCACACTCCAGAAGGCCGGATCGCCACCCCCGCCCCGAACCGGGTCAAGGCGCTGGACACCACCGGCGCTGGCGACAGTTTCAACGCCGCCTATCTCTCTTGGCGTCTCGCCGGGCTGCCTGTGGCAACCGCCGTGGCGCGCGGCCACGACCTGGCCGCGGTGGTGGTGACTCGCAAGGGCGCGATCATCCCGGAGGCCGCTATGCCCGTTTGGCCGCGGGGATAGAGCGAGGTCGCTCCCAATTCAATCAAAGGTTTATATTCCTACTGGACGTGCGTAATAGGAAAGTTATCCTCATCCCTGGAATATCGACCTAAGATTCGGGTCGAAGGCGTCACGGGGACGCCATTCGCAGGGGGAAGCCGATGCTGGCTGAAGCTCTCGAGGATCTGTGGGCGATCTCGCCCGACCCACGTCGCGACAAACTGACGGCGGCGTTCATCACCCACGCCGTGGCCTTGGCCACCGGCGTCGCGCCCAACGACATCGCCTCGACGAAGCGCGCCAGCAAGGCGGCGGCGCGAGCGCGGCAGATCGCCATCTACCTGGCCCACGTCAATTTCAACTGGCCGCTGATCCGGGTGGCTTTCGCGTTCAACCGCGATCGCTCCACGTGCGGCTATGCCTGCACCCGCATCGAGGAAATGCGCGACAACGCGGCCTTCGACGCACGGATGAGTGTGCTGGAGGCCTGCGTGAAACAGGCGCCGGACGCGATCCCGGAGCTGACCCAGCTGGGGATCGACCGATGAACGGCCCAATAGGCGGGATTGGAACCGAAGGGGCGTACCAGCGGATGCTGGACGCCGAGCATCTGGCCGCGCGGGCTGAACGACTGCTGCGGCGGCCGGGCGCGCTGATCGAGATCAAGGAGCTGGGCTATGTGGTCCGCTTCGGTCCCCGGCGGCGGGTCATGCTGACCCTGGACGAGGCGGCGTTCCGCGTGTTGGCCCGCGACGGGGCCCTGGCCGCGCGGCGCGAAGGCGGCTGGAGGCTGGTCAAGCCGCCGGCCGCGCTGACCCCGCCGCCGGGACGTCCGGGCGTGATCGAGGGCGAGCGGGTGGTGATCGAGGGCAGCGACCAGCACGTGGTGCTGAAGGCCAATCTGGGTGAGTCGCCCCTGGCCTGGCTGGCCCGGCGTGGCGGGCTGGAGGATGTCGAACTGATGGCTGGCGAGCGGTTGCGGGAGGACTTCCAGAAGGCCGGCACGGTGGGCCGTCTGACCATGAACTGGGACGCCCAGCCGCGCGGCGAGGGTGGGGGGCAGGGCCTGGAGCCGGCCCTGCGGGCCCGGGCGGCCAAGGACCGCATCGCCGCGGCCCTCACGGCGGTGGGGCCGGGCCTGCGCGAGATGTTGGAACGGGTGTGTCTGGCGGAGACGGCGCTGCAGGTGGCGGAGCGCGAGCTGGGTCTGCCCCGGAGGGCCGGGAAGACGGTGCTGAAGCTGGCGCTTCAGCGGCTGGCGATGCACTACCGCATGGCTTGAGCCAGCGTGGCTGGGGTGCGGCTGGGGACACACACTCGTTCAAAGACCCTTGCCCTGCTCGACGCAGGTCGTGGGACGAGTGTGTGTCCCCGTCAGCTGTCAGCTGGCCGCTAGTGCTTCAGCATGTGCTTGATGTCGCGCATCTGGTCGTGGCCGGACTTGACCGAGGTCCAGGCCTTTTCGATCACAGCGCGGGTCTGAGGCTGGACGTCGGTGTCCTGCAGGGCCTTCTCGAACTTGCCCTTGATGAAGTCCTCGCCGGCCTCGACCTCGTTGACGACGGCCTCGTCGCCCTTGGTCACGGCGTCCTTCAGGTTCAGGAAGGCGCGGTGCGCAGCGGCCAGGATCGTGCCGTCGTCCTTGGCCTCGCCGCCCAGGCGGCGGACTTCGTCCTGCAGTTCCGAGGCGATCGAGCGGCGCTCCTGGGCGCGCTGCTGGAACAGGGTCTTGTAGCGGGCGCCCTCGGCGTCCTTGGCGGCCTCGGCATAGCCGTCGGCGCTGTCGATGGTGGTTTCGACCAGGCTGTTGACGAGCTTGATGTGGTCTTCGTTGGTGTGCATGGGGCTCTCCGATATTGGGGGACCCGGCTAACGCGGGCCGCCCGAGAAAGGTTCGCTCAACGACGCAGGGTGGGCAGCTTGTCGGCGATGGGCGCTGCCTTGCTGCCCAGGAAGGTCCAGGCGGTGGTCGCGGCGGCCAGGGCCGGACCGCGCGTCCTGCGGTTGATCAGCAGGCCGGCGACAACGCCGGCGCCCAGCACAGCGAGGGCCAGCGGCACCTTCTTGCCCGCCAGGGTGATCTTCCCCTGAGCGTCGGGCTTGAGCGCGTAGTCGGCGGCCGGCTGGACCGCATAGGGATCGGCGGGGGCCTTCTGGAAGAGGCCCGAGACCTTGTCGGACAGGCTGGACAGCAGGCCCTGCCGCGCTTGGGCGGGCGTGCCGTAAGAGGTGTCATAAGTGGCCATGGTGCGGCTCCTTGGCGGGTGGAGCCTCGATAACGCGGCGGTCTGGCGGAATGATCCCGACGCTCGCGATCCGATCGCCTAGCCGACGTCAGCGGCGCTCATTGCCTAGCTTGATCGGGGGCTTCAGTATCATGCGAGGCGTCTTGGACGCTTCAAGGCAGACGGGCGCATCCGAATGGAAAATCTCTTCAGCGCGGCCTTTGTCGCGGTGATGATGGCGATTGTTCTGGCGGTGAAGGTGGGGCCGTTGATCGGCACGCCGAAATCAGACGGACCCCGCATCAAGCGCGACTACGAAAGCAACGGGCGACGCGTCGTCGAGCTGGAGCGAGCCGGGTTCGAGGTGGGCGGACGCTCTTCGCCCGGCTACCGGAAATACGCGATCGTCGTCGTCTCGCCCCTCGGCGGCCAGCGACGCTACGTGGTCGGTGTTTCGCACACCTGGTTCGGCGACCCCGAACTCAAGGAATATTAGGATCGCCGCGAAACGGCATCACCGCCCCCACATGCTCGATCCCCAGCTCCTTCGCTCGCGCCGCCTGCTTGTGGCGTTCGGCATAGCGAGCCTTGGCCTCGTCGTCGCGGGCGTCATGGCAGGCGGGGCAGGAGACGCCCTCGACATAGTGCTTGCTGGCGCGGTCCTCGGGGCTGACCGGCATGCGACAGCCCCGGCACAGGGCGTGGGTCCCGGGCTCCAGGCCGTGGCCGACCGACACCCGCTCGTCGAATACAAAGCACTCGCCATGCCAGAGGCTCTCTTCGGCCGGCACGGTCTCCAGATAGTTCAGGATGCCGCCTTTCAGATGGAACACGTCCTCCACGCCCTCGGCCTTGAGGAAGGCGGTCGACTTCTCGCAGCGGATGCCGCCGGTGCAGAACATCGCCACCTTGGGCGGGGCGGCCGAATCCCAGGTCTGGCGGAAGGCGCGGAACCAGGCGGGAAAATCGCTGAAGCTGGCGGTGGCCGGATCGATCGCGCCCTCGAACGTGCCGATGGCCGTCTCGTAGGCGTTGCGGGTGTCGATCACCACCACATCGTTCCGGGCGATCAGGGCGTTCCAGTCGGCGGGCTCGACATAGGTCCCGGCGTTGGCGGCGGGATCCAGGTCGCCGGCGCCCAGGGTGACGATCTCCCGCTTGATGCGCACCTTCATGCGGTGGAACGGCATCGCCTCGGCCTGCGCGAACTTCAGTTCCAGCGTGTCGCAGCCGGGCAGGGCGCGGATGTGGTCCAGCACCTGGTCGATGGCCTCGGGCGTCCCGGCGATCGTGCCGTTGATCCCCTCGCGGGCCAACAGCAGCGTGCCCTTCACGCCCAGGCCGCAGCACAGCTTCGACAACGGCCGCATGATGGTCAGCGGGTCGGCGAAGGTGGTGAAGCGGTATAGGGCGGCGACGCGGAAGCTCATGGCCGGGCTGATAGGCGCTGACGGGAACGATTGGCAAGCGTGGCGGTTAAACCGGCATGAGCATCCTGATCGTCGTCCTCGTCGCCCTCATCCTGCTTGGCCTGGCGCTCTATGCGGTCCAACGCAGCCCCATCCCGTCGCCGGTCAACTGGCTGATCCAGCTGGTGCTGATCGTCATCGCGATCTGGTTCATCGGGACGCGGGCCGGGTTCTTCTGAGCCGGCGCGTACGGTCGGGGACACACACTCGCTCCAGAGCGCGTGATACTTCTGGCGAAGTCGTGGGACGAGTGTGTGTCCCCAGTTCAGTCTAGACCAGCGCCGCGGCGTCTCGCTGGATGCGCGCCACCATAGATTTCAGGCCGTTCGAGCGCTGGGAGGACAGGGCCTCCGACAGGCCGAGGCGCGTCATGGCGGCCGCCGCGTCGAACTCCACGATGTCCTTGGCCGGGCGACCCGAATAGAGCCGCATCAGGATGGCGATCAGGCCGCTGACGATGTGGGCGTCGCTGTCGCCCCGGAACTGGATCGTGCCGTCGGCCTGCGGCTCGGTCACCAGCCACACCTGGCTGGCGCAGCCGCGCACCTTGTTGGCGTCGGAATGTTCGGCCTCGCTGAGCAGGGCCAGTTCCTTGCCCAGCTCGATCACGTAACGATAGCGCTCTTCCCAGTCGCCGAGCAGTTCGAACTCGTCGGCCAGTTCGTCGAGGGCGGCGTCGATGGGGCGTTGCATGGCGCGGACTTAATGCGCGGCAGGCGAAAGGGGAAGGGGGCTTACGGCCGCGCGCGCGCCAGCGACGGGCGGGCCGAGGCGTCCGGCAGGGTGACGATGGCGGTAAAGCCGTGGCCTACCGTCGATTTCAGCCGCAAGCTCCCGTCCATGGCCCGGGTCAGCAGGTCGACGATCGGCAGGCCCAGGCCCGCGCCTTCGGATTCCCGGGTCAGGGTGGCCCCGCCCTGTTCGAACGGACGGATCAGGCGCGGCAGGTCGGCCGGGTCGACGCCCTCGCCGTGGTCTCGGATCTCGATCTCGACGGCGCCGCCGATCTGCCTGGCCTCGATCAGCACCAGCCCGCCCTGCGGCGAGTGGGTGAGGGCGTTCTGCAGCAGGTTGGTCAGGATGGTGCGCAGGCCCCGGCCGTCGGCGCGCAGGCAGGGCAGGGTTCCGGCCTCGGGCGCGACGATGCTGACGCCCCGACTCGACGCCTCGCCGCGCAATTGCAGGATCACGTCCTCGACCGCGTCGTCCAGGCTCTCCTCGCCCAGGTCCAGGTCCGTGACGTGGCCTTCCAGGCGGGCGATCTCGACGATCTGGTTGACCAGGCGCAGCAGCTTCAGGCCGCTCTCGTGCACCAGGGTGGCGTATTCCTTGTACTGCGGCGCGCCCAGGGGGCCGTAGAGCTCGCAGGACAGGATCTCGGAAAAGCCGATCACCGCGTTCAGCGGGGTGCGCAGCTCGTGGCTGACCATGCGCAGGAACGAGCGCTTCTGGTCGTCCAGGGCCTGTTTGCGTCGCGCGCGCGCCGCCGCCCGCCGGAAGGCGGTGGTCTGCGACATCAGGCCCGTGTCGGCGCCGGCGTTTTCGCGCGGCGTCTCGGCATGGCCCGATGCGTCGGTGATCGCCGGTGGTGGCGGCATGGGGACTCCCGGACCTTCTGTCCGTAACTTCGATGGGCCAGAATGAACCAAGGCGCTTACGAATCCGTTTCCGTCCACAAGAAGCTCTGGCGTTAACGATCCCGTGCAGATTGTGCGGCCTTGGGCGACTCCCTCGGCCGCGTTAAGCTTTGGAGACGAAGACTCACCGAAAGGGATTCTCGCGGCCTTGCCCAACGACGGCGCCCCGCTGCAGACCGGCTTCAGGCCGGGCCAGGCCCAGTCCGCGAAGGAAACTTCGACGGGGGCCTTCGGCGCGGCGCATCTGTGGCGGCTGGGCTGGCTGGCGACGGTGATCTTCGCCACCGGCGCGGCGGCCTTCACGCCCGGCGTGGTGGGTCTGCCCGTCTGGCTGGCCCTGGCGGCCGGCGCGATCCCCGCCCTGGCGGCCCTCGCCGTCGGGGACCGCCGGGACGAGCGCCTGCAATCCCTGATCC